>CALMKE010000201.1 GCA_937867645.1 uncultured Gemmatimonadota bacterium | reverse complement strand
ATGCGACCAACAAGCACCGCGAGGAGTGGGTCAGGAAGCACTGGTCCCGGTCGTGGCGCGCCCACGAGAACTACCATCTGAGCCTGGACACGGAGTGGTTCGGCATTCCGCGGACGGCCGAGCTCGTGGTTCAGTTGGCCAGGGAGAAGTTCAATGGGGTGCACCGCGACGCGTAGAAAATGCCTTCTTGCTGAGGACCGGCGCGACACGTAGAATTTCGCCGGCTCAATTTTCCGATCGTCCAGGACCATCCCGGTTCTCCCACGCGACGATCGTCCGTCCACCACCATATGGGGTGATCATGAAGCTCGCGATGTCCTTCCCCCGTCTCAACCGACTCCTGTCCAGCCTGGCTGCGCCGGGTGTCGTCGTCCTTGTCGTGGCGCTGGCAGCGCCCGCGGTCGGGGCGCAACAGGCCGGCGTGATCGCCGGAATTGTGCTGCACGAGCGCACGCAGCAGCCCATCGCCGACGCTGCGATCTCCGTTGAGGGCACGGACCTTCGTGCGACAACAGATGCGCAAGGCCGGTTTCGCATCGCGGGCGTGCCGGGCACGACCGCGCAGATCGTTGTCCGCCGTATCGGGTTTCGTCCAGTCGAGCGGCGGGTCACAGTCGGCACTACAGCCGTCCAGATCGCCTTGGCGGAACGGGCAGTCGAGCTGAATGAAGTGGTGGTGACCGGCACCGTGGGCGAAACCACCAGGCGCAGTGTGGCCAATGCGGTTTCCAAGATCGACGCCTCGAAGGTTGTTGAGACGCAGCCGGTGCGCTCCTTTCAGGACTTGCTCACAGGCCGTGCAACCGGTGTAAGCGTGGTCGGAAGTTCAGGCCAAGCCGGCAGCGGGTCACGGATTCGCGTCCGGGGCGCCTCGAGCTTGTCGCTGGGGAACGATCCGCTGATTTATGTAGACGGCATTCGCGTCGACAACACGCAGGGATCGGGCCCCACGAGCCAGGGCTTCGGGTCACGCCCGGTATCGCGCTGGAACGACTTCGACCCCGATGACATCGAGAGCATCGAGGTGATCAAGGGCCCCGCCGCTGCGACGCTTTATGGCACGGAAGCGTCAAACGGTGTTATCCAGATCATCACCAAGCGCGGATCGAGCGGCAAGCCGACCTGGAACGTCGTCGCGCGCTACGGATCCAACTGGATTCCCAACTGGGAAAACCGCTTTTTCGAAAACTACGGCACAATTCCCCGTGCCGGAGGCGGCCGGGATACGGTCACCATCACCGTTCCACAGCTAAACGACTCTCTCCGCGCGCACTTCGGCAACGACATTTTTCGCACGGGCACGCTCCAGGATCTGCAGGTCAGTGTGAGCGGCGGCAGCCCGTTGTTCCGTTTTTATCTGGGCGGCAATCAGGAACGCAATGAAGGCGTAGAGCTGGACAACCAGGTTCGCCGGACCAACCTTCGCGCGAATTTCTCCTCGACTCCTTCGGCGTCATGGGATCTGCAGGCATCCGTTGGGTACATGACGGGGCGCACGGACATCCCATGGGAAGCAGGTGGGGGCGGCGCAACCTGGGCGACGTACTTCTCCTCGCCGGCCTTCCTGGCGGTGAATGGCAGCAGGCAGCTGGGCTTCCGAAGCGGTCCACCCAACGTCTACTACCAGTCCAATGAGACGTTCCAGGAGGCCGACCGGTTCACCGGAAGCATCACGTTGAATCACCGCCCGGCGTCGTGGTTCAACCATCGATTGATCGTTGGGCGGGACCGTCTTAACGAAGACAACCAGGAAATCGCTCCCCGGAACGATGTTCTTGGCAAGACGTACCCGTCGTTTTCGTACCTGACGGACCCGGGAGCCGGGTACATCGACGCGTCCACGCGTCAGGTCATATCGAATACCTTCGACTATGCCGCGAATGTGCCACTCTCGCTGGGTCGTTCCTGGCGGAGCATCACGTCGGCCGGCGGGCAGTATTACGGCCGACGCGTCGCTGTCCGAGCGCTCGGGGCGGATTCTTTCGCGGTGGGAGGAATCGCCACGTTAAGCCTTGGCGCCAACCGATACATCACCAACGACGATGTCATCGAGAACAACACCGTTGGCGGTTACATCCAGGAACAGCTTGTCTGGAACAATCGCCTCTTCGTCACGGGCGCGTTGCGGGCTGACGATAATTCCGCGTTCGGCACCAATTTCGACGTCGTCAAGTATCCGAAGCTGAGCGTCTCGTATGTCGTCAGTGAAGAGCCTGCGATTCCGCTCCCCTCACTGTTCAACACGCTCCGGTTGCGGGCCGCATACGGTGGCAGCGGCCTTCAGCCAGGAGCGTTCGACGCGATCCGGACATACTCTCTTGGAGGTACCGGCGGTACCGTGACGCCATCGTCTCCGGGAAATCCGGATCTAGGTCCCGAGCGAAGCACCGAAATAGAGGTCGGTTTTGACGCAGGCCTTTTCGACGACCGTTTGGGTTTCGACGTTACCTACTTCGATGGTACGACGCGAGACGCAATTCTTGCCCGACTCGCGCCACCCTCGGCGGGTTTCCCCGGCTTGCAGATCTTCAACGCGGGGCGAGTGGACCGCAGCGGGCTTGAGTATCTCATCCGCGCGCAACCTTTGTCGACTTCGCTGGCGGTGCTCGATCTCACCTTGAGCGCCAGCACGAACGAATACGTCATCCGATCGCTCGGTGCCGACGACCGGGTGTCGGTGTCCTCGGTAATTCAGCACGTCGTGGGGTATGCCCCGGGAGCATGGTGGGACAGACGCGTGGTATCCGCCGAAAAGGATGCCAACAACCGCGTGATCGCCAGCTCCAGGATGTGTGACGACGGCAAAGGCGGAGTGGTTTCCTGCGCCGTCGCGCCCCGGGTATTCCTGGGGAACTCTGTTCCCACCAGGGAGGGGTCGCTCACGGCGGGACTCACCCTGCTGCAAAGCTTCCGGATAAACGCGTTCTTCGACTGGCGTGGCGGGTACAAGAAACTGGATGGAAACCGCCGCGTACGATGCAACCTCTTCAATCTTTGCCGCGAGAACTGGTATCCCGGCGAGTTCGACGCCGTGACTCTGGCCGAGACGCAGGGCGGGACGCAGTTCATTTACAACCTCGTTCGCGACGCGAGCTTCACCAGGTTCCGCGAGCTGGCTTTGACATACACCATTCCTACGCGCCTGGCGCAAAACCTTGGCGCGTCCCGGGCGTCAATCACTGTGGCAGGACGGAACCTGGGGCTGTGGACCGACTATCCGGGCATAGATCCAGAGGCTTCGTTCAACGCCGGGTCCAGAGGCGGAGCTTTCGGCCAGTGGGAGCAGAACGTACTCCCGCAGGTCAGGCAATTCGTGACGACCTTCAACCTGAGCTTCTAAACCATGACGCGTCATTCAATGCACTGCGCCGTTGAGACGACAACCCCTGATGGGGTGTTCTCCGGCATTGGCGCGCCGCGCGCCTTCTCCCGCCACGGGGCACGACGATTCGTCGGGGCACTTCTGCTGCTCTCCGTATCCGCCACCGGTTGCAACGTCGATCGCCTGCTGGAGATCGAGACCCCGAGCAGGGTCGCGGAGCAGAACTATCTCGTGCCGCAAAACGCCGCTCTGATAGTGTCCAGCTCGGTGGCAGATTTTGAATGCGCCTTTGGCGCCTACGTGGTGGTAAGCGCGCTCGGCGCCGGTGAATTCGTGGACGGGTCGCAAACCGCTTCTCGATGGTCGTATGATCGCAGGGACGTCCTTCCGACCGACGCGCACTATTCGACGTTCGGCTGCGCCGCGATCGGAGTCTACACTCCTATCAGCACCGCGAGATTTACCAACGACCAGGCGAGCACCGCGCTCGCGGGATGGACAGACCAGCAGGTTCCTAATCGCCAGAAGTTGATCGCGACATCGGCCGCGCTCGCGGGATATAGCCTGATCCTTCTCGGGGAAGGTTTTTGCACCGGAGTTCTTAACGTGGGCCCGGAGCTGACTTCGGCTCAGCTCTTTGATTCGGCGATCACGCGCTTTACGGCTGCAATCTCCGCGGCCCAGGCGGCAAACGATCAGAACCTTCTGAACCTCGCGTACGTAGGACGAGCTCGTGCGGCTCGGGACAAGGGCGATCTCGGCAGCGCTGCGGCCGACGCAGCCCGGGTTCCGGCTGATTTCGTGTACAACGCCACCTCCAGCACCACAGCTGCCCGGCGCAACAACAGGGTGTTCGCACAGAACAACTCCGGGTCAGCGGTGACCGTCGCACCGGCGTATCGGAACATGACGGTAGGCGGCTCGCCGGACCCGCGTGTCCCCACGGAGGATGCAGGCCGCAAGGCGGGTGATCAGGTGAACGCGCTGTGGTGGCAGAAGAAGTATTCCTCGCTGTCGGCGCCTCTCCCAATCGCGACTGGCATTGAAGCACGACTCATTCTTGCCCAAGCCCGGGGCGGAGCAGAAGGAGTGCTCATTCTGAATCAGTTACGTGCCGCTGCTGGCCTTCCTCTGCTGACGGCAACCGAAGTCGCGAATTTCGGCGCAACGCTGCAGGAGGAGCGCAACCGCTGGCTTTGGCTGCAGGGCAATCGCTGGTATGACATGCGCCTGGCGAACATTCCCCAGGTTCCGGCACCTGGCTCGCCGTACCCGAAGGGCGGGGTCTATGGCGACCAGCGTTGCTGGCCGCTCCCCGATGCGGAAAAACTCGCGAACCCGAACTTCTAAGCAGTCGCGCGCTACCACTGCTCAAAGCCCCCGTCGAGAGACGGGGGCTTTCTTTTGCAGGATCTAGTTCGGCTGGGCCCCCGGCCGATACCGCCGGATCGCATGCGCGTCTATGTCGCGACGCGTGAGCAAAACCCGTTTCATCTCTCCGCGAGCGAACATCGCCGCCTGATCAGAATGAAACGGCGAATCCTGTCGCGGGCTCTGCCCGTAGGCGAGAACCGAGTAAGC
>CALMKE010000200.1 GCA_937867645.1 uncultured Gemmatimonadota bacterium | reverse complement strand
CGCGGATCGAGCGGTACGCTCTGGCATCGCCGACTTCCAGCTCGCGGGCGTAAGCCGCGGTGGCTGCGGCGTGCTTCTGGTTGGGACTCCAGACTCCGACGATGTCCGCGTCGCGAACGCCCGCGAAGGCCTGGATGTGGAAGCGCGCGTTGAAGCCGCTTCCGACGAAGCCTACGCCGAGCCGCCCATCCGTCACTGGACGGGGATGCGGGTGTTCATGAGGTCCTGCGACACGCCGAGCTTGGCCATCGCCTCGGCGGAGCACCCCTGCCAGTTGGGGTTGAACACGTTGCCGACATAGCGGACGTCCTGCCACCCCATCGCGCTGGAGAAGAACCCGCCGGCGGTGAGATCGCGGAAGCGCGTGAAGAACGCGACGCCGTGGCTGTGCTCCGGCTTCGCGCGCGCGGGCCAGGCGATGTCGTCGAGCACGTCGCGGCGCTGCTCGTCGGTGCAGCGCACGAACGTCGCGCCGAACCGCTCCCGGCACTCGAAGTCGAGCCAGCCCAGTCCTCCGCGCATGGCCACCTTGCTGGACTCGGACGCGTCCTTGTCGGAGAGGAGAAAATCGATGTACTCCGGGACCTTGGCTTCGGTCGCGCTGCCGGAGCGCTCGTCGCGGGGAATCACGTAATCGGCGAGCAGCCGCACGGTCTGCCACTCGCTCCGGGTGAAGAACTTGGGCACGTAGTCCTGCTCGACGGTAAAGGCGGTGGCGGCGCGCTCGAGCTGCGAGGGAGTGAGATCCCACGTGAGCGCGAAGGGGAGCGCGGCGATCGCCTTGACGGCGTCGCGGCGGGAGAACTCGGTCATAGCGCCCTCGCTCTGATCTGGTCGCGGATGTAGTCGGACGTGCGCCACGCGAGCGCCATGATCGTCCAGGTGGGGTTCTTGTCCGCCTGCGACACGAACGGTCCGCCGTCGGCGACGAACAGGTTCCTGCAATCGTGCGCCTGGCAATTGGCGTTGAGCACGGAAGTCTTCGGATCGTGCCCCATGCGCGTGCCGCCGAGCTCGTGAATGATCTGCCCGCCGGTCGCGATGTTGTAGTCCTGCTCCTTGGTCGGCATCGGCGAGAAGACCTGCCCGCCCATGTCCGCAACGAGCGCGCGGAAGGTCTCCTGCATGTGCTTCACCTGGTTGATCTCGTAATCGCTCCACTTCCAGTGGAAGCGCAGGACGGGAATGCCGAAGCGATCCACGACGTTCGGATCAATCTCGCAGTACGAGTCGTCGTTCGGGATCATCTCGCCGCGGCCGGAGAAGCCGATCGTCGCGCCGAAGTACTTCCGGTAGTCGTCCTTCAGCTGCTTGCCGTACCCGCCGCCGCCGGGATAGCGGTGGATGCCGCCCATGAATCCGGCGCCGGGCGCGCGGATTCCGCCCCACACTTCGATATGGTAGCCGCGCGGAAAGTCGAGCTTGCTGTTGTCGAGCCACCACGGCATGTACACGTGCATCCCGCCTGCGCCGTCCTCGTTGTGCGCGACGTGGTTTTCCATGGACGGGATGTAGCCGGCGACGTCGGACCCAGTCGTGTCGGTGATGTATTTGCCGAGCGTACCGCTCCCGTTGGCGAGACCCTGCGGAAACAGCGACGACTTGGAGTTCAACAGGATTCGCGCTGACTCGAGCGCGCTCGCCGCCAGCACGACGACACGGCCGCGCGCCTGCAGCTCCTCGCCGGTGAGCTTGTTGACGTACGACACGCCGGTCGCGAGTCCGTTCGGCGCCGTGGTCACTTCGCGCACCATGGCGTTCGTGAGCAGCCGGAGCTTGCCGGTAGCAAGCGCCGGCGCGATGAAGACGTCCGGGCTCGAAAAATTCGACCTGGTGGTGCAGCCGCGGTTGCACTGCCCGCAGTAGTGGCAGGCGGGCCGGCCGTTGAGCGGCTGCGTTATCACCGAGCGGCGCGCGGGGATGCAGGTGATCCCGAGGTTGTCGCACGACTTCTTGACCAGCAGCTCGTAGCAACGCGGTGCGGGCGGCGGATGAAAGATCCCGTCGGGCTCGTTAGGGATGCCTTCGCGGCTGCCGTAAATCCCGACGAGCCTGTCCACCTCATCGAAGTACGGCGCGAGATCGTCGTACGAAATGGGCCAGTCGTCGCCGATCCCGTCCAGCGATTTCCGGCGGAAGTCGTCCGGTCCGAACCGCAACGAGATCCGGCCCCAGTGATTGGTGCGGCCGCCGAGCATCCGCGCGCGCCACCAGAGAAAGCGCGAGCCGGGCGCGGTCGTGTACGGCTCGCCCTCGATCTCCCAGCCGCCGTCGCACGCGTCGAACTCGCCGAAAGGACGCAGCCGCGTGGCGGCGCCGCGCCGCGGCGACGCGTAGTTGGGGACGAGCATCGGCGAGTCCTTGGAGGCGTACCACGGACCGCCCGCCTCGAGCATGAGGACGTTCGCTCCGGCCTTGGTCAGCGCGTAGGCCGCCATCCCTCCGCCCGCGCCGGATCCGACGATCACCACGTCGTAGGTCGTGTTCTGAGTCATCTCCCGGCTGGTTTCGGGTTGTCGGTTGGGGAGGCGTGGGGTCGGCGTGGTCGCACTGTCGGGGATTCCTCGCGTGGCGGCTACGCGCGCAAACAACGCGCGCTAAGACGCCGCCTGCGAGGAACCCCTCGGCGCGTGCGACCGGCCGGCCGCCACGCCTCCCCGGCAGAAACTACGAACGGCGCACGGCGATGACTAGAACCGGTTCGGTCGGCCTTACAGGCGAAGCGTGCGGAGATGGCTCAGGCTCGTTCGCGCGCTTACAAACGCGTCGGCGGGGTCGTCGTGCTCGACGAACAGGTGGCGCACGCCCGCTTCGCGCGCGGCTCGGATCACGCCCCGCCAGTCGATCGCGCCGGCGCCGACGTCCGCAATGCGTCCGTCGGCGGTGCGGTCCTTCAGGTGCAGCGAGCTGTATCGCCCGCGGTGGCGCGCGAGGTACGTCAGCGGATCCTGCCCGGCGTCCACCAGCCAATACACGTCCAGCTGCATCGTCACGTACCGCGGGTCGGTCTCGGCCAGCAGCACGTCGTACAGAAATCCGGTTCGGGCGCGCGTGAAATCGTAGGTGTAGTTGTGGTACCCGAAGCGGATCCCGGAGGAAAGCGCGATCTCTCCCGCGCGGTTGAAGCGCTCGGCCAGTCGCTTGTAACCGTCCGCGGTGCGGAGCTCGTCGGGAACCCATGCGAAGATGAGATAATCGTGGCCGATCGCCGCTGCGGTCTCCAGGGCGCGCGTCCAGTCGCCGGCGAGCTCCCGCATCCCGATGTGCGCGGACGGCGCGGCCAGGCCGGCAGCGCGCAGCGCCGACCTGACCGCGGCTGGAGAGCTTCCGAAATACCCGGCGAACTCCACTTCGGAGTAGCCGATCGCGGCGATGCGCGCGAGCGTGCCCGAGAGATCGCGCGCCATCGACGCGCGCGCCGTGTACAGCTGAAATCCTGCCCGGAGCGGCCCTGGCGCCGCGGCTGATGCGACCGCGGGCCGGAGGGTAATCGCCGCGCCGGCCGCGGCGAGCGCGCGGAGGAAGTCGCGCCGGCCGATGGCGCCGGTCACCGCGGGCTCGCTAGAACGTGATGCCGAAGACGAGCGGGATGTACGTGGCGGAGCCGGTGAGGAACTCGTCGCCCGTGCTGACCCAGTGGATCCGGGCCTCGGCGAAGGTGGAGAATCCGGCGAGCGGCATGCGGACGCCGAATCCGGCGTTCAGTCCGAAGTTCGTGACGTCGTCATAGCGGGTCGTCCCCGCGGTCGCTCCTTTCAGAGCCGTCTTGATGTAGTAACCGCCCAGTCCCGCCGTGAAGTAGGGGACGGCGACCATCATCGTCGAGCCGAACTCGTAGTCGCCGTTGACGGTCCCGCTGGTGACCAGTGTATTCGCATCGGTATCGGTGAACTCCATGCGGTTGTGCTGGACCTCGAACCGCAGAGCGAAGGGCAACACCGGCATGGCGAGCCGCGCGTGCGCTCCGAAGTTGAAGCCCGCGTCGTTGATGTCGCCGAAATCACCCACGGGAAGTGTCGCGCCGGCCGTAACTCCGAACGAAACGGGGAGCTGCGCGCTGGCGGGGGAGGCGAAGAGCGTCACTGCCGCGACTGCCGTGAGGAGAGTCTTGTTCAAGGTAGCCTCTCGGAAAGCGTTGAGTTCAAGGTGCTGTTTCGGCGGCCAGAATATAGCGGTGACTCGTCGTGTTTTCGCGGGCGACCATTGATGGGAGACCGTACTGGCGCTCCCGAATGCGCCGGTTATGTTGCGCGCCCCTCCACCGGAGCGCGCCGTAACATTCATACAGTTCCAGCGTCCGCTAGAAACAGTTTACGCGCACGGGCACCTAACCGGAATTGTACCGCGTCTTGTGCCCGACTCCGGACGTGAAATAAGTCGCGTTCGAACCGTAAACAGGTTACACTGTCATGTATCGGACCGCGCTCATTTAGAGCCCACCGGCCGCGCATTCAGAATCGACATCGGACAAGGTACCACTGGTAACCTTTGCCGTCCTCCTGGGTGGATCCCCATGCGCTCTGTACGGGCGCGCAGGAGTTGACGATGTTGGTCCGACCGAAGCCCACTGGCGCGGAATACGCCCCCAAGGAGCGAAATTCTCTGCTCCGAGCGCTGGCTCCCGCTGATTACGAGAAGGTCATGGAGCACGCGGCGCGGGTTCCGCTGCGGCTGCGGCAGGATCTGGTCGAGCCCGGCGAGCCGATGCGGTACGTCTGGTTTCCGCAGAGCGGGCTGTTGTCGATCGTGAACGACATGGCCGA
>CALMKE010000199.1 GCA_937867645.1 uncultured Gemmatimonadota bacterium | reverse complement strand
GCGGGCAAGAAGCTTCCCTTCCTCTTCACGCAGGGCCAGGCGATCCTCACCCGCACGTGGATCCCGACGCAGGACAGCCCCGGCATCCGGCAGACCTACGACGCCACGATTCACGCGCCGGCGGGAATGCGCGCGGTCATGAGCGCCGAGAACGTGAGCACCGCGAATGAGACCGACTCGGCGGGACTCTCCGTGTACCGCTTCCGATTGAAGCATCCGGTGCCGCCGTACCTCTTCGCGCTCGCGGTCGGGGACATCGCCTTCCGCGCGATCGGCACGAACACGGGCGTGTACGCGGAGCCGTCGGTCGTGGAGAAAGCGGCGACGGAATTCTCCGAAGTGGACGCAATGGTCGAGGCCGCGGAGAAGCTGTACGGCCCGTACCGGTGGGGCCGCTACGACATACTGGTGCTGCCGCCCTCCTTCCCGTTCGGCGGGATGGAGAACCCGATGCTCACGTTCGCGACGCCGACGATCCTCGCCGGAGACCGCTCGCTCGTCAGCCTGGTGGCCCACGAGCTGGCGCACTCGTGGTCGGGCAACCTCGTCACGAACGCGACGTGGGACGACTTCTGGATCAACGAAGGATTCACGTCCTACATAGAAGCGCGGATCATGGAGGAGGTGCGCGGCAAGGATTACGCGGACATGCTGCGCGTGCTCGGCCGGCAGGACCTCGAGAACGAGATAGCCGACCTCGACAGCGCGGATACGCGCCTGCACCTCAGCCTCTCGGGCCGCGATCCTGACGCGGGAATGACCGACGTCGCGTACGAAAAAGGCTCGGCGCTGCTGCAGACGATCGAGTCGGTGGTCGGCCGGCAGCGGCTGGATCAGTGGCTGCGCGGCTATTTCGATCGCAACGCGTTCAAGCCGATGACGTCGGAATGGTTGGTAGCCGATCTCGATAAGAACCTATTGACGCCCGGCGAAGCGGCCCGCGTGGATCTCGACGCGTGGATCAACCGTCCGGGGATTCCGGCCAACGCGATAGTCGTGCGGTCGAGCGCGCTGGCCGCGGTGGACAGCCAGGTGGCCCGGTGGAACGGCGGCGCGGCCGCGTCCTCGCTGCAAACCGCGAAGTGGTCCACGCAGGAATGGCTGCACTTCCTCCGCGCGCTGCCGGACTCGATCCCCGCGCCGCGCATGGCTGAGCTCGACGCGCAGTTCCGCCTGTCCTCCAGTGGCAACGCCGAGATACTCTCGCAGTGGCTGCTGCTGGCGATCAAGAACAGGTACGAGCCCGCGTTCCCCGCGCTCGCCCGCTTCCTCACTTCTCAGGGTCGGCGCAAGTTCCTCACGCCGCTGTACACCGAGATGATGAAAACGCCGTGGGGGGCGACGATGGCGCGGGACATTTACCGGCGCGCGCGACCCACTTATCACTCGGTCGCAACGAACACCATAGACAAGATCGTGCTCGCGCCGGGAGGGTGACGGAGGAACGGGCTGGCACGGCCGCTGAGCCGTTTGCCCAGAGGATCGCGCGACCTCAGGTCACCCGGCGACTCGCGGCCAGCCGGTACTGCGCCGGGGTCACCCCGAACCGCCGCCGGAAAAGATTCGTGAAATGGCTCTGGTCGTAGAATCCGGCGCGCAGCGCAACCGAGGACAGCGGCTCCTCGCTCTCCAGCAGGTCGCGCACGGCGCGCTCGATCCGCAGCTGCCGGATACGCTCACCCACGGTGATCCGGAAAGCGGACCGATAGCTTCTCGCCAGCGTCGCCGGCGCCACGCCGACGGCGCGCGCCACTCCGCTGAGCGCGATCTTGGACGAATACAGCTCGCGGATCATCTCGTCCGCCTCGCGCAGCCAGCGCGGCATGTCCGCCGGGCTCGCGGGCTCGCGCGCGAGCGTGGCGAGCAGCTCGAGCAGCAGTCCCTCGACCGCGATCGCGGCGGATTCGTCGCCGGCGTCGAGCTCGGCGAGCAGCCGGTTGACGATGCTGCCGGCGCTGGCGCCGGACACGTGAATGCGCTCGTCCAGCAGCTGGTGAATGGGGCGCGAGTCGGCGAAGCGGCCGCGGTCCACATCGATTCGAAGCCCGTGCGTCTCGCTCGCGCCGAACCGGTTCCAGTGGGTCTCGCCCGCGGGAGTCACCTTGAGCGAGTCCGACAGGCAGTCCACTGCCTGTCCTCCCACGTATTCGGTGAAGCGGCCGCGCAGCACGTAACACAACGTGGGGTCGTCGTGCGTATGCCTGGGCAGCTCCGTCCCCTGCGGGTGGACGCCCCGGTACAGCGTGAAGCCGGGCACGCTCATCATTCGCGAGCGGTAACGCGCAGCGCGATCCAGGTCCCGGCGGTTGGTCGTCACGGCTGCAACATCGCTGCATTCCGCGTGCCCGCGCAATGGTGGAGCCTGTCCGAGGTCACGCTCGTCCAACGCCCGGCGCGCCCTCCAAGACCACTGTGAGGCCGCGATTCTATCCTGCTCCGGTAAACCAGACAAGGAGAGAATCATGGCAGGTGCTTTTCGTTCGTGGTCGTTGAGAGCGGTGGTCTTCAGCGCGGTCCTCGCGTGCGGTGGTGGTGGCGGCGGCGATATCACTCCCCCGCCTCCGCCCCCGCCTCCGCCGCCGCCGCCGTCGGGCTCCGCCAGCGTCACTCTGGGCGCGTCATCCTTCAGCCCGAGCAGCGTGTCGATCACGCTCAACGGCACGGTTACCTGGAACAACACCAGCGGCGTGACTCACAACGTCACGTTCGCGCCCACCACCGGCGCGCCGAGCGATATCGGAAACCACAGCTCGGGTAGTAATCAGCGCTCGTTCGGGACTGCCGGCACGTTCAACTACAGCTGCACGCTGCACGCGGGAATGAACGGATCCGTGACGGTCCAATGACGGACTTCCACGCCAGCGGGCGGCGCGCATCGCGCGGCGCCCGCGTCGTCGCGCTGGCACTGCTGGCCGGGACGCCGGTATCGCTCGCCGGCCAGCGACTGATCGATTACACGCCCAACACGCGCCCCGCCTGGACCCTGGACCGATGGCAGCCGGCCATGATCTTGTCGCACCGCTTCGAGCTCGTGGAAGGGGGAGACGAGCTGATCAGCGTGCCGACGCTGACCTTCGGCACGGCAGCCGGGAGGCGTTTCGCCTTCGGTCTCGACTACACGTCGAACAGCGAAGTCAGCAGCAGGAGCCTCGGCGGAAACGAGACTCAGTGGTGGGCGGCGTTTCGCGGACCGTCCGGCCACCGGGGCGCGCTGAGCGGGCTGCTGGCGTACAACACCGCCGCCCGAAGCGTAGACGGCGCGCTCACGGCGCGCGCCCGCACTGGATTTGTGTCGCTCATCGGCGAAGCGCGCGCGTTCTCGGACGCCTTCGGTACGGGCGACGCGGGGTTCGCCGGCGCCCTGGGCGTCGTCTTCCACCTCACCGAGTACCTCGCGCTGTCCGGCGACGTGGGTCGCGCGTTCACGCCGGACACGCTCGGAACCGTCTGGAGCGGGGCGATCGCTTTCGCCTTCCCCGGCACGCGGCACCACTTCTCGTTCCACGCCACGAACGGAGGAGCGGTGACGCTGCAGGGTATCTCGCGCAAGAAAGCGTACGGGCCCGAATCGATCCGGTACGGCTTCGCCTTCGTCGCGCCGCTGGGAACGCCCTCGCAGTGGGCGCGCGTGTTCGGCCGTCGCGATCAGCGGCCGGCCGAGACGGAGAACCCGGCGGCCGCGGCGGCGTCGCCAGGGGAACTGCCTTCGTCCGTGGACGAAGCATCTGCGACGGTTCGGGTCAACATGAAGGACCTCGCATTCTCGCCGGCAACGCTCCGGATCAAGGTGGGCCAGACGGTCGAATGGGTGAACGGCGACCCGCTGACCCACACGGTAGCCGCGGACGACAAAAGCTGGGGGAGCGGTTTCGTCAATCAGAACGGCAGATACCGCCACAGATTCACGGCCGCCGGCTCATTCCCATATCACTGCGAGCCGCACCCGCAGATGAGAGCGACGGTGATCGTCGAGGACCAATAACCGCCGCCTCGGTGGCAATTCATTTTCTGCTGGTTCGGGTGGCAGGTTGCTTGTTATCGGCTTCGGGTTGACTAACTGGTTGGAGGTTCCCGGCTTATGGTTGCGGGTTGGAGGTGCAGGTGCGCAGCACGCGGGGAAAGGAGGACCTTTTTGTGCAGCGCGAACAGCATGCGGCGTACGCTCACGAGCCGGTTGTACAAATCGTTCCAGGCTGCAGCGCTCAATACACCGTAGTCTCTCGCCAGCTCGGCCTCAGCTTCGAGCTCGAAGGAGGACTTGATGCTGATACCGAGGAAGCGCGCGAATTCTCTCTGCGTTCCGGCTCCGCAGCCCTCGGCGATGTTGAACACGATGGATTCGGCCGCCCGGACCATCTGCGACTGCAGCGACGCGTAGCCAGTCGACGGGAACCCCTTCGTCGCTTGCCGCACGGCCAGGGCGAGCTCGTGGGCGTGTCTCCATACTCGCAGCTTCCGATGGTCTTGCACTCCGCAAGCTGCGAGATGTCGCGCCATTGTCGGAAACCATTCGATGCAGCCCGTGACCAGACTCTTTCAACCCAACCGGCAACCGTAGACCGGTTACCGAAAACCAGTCGGTCAACCCGTCAGACACCCGCGACCTATCACCTGTTACCCGAACCTGCCGTTCAAGTCCTTCGCTTCAGTACTTCAACCCTCCCGCCGCCGCAAAGTCCTCCATCGCCTTCTTCTGCTCCTCCGACAACTCCTCCGGCACCGATACGCTTACCTCGACGATGAGATCCCCTCGCGCGGTGTCTTTCTGCACCCCGAGCCCCCGCACCCTGAACCGCTTGCCCGCGGGCGTGCCGGCCGGGATTCGGAGGCTCACTTTCTTTCCGTCGATCGACTTGACGTTGATCTTGGAGCCGAGCGTGGCCTGCGCGATGTTGATCGGCACTTTCGCGACGAGATCGAGTCCCTCGCGCGTGTAGAACCGGTCGGGCTTCACGTTGAAGACGATCACCAGGTCGCCGGCCGGTCCGCCGTTCCGCCCGCGCCCGCCCTGCCCTTTCATCCTGATCTTGCCGCCGGTGTCCGTTCCGGGCGGAACGTTGATGAGCACCTTCTTCCGGCTGCTGATCTCGCCGCGGCCCGCGCACGTCCTGCACGGCTCCGACGGAACCTGGCCTTTGCCGAGACACACCGGGCACGGACGATTCACCGCGAATCCGCCTTGCGCGAACGACAGCACGCCGCGGCCGTTGCACTCGCTGCACACTTTCACCGAGCTCCCGGGCGCGCCGCCCGACCCGCCGCACGTCGCGCATTGCTCGCTCACCTCCATCTCCACGGGCACCTTGCCGCCGAGCACCGCGGTGCGGAACGGAACGTCCAGCGTTGTTTCCACCGACTGGCCCTGCTCCGGCGCGCGCGACCGCTGCCTGGCCGCCCCGGCGCCGCCGAACATGGATCCGAACAAATCGCCGAGCCCGCCGAGCCCGCCGATGTCGAAGTCCTCGAAGTTGATCGAGGAGCCGCCGCGCGGCTGCGAAGCCCCGCGCCTGCGCGTGAAGCCGTCGAACGCGCCCAGGCTCCGCATCTCGTCGTACTTCTTCCTCTTCTCCGGATCGCCGAGCACGTTGTGCGCTTCCGAGATCTCCTTGAAGCGCTCGGCCGCTTTCGGGTCGCTGCTGTTGGCGTCCGGGTGGTATTGCTTGGCGAGCTTGCGGTACGCCTTCTTGATCTCGTCGGCGGTAGCTTTCGAGGTCAGGCCCAGCACCGCGTAGAAATCCTTTTGCGCCATGGCGGGAATGGGTTACGTCAGCCGTTCCACTGCCGCACGGCGACGCGCGCGGGACGCAGGAGCTGTCCGTTGAACACGTAGCCCGGCTGGTACACGCGGGCGACGGTGTGGTCGTCGTCCGGCGCGACCGCCGGCTCGGTCGAGACCGCCTCGTGGCGCGCGGGGTCGAATTGCTCGTCCACCGGGTTCAGGACCTCGAGACCCGCGTTGTTGAGCGTCTTCAGGATCTTGCGCTCCACCATCTGCGCGCCTTCGACGACGGTCGTGGAGTCGGTGACCGCGGGATCCACGTGGGCGAACCGCGCGAGATCGTCCAGCGCCTCGATCAGCCTGCCGACGAGCGCGCCCTGACCGCGCGTTTCCGCGTCCTCCCGCTCCTTGAGGCTGCGCTTCCGGTAATTGTCGTATTCGGCGGCGAGTCGCAGGTATTTCTCCCGCTGCTCTTCGAGCGCGGCGCTCGGAGCGCCCGGCGCGCTCGACGTCCCCGGAGGATCCACGACGGTCGCGCTGCCGCCCGATTTCCAGTCGTTGGGCGTCAAGCCGCCGTCCATCTCTTCCGACTCAGGCGAAGGCGGTGGAGCCGCCTCACCGAACGTTTCGTTTTCGAGCATGGCCGCTTCCGCTTCTTCCTGCTTTCTGCGTGGGTGTTTCCGTGTCATGTGCCCAAGTTACCCGCTGAAGAACGTCGAACCAAGTCGAGCGCGGCCTGCGCCGCGCGGCGGCGGACCTCGTCTCTGTCCCCGAACAACCGCAACTGCCTAGCCACAATTTCGTCGGCGGTCGCGACCGCGATCCAGACGGTACCGACCGGCTTGTCCGCCGACCCGCCGCCGGGGCCGGCTATCCCGGTGACCGCCACTCCGACATCCACGCCGAACCTGCGTTTCGCCCCGGTCGCCATGGCCGTGACGACTTCCTCGCTGACGGCGCCGTGCCGCTCGAGCTGTTCCCGGTCCACGCCCAGCAGCTCGATTTTCACTTCGTTGTCGTACGCTATGACTCCGCCGGCGAAGACCTCGCTCGAACCGGCGATCGCGGTCAGTCGCTGGCCGAGCATGCCGCCGGTGCAGCTCTCGGCCACCGCGAGCCGCCGGCCCGCGCGCCTACACGCTTCGAGCACGACTTCCGCCAGGTCGGTCGTCCCTTCCGCATATGCGTACGGCTCGAGGCGCGCGGAAAGTTTCCGCGCGGCCGCGCGCAGCCGCTCGTCCGCGGCCGCGGGCCGACTCCCGCGCGCGGTGAGCCGCAGGTCCACGCCTTCCACGCTCGGCAGATATGCCAGCGACATGCCGTCCACCCCGTCGGCCAGCTCAGCCAGCAACGCCGGCAGCCGCGACTCCGGGATGCCGGTAGTCCGCACCGCCAGCGACCGCACCACGGTACCGCCGGGCGCGCGCGCCGCGAGGACGTCACGCACGCTGCCGTTGAACATCTCGCGCATCTCGCGCGGAACGCCGGGAAGCACCGCGACCCACCGCTTGTCCGCGCGCTCGACGAACGCGCCGGGCGCGGTTCCGTGGTTGTTCGGCAGGATGATCGCGCCCCGCGGGAGCATCGCCTGCGAGAGGTTCGCCGGCGGCAGCTTCTCCGACCTGCCCCGCGAGCGCCAGATCTCCTCCAGTCGCGCCACGATCGCTTCGTTCCGCTCGAGCTCCACGCCGAGCGCCGCGGCGACGGCCTCCATCGTCACGTCGTCGCTCGTGGGGCCGAGCCCGCCCGTCGTGATCACTCCGTCGGCGCGGTCGAGCGCTTCGCGCACTGCCTGCGCTATGGCGGCGCGGTCGTCCCCCACGGTCGTGCGGCGGTGAATCTCGATTCCGAGGCCGGCCAGCTCGCGGCCGAGGAACGCGGAGTTCGTGTCGATCGTGAAGCCCAGCAGGAGCTCGTCACCGATGGTGATCAGCTCGACCCGCATGTCAGCGCGTCGTCGTCGGCTGCCGGGCGAACACGTAGGAGTAACGGCGCATGTACAGCGCGAGCGAGTACATCGTGAGGACGACCGCGCCGGTCATCGACCCCAGCCCGACCATTCCGTTGAACAGCGCGAAGGCGTACCAGGCGCTTCCGCCCCACTGCGCTTCGCTGGCGAGCGTCGAGGCGAACAGCCAGAAATACGCGGCGCCTATCCACGTGGCCTGAAAGCCGGTCTTCCATTTCGCCGGCCCGATCGCGGCGATGATGACTCCACGCTTCGCCGCCGCCGCGCGGAACAGCGTCATGAACAGCTCGCGCCCGAGCACCGCCGCCACGATCCACCACGGCAGCCCGACGGGGCCGAAGAAAGTCTCGAACGGATAAGCGCCCGGGTCGGCCTCGACCCCGAGGAACCGCGCCAGCCAGTGATACCGGGGCTGCATCATCAGGTACACCGGGACCAGCGTAGCGACCAGGAGGATCTTGTCCGCGAGCGGGTCCAGCACGCGGCCCAGATTCGTCTCCTGCTTGTGCGTGCGCGCGAGCCTCCCGTCCCAGTAGTCGGTGACGGCGGCCGCGATGTACAGCAGGAACCCGAGCAGTCGCATCGCGACCGACGGGATGAACGGAAGAACGAGCAGAAAGGGCGCGGTGGCGATGCGCGCCGCCGACAGCGAATTCGGCAGGTTCATCGCGGCTCGCGCCTCAGGCCAGTGCCTTGAGCACCAGCTTGCTGACCGCCTTCAGCGTCTCGAACACGCCGTCGCCCCGGATGGCGATCGCCTCGAAGTGCGGCGCGCGCTCGATCCACTGTCCGTCGGGCTGCTGGTCAACGAGGTTCTGTCCCGCGTGGTACGGGTCGGGCACGACGCGCTGCTTCCCCGGCTCGGTCACTTCCCAGCCCGGATTGAGCGCGGCCTGCATCTCCTCGACCGTGGCGATGTTGGGCAGGTCTCTTTTGTTGTACTGCACGACGAACGGCATCTTGGTGATGTCGTAGCCGTACTCGGCCATGTTGTCGTACAGGTTCTGCATGGACTCCTGGTTCGCCTCGAGCCGCTCGCGCTGGGAATCGCCGACGAACACGATGCCGTCCACGTTCTTGAGGATCAGCTTGCGGCTGGCGTTGTAGTACACCTGCCCCGGCACCGTGTACAGGTGAAAGCGGGTCTTGAACCCGCGGATCGTGCCGAGATCGACCGGGAGGAAATCGAAGAAGAGCGTGCGCTCCGTCTCGGTAGCGAGCGATATGAGCTTGCCGCGCGTCTCGGGCTTCACCTTGCCGTAGACGTGCTCGAGGTTGGTCGTTTTGCCGCCGAGTCCCGGACCGTAGTACACGATCTTGCAGTTGATCTCGCGCGAGGCGTAGTTGATCATCGACATCGCGCGCTCCTAGTCCTGGATCCGACAGGTCACGCGACCCGCCTTTCGACGCCGCGCAGAATTCGCTGTCCCCGCTTCTTCAGGGACGGATTGCTTTCCCAGCCCACGTATTCGCGCAGCAGCCGCGCGGTCTCGACGTCGGCGCGCGTGCGCAGATAAGTCAGCGCCATGTATCGCCTGAACGGGCCCCCGCTGAAAAGCTCACGCCGGAAGTTGTGCTGCAGCATGCTCGAGAGAAAGGTGCCGAGCGCGGCGCCGCCCAGGAAGCCGGCGACGGTCATTTTCGCGCGCCTCGTCACAGCATCGCCCGCCGCGCGGTCAGCGCCTGCGCGATCGTCACTCCGTCGGCGTACTCCAGGTCTCCGCCCACCGGCAGGCCGCGCGCGATGCGGGAGACCGTGAGCTCGTAGCCGGCGAGCCGGCGCTGCACGTACAGCGCGGTCGCCTCACCTTCCATGCTCGGGTTGGTGGCGATGATCACCTCGCGGACCATCCCGCCGGAGACGCGCTGCTCGAGCTGCGGAATGGTGAGGTCGTCCGGGCCGATGCCGTCGAGCGGAGAGAGCCGGCCACCGAGAACGTGATACGTTCCGCGGTACTCCCCGGCGCGCTCGATGGCGCCGATGTCGGAAGCCTCTTCGACGGCGCAGATGATGGCCGCGTCGCGCCGCGCGTCAGCGCAGATCGTGCAGATGGCGTCCTCGGTGAGATTGAAGCACCGGTCGCAGCGGCGGACCTTGTCGGCGAGCGTCGTGAGGGCGCTCGCGAGCTTCCGGCTCTGCTCCGGCGGCTGCTTGAGGAGGTGATAAGTGAGTCGCTGCGCGGTCTTGCGACCGATGCCGGGAAGCTTGGCCAGCTCGGAGGTCAGGTCGTCTATGACCGACATCAGCCGGGAAAGCTGAACGGAAGGTTGAGCCCGCCGGCCAGCTTGCCCATCTCATCCTTGGCCATGTCGGCGGCCTTCTTCTGGGCCTCCGTCACGGCGACGACGATGAGGTCCTCCAGCATCTCCACCTCGCTCGCGTCCACGATGGACGGATCGATCTTGACGCGGGTCACCTGGCCTTTTCCGTCGGCTTCGACGGTGACCATGCCGCCGCCGGAGCTCGCGGACACCGTCCGCGTCGCCAGCTCTTCCTGTATCTGCTGCAGCTTGCCCTGCATCTGCTGGGCCTGCTGCATGAGCTTCATGAAATCCGCCATTTTCGACCCTGGTTGATTGCCGGATAATCTACCGGCGGCGCGCCGGCCACGCACACCGCGCGCGAGCGAATCAATCGATCAGCTCGAGGTCGAGGGCGTCGATCGTGGCGCCGAGCACGGGATCCTTCTGCCGGAGCGACGCGAGCCGCTGCTCCGTGACGGATTCGTTGGTCATTCGTCCCTTCCCCGCCTCGAGAAAACCCGCTTCCACCGCGGGATTGATCGCGGCGGTCCGCTCCACGCTCGCCGGCGGCGATTGCGGCGCCGAAGCCGCGGAAGATCGCGGCGGCGGTGGTTGCACCGGCGGCGCGCTCTTCGCGGCGGTCGCGCGCATTGCGCCGCCGCGCGCGGGTGACGTCGCGCCGCCGCTGCCGCGCAGCTCGTCGAGCAGCTCCTCGATCTGAACGGAGCGGTCGATCAGCGCGAACCTGACGAGCAGCATCTCGACCAGCAGCTGCTGCTGTCCGCTTTTCCTGAAGCGCGGCTCCATCTCGCTGAGCGCGCCGAGCATTCGCAGGAGATCGCCCGGCGCGAAAGTGCGCGCGTGGCGCGCGACCGCTTCCCTGGTGCGAGCGGCGACGCCGGGCGCTTCGCCGCCGAGCACGACCGCCAGCTGCGCCCGCAGCACGTCGGCGAGGCCGGCGAGAAAGACCCCGAAGTCGATCCCGGCGTCGGCGAGCCGCTGGACCGTGGGGAAGACGTCGGCCGCGCGCTTCCCGGCTACCAGGTCCAGGACCGCGATGTATTCGTCCTCGGCGACGAGACCGAGCGCCTCGCGGACTGAATCAGCGGTGATTCCCGAGTCGCTGACCGCGACGACCTGGTCGGCGAAGCTGAGCGCGTCCCGCATCGAGCCGTCGGCTGCGCGCGCGATCATCGCCACCGCTTCGGGGCTGCCCTCGATCCCTTCGCTCGCGAGCACGTGCCGCAGCCGCTCGGAGATCTCCCCCTGGCCGATGCGCTTGAGATCGAACCGCTGCAGCCGGCTCAGCACCGGCGCGGCGGCCTGCGCGATCTTCTGCGGCTCCGTGGTGGCGAACACGAACACCACGCGCGGCGGCGGCTCCTCCAGAATCTTGAGCAGCGCGTTCCACGCTTCGCGCGTGAGCATGTGCGCCTCGTCCACGATGTACACCTTGTAGCTCTCGTCCCCGCTCGGCGCGTACATGGCCCGCTCGCGCAGCTCGCGCGCGTCGTCCACGCCGCGGTTGGACGCCGCATCTATCTCCACAACGTCGAGACTGGACGACCCGCTCCAGATCCGGGTGCACGACAGGCATTCGCCGCACGGCTCGCCGTCGGCGGAGCGGGCCTCGCAGTTCAGCGCCATCGCCAGGACTCTGGCGAGCGTGGTCTTCCCGACGCCGCGCGGCCCGCACAGCAGGTAGCCGTGCGCTACCCGCCCTCTGGCGATCGCGCCCCGCAGCGTGTTGGACACGTGCGACTGGACGGCGACTTCCGCGAACTTCCGCGGGCGGTACTTCCGGGCGAGTGCGAGGGCCATCGGCTGTTCCGGTGCGGCGGAAAAAATAAGGGGGCCGGGCGATGAACCGGATCCGGGCCACGCGCGCCCGGTTCGACCGTCCACCTTCTCCACGCCCCCCAGTAGTGGTACTCCAGGCCTTACGGAGCAACGTCGAACACCGCATGCCGCTGCTACCTTCGGGGTCCTGACGGAGTTAGCGGGACTACGCCCTCCGGGACCTGGAGCACCACCCGAAATATAGCCGTTTTCCAGCCCCTGAAAAACCTCTTCCCGAACGCAAAAAAACGCCGCCCCCGTGAGGGAGCGGCGGCTTTTTCCGTCAGCTGAAAATGCTAGTTCCGGGGCGGATTGATCGTGGGGACCTTGATCTGCTGCGTGTCAGTCCCGACCGTCGGAACCGTCACCGTCGCGGTGTCCGTTCCGATGGATGGCGTGTTGATCGTGTCGGTCACCGTACCGACGACCGGCCGCTCGACCTCGAACTCGCCTTCGCCCGTCTTCTTGCATCCAGCAACCGTCGCGACCGCCAATAGGGCCGCAGCTAATACCACCTTGCGCACGGAAATCCTCCCAGAGTGTGGATGTATGCTCTCATTGAGTCTAATGGCAAGCTTCGTTCCACATATCGGGTCGCGCGGAAACTTTTGTACCATTTGACGCCGGTCGCGGGCACCTCCCAATCAGCTGAGGGGAATCCGGGAGCCGGCTCAGTCCTCAAAAACCTCCCGCTGCAGCTTCCGCACGCGCCTGAGCTCGAAAACCTGCCCGACCTCCCCGCCCAGGATGAAAATGAGGGCGCCGTAGTACACCCAGACCACGACGATCACCGCGGCGGCGGCCGTGCCGGTATACATGCTCCCCGGCGAGAATGAGACGATCAGGATCCCGAAAAGGTTCTTCGCGACCTCGAACATCACGCTCGCGAAAAGGGACGCGAGCAGGGCCATCTGCCAGCGGATCCGGCGCTTCGGCAGGAACTTGTACAGCGAGAAGAAGAGGATCGTGATGGATATGAAGGCGATCAGCCGCCCGATCGTGTACTCCACGTCGCCCATCACGTCTCTGCGGAGGCCGAGCTCGACGAGCAACGTCGAGCCCTGGTTGGTGGCCAGCGCGAGGTACGCGCTCAGCACCGTGTAGCCCACGAGCAGGATCGTCGCCACGATGGTGACCTTGATGTCGAAGATCTTGCCGGCGATGATGCCGCGATCCGTCTCGATGTCGAAGATCGAGGCGAGCACGCTCCGCACCGAGCCGAACAGCCTGGTGGAGAACCAGACGAAGCCGATCGCGCTCACGAGCTGAACCGTGCCGCGGCTCTCGAGGATCTGCATCAGCAGCCGGACGATCGGCTCGCCCGCATTGGTCGATTCGGCCGGGAGCATCGTGCCTACGAGCGCCGCTATCTCTCGCGCGCGCTGGTCCGGGGAGTGCTCGAGGAAATATCCGAGGCCGGTCGCCAGCAGGAGGAAGAACGGGACGATCGCCAGCAGCAGGTTGAACGCGATCCCGCCGGCGAGAAAGAAAATGTTGTCTTCGGCGCTGTTGTCCCACACGCGCCTGGAGTAATCGCGAAGCATCCACCCCAGACGAAGAGAAAGCGGGCGCTTCCTCCTCGCCGCAGGCGGTCGCGCGGGCGCTACGCCTGGTTGCTCGATCCGCTCCTCGCCCGCGTGCTCTGCGCCTTGTTCTCGGCAATCCGCTGCTCGAGGTCCTCGCGCGCCTGGCGGGCCGCCTCGCGCCCAGCGTCTATGGCGTGCGACACCTGCGAGCGCTTGACCTCAACGACGCCGCGCGCTGACTCGACTTTGCGCTCGACGGCGGTGCGCGCCGTTTCCAGCGTCTCGCCCAGCGTCTCGGCGACGTCGTCCGCCATGTCGCGCGCGCTCTCCTGCGCGCGGCGGGCCGCCCGCGTCAGCTCGGCCCGCGTCTCGGCGCCGGTTCGCGGCGCGAACAGCAGCGCCGCGGCCGCGCCCGCGAGCGCGCCCAGCAGGAACGTGCCGATACCCGGCTGACGCTGCTCGATAACCACGTACGGCTCGTCCTCGTCGAATTCATAGTGTGACATGTCTGCTCCTAACGTCGCTTCGTTGACTTCGGCTTGACCTTCGGCTTCGCCTCTTTCCTGCCGCCCGATGCGGGGGCCGCGCCCCCGCCTGCGCCATCGCCCGCGGAGCGTGCATGGTCCGAGCCATTCCTTCCCGCGAGCATCGCGCCAAGCTCCGCGCGCACTTCCTCCGGGGAGAGGCCGACGATCTTGGCCGTGCGCAAGTGGTCGCCGCCGGTGGACGCGAAAGTCCGCAGAACGAGCTGCCGCCGCGCGTCGGCGACCGTCGCGCCCGCCGGCAGCGAGACCGTCGAGCTTTCCTGCGAAGTGCGCAGGTGCCGCGGCATGATGTCCGCGGCCGACACGACGTC
The DNA here is from genome assembly GCA_937867645.1 of uncultured Gemmatimonadota bacterium. Taxonomy (GTDB): domain Bacteria; phylum Gemmatimonadota; class Gemmatimonadetes; order Gemmatimonadales; family Gemmatimonadaceae; genus JACDCY01. Next base: position 13,025 of record CALMKE010000199.1, on the reverse strand, counting down.
GCCCCGCGCCATGATCACCGCGCGCTCCACGGCGTTCTTCAGCTCGCGCACGTTACCGGGCCAGTTGTACGACACGATCCAGTCCCACGCCTCGTCGGAAAATCCCTTGATCTTCTTCCCATTCTGCTGCGCGAAGCGGAGCAGGAATTCGTTGGCCAGCAGCTTGATGTCGCCCACCCGCTCGCGCAGCGGCGGGAGAAAGAGCTCCACGACGGCGAGCCGGTAATACAGATCCTCGCGCAGCTCGCCTTCGTCCAGCGCCTTCTGCAGATCCCGGTTGGTCGCCGCGAGAATGCGGATGTCCACCGATATCTCCTTCTTTCCGCCCAGCCGCCGGATGGTGCGGGTCTCGAGCGCGCGCAGGATCTTCACCTGGATGTCCGTCGGCATCTCGGCCACTTCGTCCAGGAATAGCGTGCCGCCGTCCGCCATCTCGAACGCTCCGGCCTTTTCGTTCGTCGAGCCGGTGAACGCGCCCTTTTCGTGGCCGAACAGCTCGTTCTCGAGAATGTCCTTCGGCAGCGCCGCGCAGTTCAGCGCGAGGAACGGGCCTTTCGCGCGCTCGCTCTTGGTGTGCAGCGCCCTCGCCACCAGCTCCTTGCCGGTCCCCGACTCGCCGAGGATCAGCACGTTGGCCGTGGACGGCGCGACCGCGTGAATGATCTGGTAAACCGCGCGCATCTCCTCGGACTTGCCGGTGAGCTCGCCGAAGTGCGTCAATCCCTGCAGCTGGGACGTCAGCTCGCGGTTCTGCTCCTGCACGGAGTACTTCTCCAGCGCCTTGGGGATGAGCGCCTTCAGGCGATTGAGCTTTTCGGCGTTGAGCGGCTTCTCGATGTAATCGTAGGCGCCTTCGCGCATCGCCTGTACGGCGGAGTCCACCGACGCCTGCCCGGTGACGATGATGCACTCCGTGGGAATCCCGTGTTCCTGGAGTGCTTTCATCAGCGCGAGGCCGTCCATCCTCGGCATCTTGAGATCGGCGAGCACCACCCCGAAGCCGTCGGCCTGCAGCTTCTGGAAGGCCTGCTGTCCATCCGCCGCGACGGCCACATCGTAGCCCTCGTCCGTGAGTATGGCGCTCAGGCCTTCCGTAATGGATCGCTCGTCGTCGGCGATCAGAATGCGCGGCTTTTTCGTGGCCAAGTTATTCGCTGCTGGGGGAATTTCGGGGGACGCTTAATATAACGCCCTGAGGGCTGTTCCTCAGCGTTATGGGGCCGCCGCCGCTCCCCTCGGCGCGCAGCCCGCGCGGGATCGTGGCCCCGGCAAAAGTGATCTCGAACGCGTCACCTGCCGGCGACAACCGGCAGCTGGTGCGGCGCTCGTCCAGGGAGTCGATCGCGAGCAGCAGCAGCGCCCGCATCAGCTCGTGCAGCTGCGTCACTTTCTCGAACTGCTCGGACGCGCGCTCGGCGAACGGCCCGGCCGCGTGCGCGCCCTCCGACGGCGCGGTACGCGTCCGCACCACCTCGAGGTTCACCGCTACCCCGTTCGCGGCGTTGTTCAGCTCGTGCGTCAACCGTCGGCTCACGTCGCGCAGCAGCGACGCACAGCTGCCGGCGCCTGGAGCGTCAGTCACTGAGGTCGGCGTCATCGGGCGCCGCTTCGATCACGGGCATACCCTCGTGCGGCGCGGGCCGGTGCCGCTCGACCGGCGTGACGTGCCGCTCCACGATTCCCCGCGTGCCCGCGACGGCGAGCTGGCGGAACAGGAACTCGAACTTCTCATCGTAGGCTTTCGCGAGCGCGCGCTTCGTGTCGGCGGGAAGGTCCCAGAGCCTGCGCTTGAACGGTCCCAGCGCCTTCTTGCGCGTCTTGTAGAAGAACTGCTCGTCGGAATCGGACGCCTTCCGCTCGTCCTTCGCGTTGGTCGAGAGCCAGTCGTAGATCTCCTTCCGCAGCTCCGGCGGAAGCTGATCGTACAGCATGTTCTGAAAGTTCGTCGCGAGATGGATCTCGGCGGTTTCAGTGCGGGGAAAATTGTTGAACGCTCCGTCGGGGAGCGTGGATGCCCCATGCTGCACCGCGCCCGACAGGCCGTACTCCTCGCGCGCGACCTTGGACAGGCGCGCCAGCGTGTCGAGATCGATCTTCACGTCGGCGATCGAGCCGTCCGCCAGCACGACTCCGCCATGCGTGGTGCCCGACTGCACGCTGATCTTCGACAGGCCCTGCGCGGCCGGCGCGCGCTCCCGCAGCAGGCGATTGAACCCGTCCATGAACGCGCGCAGCTCCGGCTCCGTGCTGTTCTCGGTGCCGACCTCCCCGATCTCTCCGCCCACGGAAATCGTGATCCCGTCGGGCTCCCGCTCGCGCACGTAGCGCGTGAGCTCCACCGCCTGCTCGTAGTTCACGCGCTGCTGCGCGTCCAGGTCCGGCTTCGACAGATCGACCAGCGTGGACGTGTCCACGTCGATGTTGTAGAACCCGGCGTCCACCGCTTCCGCGATTAGCTGCTTCACCGCGGCCACTTCCGCGGCGGGATCCGCCGCGAACTTCTTCGCGTTCACCTGGAAGTGATCGCCCTGAATGAACACCGGACCGCGGAATCCTTCGCGCAATGCGGCCGCGAGGATGACCGCGACGTATTCGGCGGGCCGCTGCTCGGTGTAGGCGATCTCGGAGCGCGCGATCTCGCAGATAAACGCGCCGGCGTCGAGCTTGATCGCGGTGCGGAATATCGCGCGGGCCGTGTCGTACACCATCCCGCGCACGTTCATCGCGGGCACAGTGAAGCCGGACACTTCGCCCCGGCCGCGGGCGATGTACAGCTCGTGGATGGACGCGCAGCGCACGCCCAGCTGCTGCCCGATCTCCCAGATCAGCCAGCGCGCGTCGTCCTTCGCCTGACCTTCTCCGAAAACCGCGGCGCGCGCGAGGTGGTCGAACCGGTCGGATGCGATGGCCTGCTCGTCGCGCACGACGACGGAGCCGTTCACAATCTCCACCGCACCGCCGAGGATCTCCGACTGTTTTACACTGTGAGTCATTTAATCAGCTATTGGCTATTGGCTATTGGCTGGCTGTTGGCAGTGGCAGTAGCCAACAGCCAATAGCCAACAGCCAACAGCTCCGTTATCAAACCTGCCACCGCGCGTCCGGCTTCGGGAGCGCTTCCCACTCCTTGACCGCGGCTTCGGAGCCCGGCCGTCCGAGCATAGCGTAAGCAAACTGCTTGCCCAGCTCCACTCCAGGCTGATCGAAGGCGTCCACCCCGTACAGCTGGCCGGCGTAAGCCGTCGCCAGCTCGAGCAGCATTATCAGCCCGCCGAGGTGCCAGGCATCCACCCGCTCTATCTCTATGGTGAGATTCGGCCGGCTCCGCCTGGCCAGCGCGCCGGCGGTCGCGCGAAGCTCGACGCTCATGAGCTCCGCGAGCGAGTGGCCCGCGAGGTACGCCACGCCGGTGACGTCGGGGAACCCGCCTGCCATCGCCAGGTCAACGGCGCGCTCCTTCACCGCCACGAACGTCACTGTCTTGTTCTCCGGTCCCTCCATGAACAGCTGCACCTGACTGTGCTGATCGGTCGCTCCGAGCGCGGCCAGCGGCGTCTGCCCGACGAACGTGCCGTCGCGCCGGACCTTGCCCAGGCTCTCGGCCCAGAGCTGCACGAACCAGTCGGCCAGATCGCGCAGCTGGTCGGAGTACGGCATGAACACGTTGATCGTCTTGCCGTGCGCCGTGTCGCTCAGCCACTGCAGCGTGGCGTAGGCGGCCGCCGGATTCCGCCGCAGCTCCTGGGTATCGCAGCGCGCGGCCATGTCCGCGGCGCCGGCGAGCAGCGCGCGCACGTCGATTCCCGCGAGCGCCGCCGGAAGGATTCCAACCGGTGTCAGCACGCTGAAACGCCCGCCGATGTTCGCGGGGATATCCAGCGCGCGCACGCCAAGACTCTGCGCCAGCGGACGGAGCGCGCCCTGCTTCGGGTCCGTGACGAACGCGAAATTGCCAGCCGGAGCAATCCCCGCCGCGGCGTAGCGGGCATGCACGATCAGGAACTGCGACATCGTCTCCGCCGTGCCGCCGGACTTGGATATCACGATCCACAGCGTGCGCGGAAGCTCCAGGCGGTCGAGCAGCGCCGCCATCGTCACCGGGTCCACGTTGTCGAGCACGTGCAGCCGTGGCTTGCCGTTCCGCTTGGCCGCCGGGAGCGCGTTCCAGCCGTACGGCAGCAACGCGGTGCGCAGCGCGATCGTGCCGAGCGCGGAGCCGCCGATCCCGAGCACCACCACGTCGTCGAACTTTCCCTCGACGGACGCGGCGAAGGCGAGCGATTGATCCAGCAGCTTCTCGTCGGCGACCACGTCAACAAACCCCGCCACGCCGCTCGCGGTCAGCTCGCGAAAGCGCGCGTGGGCCGCCTCGACCGCGGACGCGGCTCCCGTCCACTCGGACTCGGTTATGCCACCGGCGACCGCCGTGGCCATCATGTTCGTGTAATCGACTCGGAGCGCCATCAATCAACTCTAACGGTCAGACCGTCGAATGCCGGCGTGACCCCGCGCGGAAGCTCCGCTTCGAGGTCCGCGTGCAGATTGTCGTGCGTGAGATGGGTGAGGTAGGTCCGCTCCGCGCCGATCTCCCGCGCGACCCGCAGCGCCTCCGGGAGGCTCAGGTGCGCGGGGTGAGCCGTGCGGAACAGCGCGTTGAGCACCAGCACCTTCACTCCGCGGAACGCCTCGATCGCCGCGCCGGGTACGAGCTTGGCGTCGGTTATGTAGCCCAGGTTCCCGACGCGATAGCCGAATACGCTGACCGAGCCGTGCGGGAGCGCGACCGCGGTCACGCCCACGTCCCCGATCATGACGGTCTCGCCATCGGCCAGCGGCTGGGCGATTCCCTCCGGCTTTGTAGTGCCCGGCATCGCTAGCACGGTAGGATCGAAGATGTAGCGGAAACGAATCGACAGACGCGCGAGCGAGTCGGCCGGTCCGTACATCGTGATCGGGCCGTCGCGCCGCACGGTGATCGCGCGCAGGTCGTCGAGACCGTGCGTGTGATCCGCGTGGTCGTGGGTGAACAGCACCGCGTCCACCCTGTCGATGGCCGACGCGATCAGCTGCATGCGGAGCTCCGGCGGCGTGTCCACCAGCAGCCGCGTGCCGCCGTCGGTCTCGATCACCGCGCCTACTCTGGTTCGCTTGTCGCGTGGATCGCTGGACCTGCAGACCGCGCAATGACACCCGACCTGTGGAACGCCGTAGCTCGTGCCGGTTCCCAGGAAGGTGAGCTTCACACCCGCTCCACCTTGAGCAGGTTGGTGGTGCCCGGCACGTCGAACGGCACGCCCGCGGTCACCACGAGCCGGTCGCCCTCGGAGGCGAGGTGGCGCCGCAGCACCACTTCGCGCGCGAGCCGCATCATCTCGTCGTACGTGTCGCAATGCGGCACCAGCTCGGGGATGACTCCCCACACCAGCGCGAGCTGCCGGTACGTGCGCGGCTGGTCGGTGAGCGCCAGGATCGGCACGCCGGGGCGATACGACGCCACGACCCGCGCGGAAAAGCCGCCCTTCGTGAAGACGACCACGAGCGGAGTGGCGAGCAGCTGGACGGCGACGACCGTGGCGGCGGCGATCGCCAGCTCGGTCGGAACAACGCCGTCGAGTCCGAGCGGGCCTTCCCTGCCGCCCTGCGCCTGCGGGTGCCGCTCGGTCTCCGTGATGATGCGCCGCATCGCCTCCGCCGCGAGCCGGGGATACGCGCCGGCCGCCGTCTCGGCGGAGAGCATCACGGCGTCCGTCCCGTCCAGGATGGCGTTGGCCACGTCGCTCGCCTCGGCCCGCGTGGGACGCGGATGCTCGATCATGGACTCCAGCATCTGCGTCGCCGTGATCACCGGCCGTCCGATGCGATTGCACAGCGCGATGATGCGCTTCTGCGCCATCGGTACTTCCTCGTACGGCAGCTCCACGCCGAGGTCGCCTCGCGCGACCATCACGGCGTCGGCCGTGCGGATGATGCTCTCTATGTTCGCGAGCGCTACGTCCTTCTCGATTTTCGCGACTATCTGCACGTGCCGCGGCATCCGCACCCGCAGGGACTCGATGTCCTCCGCGCGGCGGACGAAGCTCAGCGCCAGGTAATCCACGTCGTGCGCGATCGCGAACTCGATGTCGAGCGCGTCCTTCGGCGTGATGGACGGCGCCGAGACGAGGACGCCGGGAAGGTTGAGGCCCTTGTGGCTCCGCAGCTCGCCCCCGTGGATCACGCGCGCCCGGACGCGCTTGCCGTCGATGTCGAGCACCACCAGCTCGATCAGTCCGTCGTCCACCAGTATGCGGTCGCCGACGCGCACGTCTATGGCCAGGTTCTCGTACGTGACCGGGAATTCGTCCGGAGCTTCCTCCCCCTCGTGCACCAGCACGATGTCGTCGCCCTGGTTGAGCACGACTGTCTGCCGCAGATCACCGATCCTGATTCTCGGCCCCTGGAGATCTCCCAGGATCGCGATCGGCTGGTTGAGGGCGGTCGCCGCCTCCCGCACCGTGCGGATCGTTACTTCATGCTCTTCGGCGGTACCGTGCGAAAAATTGATTCGCGCGACGTTCATGCCCGCCTGAATCAGGCCGCGAATCGCGTCCGGCGTCGCCGTCGCGGGGCCGAGCGTACAGACGATTTTCGTGCGGAGAGTGTGGGTCGTGATCACGAAGCGGGGACGAGCAGGCTCATCTTCTTCGCGAGTCCCGCCGTCAGTTGATCGAACGATTTCTGGAAGCTGGCCAGCCCATCCACGAGCAGCTTGTCGGTGACCTGCTCGAGCGAGATACCCACCGCCTCCAGCTCGGCGAGACAGAGCTGCGCCTGGTCGAGCCCCTGCGTGATGGTTTGCCGCACCTCGCCGTGATCGCGGAAGGCCTCGAGCGTCGCGGGCGGCAGCGTGTTGACGGTGTTCGGCCCGATCAGCTCCTCGACGTAAATGACGTCACGATACTCCGGGTTCTTGGTGCTGGTGCTTGCCCAGAGCGGACGCTGGAGCCGCGCGCCTTTCGCGGCCAGGCGCTCCCAGCGCTCGCCGGAGAACTTGGCTTCGAACAGGCGGTACGCGAGCTTCGCGTTCGCGATCGCGGCCTTTCCGCGGAGACGGAGAACGTGCTCGCGCTCCGCGCCCGACTTCGTGGCGGCCAGATCGTTCAGCCGCTTGTCTATCTCGGTGTCCACCCGGCTCACGAAGAAGCTCGCGACCGACGCGACATTGTCTATGCTGCTTCCGGCGCGGAGCCTGTCTTCCAGGCCGGCGATGTAGGCGTCTATCACCCGCGCATGCGCGTTGATGGCGAAGAGCAGCGTGATGTTGACGTTGATCCCCTGGCCGATGAGCTGGCGGACCGCGGTGGCGCCCTCCTGGGTGCCGGGCACCTTCACCATGAGGTTCGGGCGGTCCACGGCGTGCCAGAGACGCTGTGCTTCGCGCACCGTCGCTTCCGCGTCGTTCGCCGAGGCCGGCGAGACTTCGATGGACACGTAGCCGTCGCCGCCGTTGGTGCGCGCGTAAACGTCGGCGAAGATGTCGCACGCCGTGCGCACGTCTTCAGTCTCGACCAGCTCGAACAGCTCCGCAGGCGGAAGATCCCGGCCCGCTGCGCTAAGCTGGTCGTCGTATTCGTGTCCTTCCGCGAGCGCCTTCTCGAAGATCGTCGGGTTGGTCGTCTCACCAGTGACGAAATCGCTCTCGACCATGCGGCGCAGCCGGCCGCTGGTCAGGAGCTCGCGATCTATGAAGTCGAGCCAGATGGACACGCCGGCGTCGTGGAGTTGCTGCAGGCGGCTGGTTGCCATGAAGGTGCCTCGTTTGCGTCAGCTTGCGGGGATACTGAAACTTAACTTCCGGCACGGGCTCCCTGGAGCCTGCTCGCACCCCAACCGGTAACCATCAATGCGGACCGCTCTGTTCATCTGTGTCCTCCTGGGCGTCGCCTCCGGCGGAGCCGAATCGCAGGATCGGCCACGCGCCCGCGATCTCGGGATCCGGGTGGGGATCTTCCAGCCCGGAGCGCAGAACGCCATCACCGACGTGCCCGGAGTGCTGGTGGGAAGCGTGACGCTGCGTGAGGGAGACAGCATCGCCACCGGCCTCACGGCGATCCTGCCGCATTCCGGAAACGTGTACCGGAGCCGGGTCCCGGCCGCCGTGCACGTGCTGAACGGGTTTGGCAAGATGCTGGGCATCGCGCAGGTCCAGGAACTCGGGGAGCTCGAGTCGCCGATCCTGCTCACCTGCACGCTGTGCGTCTGGCGCGCCGCGGACGGGCTGGTGGAATACCTGCTCTCGCAGCCCGGGATGGAATCCGTGCGATCGATCAACCCGGTCGTGGCCGAGACGAACGATGGACGGCTGAGCGACATCCGGTCGCGCCCGATCCGGCCGGAGCATGTCCGGGCGGTGCTCGCGGACGCTCGCGGCGGCGCGGTCGAAGAAGGGAGCGTGGGAGCGGGAACCGGTACGGTCGCGTTCGGCTGGAAAGGCGGCATCGGAACCAGCTCGCGGCGCGTTCCGGCGGCCCTCGGAATCGGCGATTACACCGTGGGGGTGCTGGTGCAGTCCAACTTCGGCGGAATTCTCACGATCAGCGGCGCGCCCGTGGGCCGCGAGCTCGGACGGTACTCGTTCGCGGATCAGCTGGAGCGCGGCAGCGGCGACGCCGATGGCAGGGGCTCAATCATCATCGTGATCGCCACCGACGCGCCCCTCGACGCGTTCACTTTGCGGAGCCTCGCGGAGCGCGCCGCGCTGGGGCTCGCGCGCACGGGGTCTTTCTCTTCCTTCGGCTCGGGCGACTTCATCATCGCCTTTTCCACGGCGGAGTCGGTTCGCCGGAGCAACGCCATGCCGGCGGACGGTCGCGAGCCGTCGCCGCTCGCGGAGACTACGCAGCTGCGGCAGGATCGCATGTCGCCGCTGTACGAGGCCGTCGTCGAAGCGACAGAGGAGGCGATTTACAACTCCCTTTTCCGCGCGACGGCGGTTCGCTACCGCGGAACGACAGTGGATCCTCTCCCGATCGACCGCACGCTCGAGATCCTGCGTCGCTACAACGCGCTCGGCGGCCGCGATCGTAGCAGCCAATAGCCAACAGCCAATAGCCAACAGCTCAGTCAATGAAGACCCACACCGCCTATCACACCTTCAACACAAAGAAGCGCCAGGAGATCATAGACATCACCGATCTCGTGGAAGAGTGCCGCGCGGCCGCCGGAATCGCCGAGGGCATGGTCCTGGTCTCGGCGATGCACATCTCGGCGTCGGTATTCGTGAACGACCACGAATCCGGCTTGTGGCAGGACATCCTCAAATGGCTGGACGAGCGCATCGCACCGTGGGATCCCGAGGCGTACAAGCACAACCGCGGCACGGGCGAGGACAACGCCGCCGCGCACCTCCGCTCGCTCACCGTGGGGCACGAGGTGATCGTGCCGGTCACCAAGGGTGAGCTCGACTTCGGCCCCTGGCAGCGGGTGTTCTACGGGGAGTGGGACGGGCAGCGGGCGAAGCGCGTGGTGATAAAAGCGATGGGCGAATAAGAAGACGTCAGGTATCAGGTATCAGGTATCAGGTATCAGGTATCAGGTATCAGGTATCAGGTATCAGGGATCAGTAGGGGTGATCAGGTTTGTTGTTGTACCTGATACCTGATACCTGATACCTATCTGTGATAAGTAATCCTCCACACGCGCCCACCCACGTCGTCCGTCACGTACAGCGCGCCGTCGGGACCCTGCGCCACGCCGCTCGGCCGGTGCGGCGCCGTGCTGGGCTGCACGTCCGCGGGGACGAAGCCCGTCGCGAAAACTTCCCACGCGCCGTTGCTCGCGTTGTTGGCGAAGGGCACGAACACCACGTTGTATCCGCCCTGCGGTAGTGGAGCCCGATTCCACGAGCCGTGAAACGCGATGAATGCCCCGCCGCGATACTTCGGCGGGAACATCGAGCGCGTGTAGAACATCAGCGCGTTCGGCGCCCAGTGCGCGGGCATGGCCGACACGTTTCCCTTCTTGCTGGCGCATAGTCCGGCGGTGCTGCCGTCCCCGCCGTATTCGGGCGCCAGCACGCGCATTCTCTTCTGGCCGTCCCAGTAACAGTACGGCCAGCCGAAGTCGTCGCCGCTCCGGACCTGCAACAGCTCTTCCGCGGGCAGCTCCGCGTTCTGCTGCTCGCTGAACAGCGCGGGCCAGTTGGACGACAGGTTGTCGCGGCCATGGCTCGCGGCGTACAGCGTTCCGTCGCCCGGATTGATCGCCAGCCCGGTCGCGTTCCTGATCCCCGTCGCGTACCGCGCCGACGGCGTGAACTCCTGACCGAGCAGGTTCGCGTCGAACCGCCAGATCCCCGCGCGCCGCTCGAGCTCGGTGCACGGGTTTATCCCTCGCGAGCCAGCCTGCCTGTCGCGCTCCTGACACGCGTTCGTCTGTGAGCCGATGTTCACGTACAGCGAGCCGTCGCTCGCGATCACGAAGTTCCGCGCGCGATGCCCGGGCGTGTACGGCATCCCTTTCACCACGGTATCGGGCGATCCGGTCGGCGTCAGCTCGCCGGCAGGCTTCCGATAGCGTACGATCGCGGTGCCGACGTCGGCGTACAGAAAGTCGCCATGCAGCGCGATGCCGGTGTTCCCGGCCGAGCCGAACCGCTGTCTCACGTCCGCGACGCCGTCCCCGTTGGTGTCACGCAGCGCCGCCACGCCGGCTGGGATTCCCGCCACGGGGGAGTTCGGCCGCGCCTGCTGCAATGCGACGAACACGTCGCCGTTCGGCGCCACCACGAGATGGCGCGCCGACCCGACGGAGTCGGCGAAGATCGTCGCGCAGAAGCCCGGGGGCAGCGTCAGACCAGCAGTACCGCACGCCGGCGCCGACGCGCTCACGGCGACGGACTCCGGCTGCAGCGCCCCGCCCGACTGGTCGGCGGCCGAGTTCTGCGCGGCACAGCCGGCGGATGCGAGCAGCGCCATGATGGTGGCAATGTTGAATTCACTGCGCATGCGATGCATGATGTGAGAGCCTCGTTCCGGGTGTAGTTTCGGGAGGAATGCGCGATGGAACATTCACGATAGCCGCGCAATCACCACCCCTGACTGCAAGGCGGACGCCATGAAACGGCTGTGTCCGAACAACGCGCCAGTGGTGGCGTTCGCTGCGGCCGCCCTTACGCTCGCGGCGTGCGTCCCGTACCGGCCGGCCCCGGCTCTAGCGGAAAGGGGCGTGCTCTTTCTGCGGCTGGGCCCCGACACGATGTTCGTCGAGCGCTTCGAGCTCACGCCGGAGCGGCTGTACGTGGAGTCCGTCGTGCGCCCGCCGCGCGTGATCTTCCGCACGCTGGACGCCCCGCTGAACGCCGACGGGTCGTTCTCCTCGGTGCGGGTGGCGGAATTCGACGCCGCGCATCCGCGCGGCCCCGCGCGTGACAGCGCGGTCGTCACGTTTTCCGGCGACAGCACCTTCTACGTGTTCGGCATGGGCGACAGAAAGCAATCGCTGAGACTTCCGGGGCGCGGGGATTACGTGCTCTCCTTTCCCGGCACCGTGACCTTCCTGAACCATGTGCTCCTCGCCGCGCGGGCTACGCGGGCCGCGGGTGATTCCCTGACCGGCACTATGACGAGCCGGCTTGGCTCGTTCCCCCTGCTCGTGAAGCGAGTCGCGCCGGATACCGTTACCGTCTTCGCTCAGATCGCGGGAATGATGCGCGTGGTGCTTGCCCCCGACGGACGCGTGACCGGGCTCGACGGCACGGGCTCCTCACTCGGCGTCATCGGGACCCGAACAAACTGGATCGACATCGACTCAGTCGCGCGCGCCTTCAGCGAGGACGAGCGCCGCGCCGGCGCAATCGGGACGCTGTCGCTGCGGGACACGGTTGTCGCCAATGTCGGCGGCGCGCAGCTGCTGGTCGACTACGGCCGCCCGTCCAAGCGCGGGCGCGTCATCTTCGGGAACGTCGTGCCGTTCCACCGGATCTGGCGCACCGGCGCAAACCTCGCGACCCACTTGATCACTGATCGGAGACTCGACTTCGACGGCGTGTCTTTGCCCGCTGGAGCGTATACCCTGCACACCGTCCCCCGCGCGGATGGCTGGACGCTGCTGGTAAGCAGTCAGACCGCTCAATGGGGCAGCGTGACTCCCGACAGCGCTACCTTCGTCGCGCGGATCCGGATGCGCGCGAGCCGTTCGCCGGGCGTGGTCGAGACATTCACGATCACCGTCGATCGGAACGGACCCGGCGGCGTGTTGCGAATGGCGTGGGACGACACGGTCGCGGAGGCGAGCTTCGTAGTACCCTGAGCAAAAAAGAAGCAGCGCCGCGAGGCGCCGCTTCTGCGTTCACGGTACTACCTCAGAATGACAGGCCGATTCCCAGCCGTCCGGAGGGCACGACTTCGGGCGCGTCCGGGTACTTGTCCGAGTCCGCGATCAGCCGCTTCAGCCCCAACCCGGTCGCGATCGCGAGCCGCTCGCTCTTACCCAGCAGCCAGTTGTAGCCGCCGATGAATCCGATCGTGGGCCCCTTGGCTTCATCTGTGCCGTCGTCGTGCTCCGTGCTCAGGTAGCCGATGCTCGCCCCGATCGAAAATCCCTTGGGATTGCGCTCGCCGGGATAGTAGCGGAAGGTGAAGTCCGCGGCCGTGTAGTTCAGATCGTCCGGGAACCAGCTCGCGCTGAGCGCGCCGGTGGTGCCGGTGCCGATGTTCACCTCGACGTCCCCGTTGACTCCGCCGAGAATCACGGCGAACGGATTGATCGTCGCGATGCCCGAGTGCGCGCGGGCAGCGGCAGGCTGCTCGAAGCTCAGGCGCACGGGAGCGGGCTGAGTGTCCTGCGCGAAGACAGGCGGCGCGGCGATGGCTCCCGCCAGCGCGAAGACGAACGGACGGAACGAAGCTTTCATGGAGTTGTTCCTGAAGGAGAACGGTTCGATGCGGTCGGTCCCCATACCCCGGGACGCCGCGGTTGCTCCGCGCGCGCTAGAACTCGCGCTTCCTCATCTCCTTGAAAAACCGCTCGTGCTCCTGCCGCTCCTT
>CALMKE010000198.1 GCA_937867645.1 uncultured Gemmatimonadota bacterium | reverse complement strand
ACCATGAACTGCACCTGCTCCTTGGTGGCGGCGCCTCTGCCGCACACGGCTTTCTTGATCTCCGCCGGCGTGTACTCGCAGATCTCGAGTCCGGACTTGGCGCCGCACAGCAGCACGACACCGCGGGCATGGCCGAGCACGATCGTCGTGCGCACGTTCCGCGCGTAGAACACGTCCTCGATCGCCAGCGAGTCCGGCTTGTGCCGCGCGATCAGCTCGGCGATGCCGTCGTGGATCGCGCACAGCCGGTCGGGGAGCGGATCCTTCGGCCTCGTCCTGATGATCCCGCACTCGAGCAGGGTCGGCGCGCCATCGTCGCGGCGCACGACGCCGTAGCCGGTCACCGCCGTCCCGGGATCGATCCCGAGGACTATCACGCCGGGCGCTTCAGGATTGGGCCATCTCCTCGACGTCAATGTCGAAGTTCGAATCCACTTTCTGCACGTCGTCGAGATCCTCGAGCTCTTCCACGAGCTTCATCACGCTGTCGGCCACATCTCCTTCCACCTTCACGGTGTTCTTCGGGATCCAGGCGATCTCGACTTCCGCGATCGGAAGCTTCGCAGCTTCGAGCGCCGACTTCACCGCGTGCAGATCCGCGGGCTCGGTGCTGACGACGAACTGATCGCCGTCGCGCGCGAAGTCGGATGCCCCGGCTTCAAGCGCCGCTTCGAGCGTCTTGTCTTCGTCCAGATTGTCCGCCGGCAGATAGATCTGTCCCTTGCGGTCAAACATCCACGCGACCGAGTTCGTCGCGCCGAGATTTCCGCCGCCGCGGGACAGTTTCAGCCGCACGTCGGCAACCGTACGCGTGGGATTGTCGGTGAGCGCCGAGATCATGAGCGCGACGCCGCCGGGCGCGTAGCCTTCGTACGTCACCTCGGTGTATTCCACGCCCTCCAGCTCGCCCGTGCCCTTCTTGATGGCGCGCTCGATGTTCTCCTTGGGCATGGACGCCGCTTTCGCGGTGTCTATCGCGGTTCGGAGGCGCGGATTACCGGCCGGATCGCCCCCGCCCATCTTCGCGGCGACGGTGATCTCACGGATCAGCTTGGTGAAATGCGCGGCCCGCTTGTTGTCCGTGACCGCCTTGTACCGCTTGATCTGTTTCCACTTGCTATGACCAGCCATAAAACCTCAAAAAGCTGTTGGCTGTTGGCTGTTGGCTATTGGCGAAAAGCCCCGCCGTACCGCCAGTTCCAAGCGCTTCCAATATATGAATGAGACCGGGCTCAGCCGCCTAGTTTCGCGGCCAGAGAATCCAGCTCCTGGCTCGAGGCGCCGTCGAGATGCTTGGAGGCATGACCCCGCAGCGCACGCAGAGCGCTGGAGATCGCGGATCGCTCCGCCGAAGCCGTCGAGTCCACGGCGGCCATCAGGTCGGCGCGGATCCCCGCGGGGATCGCCTGGGAGGCGAGCCAGCTGCGACACGCCGCCGCACGCTTGTCGCGCAGCTC
>CALMKE010000197.1 GCA_937867645.1 uncultured Gemmatimonadota bacterium | reverse complement strand
CTTTGAACCGATGCAACTCGCTCCCGATTTTGCTAACCAGTTGTCATTCTTCGACTAACGACCGGACAGTACTGAGTCACCAGTCACAAGTCACTAGTAACTTCCGTTCATGGCTCCTCCTCAATTCATCTACGTAATGAAAGACCTGCGCAAGGTCGTCCCGCCGTCGCGGGAGATTCTGCGCGGTATCTGGCTCTCCTTTTACCACGGCGCGAAGATCGGCGTGCTCGGCGCCAACGGCGCGGGCAAGTCGTCGCTGCTGCGGATCATGGCGGGCGAGGATCACGACTATCAGGGCGAAGCCTGGCTGGCGGACGGCATGCGCGTGGGGTTCCTGCCGCAGGAGCCCAGGCTGGATGAATCCAAGAACGTCCGGGAGAACGTCGAGGAAGGGATCGCGGAGGTGCGCGACCTGCTCAAGCGATTCGAGGAGATCTCCGCGCGATTCGCCGAGCCGATGAACGACGACCAGATGCAGAAGCTGCTGGACGAGCAGTCGCGGGTGCAGGACGCGATCGAGGCCAAGGGCGCGTGGGAGATGGACAGGAAGATCGAGATCGCGATGGACGCGCTCCGGCTCCCGCCCGCGGACGCGGACGTGAAGAAGTTGTCCGGCGGCGAGAAGCGTCGCGTCGCGCTATGCCGCGTGCTGCTGGAGCAGCCCGATCTCCTGCTGCTCGATGAGCCCACGAACCATCTCGATGCGGAGTCGGTCGCGTGGCTGGAGCGGCACCTCGCGGAGTTTCCCGGGACGATCGTCGCGGTTACCCACGACCGGTATTTCCTCGACAACGTCGCGAAGTGGATCCTCGAGCTGGATCGGGGAGCGGGAATCCCGTATGAGGGCAACTACACGAGCTGGCTGGACCAGAAGCGCACGCGGTTGGCTACCGAGGAAAAGCAGGCGTCAGCGCGCCAACGCACGCTGGAGCGGGAGCTCGAGTGGGTGCGCATGGCTCCGCGCGCGCGGCAGGCCAAGAGCAAGGCGCGCGTGCAGAAATTCGAGGAACTGGAGAAGGAGTCCCAGGGGGAGAAGCTGTACCAGCACGAGATCGTGATCCCGCCGCCGCCGCGGCTCGGAAACGACGTCGTGATCTCCAACGATCTCAGAAAAGCCTACGGCGACAAGCTGCTGTTCGACGGGCTGACGTTCTCGCTCCCGCGCGGCGGGATCGTGGGAGTGATCGGCCCCAACGGCGCAGGCAAGACGACTCTGTTCCGGATCATAATGGGACAGGAGCAGCCGGACGGCGGAACGCTCACCGTCGGCGACACCGTCGTGACGGCGTACGTGGACCAGTCGCGCGAGCTGGCGCCGAAGAAGACGGTGTACGACGAGGTGAGCGACGGCAACGATTTGATCGTGGTTGGCAAGCGCGAGATCAACGCGCGCGCGTATCTCGCGTCGTTTGGATTTCGCGGGACGGATCAGCAGAAGAAGGTCGAGAAGCTCTCCGGCGGCGAGCGCAACCGGCTGCACCTGGCGAAGCTGCTCAAGAGCGGCGGCAACCTGCTGCTGCTGGACGAGCCGACCAACGATCTCGACGTGGACACGCTGCGCGCGCTGGAGGATGCGTTGGTGGATTTCGCCGGCTGCGCGGTGGTGATCTCGCACGACCGCTGGTTTCTGGACCGGATCGCGACGCACATTCTCGCGTTCGAGGGGAACAGCGAGGTGGTGTGGTTCGAGGGGAACTATCAGTCGTACCGCGACGACCTTAAGCGCAGGAAAGGTGTGGAGGCCGACCAGCCCCACCGAGTCGCCTATCGCAAGTTAGTGCGGGCATGATTCACTAATGCATACGAATTTGACGAGAAGCGCCGACCGGTGTACTTCTTGCTGCCCCGAACGGGCAACTCTCGCAATGGAGGGCGAATGCGCCTTAGCGTTGTCGGATGCGCGGTCCTCGTCGTGGCTGCTGGATGCAGCTCAATCTTCGAGCCTGATCGACGGGCGGTAATTCTTCCAATCACCAAAGTCGAAGCGCCCGCAGCCGCGGCTCCAGGCACGAGCTTCAGCGTGACGTTCACCGCCTCGATGTTCAACGGCTGCATAAAGTTCGAGCGCTTCGAATCGACGAAGACTGACAGATCTCTGACGGTAACAGCTCATGGGTCCGTTCCCACAAGAAACGACATGATGTGTACCCAGGATGTTCGCACCAAAACCTTCGCTGAAGTTGTGACGCCACCTGCTACCGATCCATTCTCGATCATCGCAACGCAGCCGAACGGAACGGCGACGACCGTGCAGGTGAGAATCCAGTAGTGCCGGCGGATACTCGAGCCGCGCCGTAGCGCGTCGGCCTACGGCGCGACCTCGTGAAACTGGATCTTAGTCTCACGGTCCAGCGCCCACTTTAGTCCCCACTGATCCTCGAATAGCACCAGCGGGTTCCCCTTCGAGTCGTACAGCAGCATCCGCCCGCGCTCGCTCGCGAACCGCTCGATGTCTTCCTTCGCGCCGGTGACCCAGCGCGGGTAGCGGCCGCCGATCTTCTCCAGCCGGCAGGGCACGCCGTACTCGTGCTCGAGCCGGTGCAGCATCACGTCGAACTGGAGCAGGCCCACGGCGCCGATGATGGGCGTGGGGCTCGCGATGTCGCTCGCCGAAGTGTAGAACGCCTGCGCCGCGCCCTCCTCGGTGAGCTGGCGCAGGCCGGTGTCGAGCTGCTTGCGGCGCATCGGGTCGGCGAGGATGACGCGCGCGAAGTGCTCGGGCGCGAAACGCGGGATGCCGGTAAACTCCACGCCCGGCCGCGTCGAAAGCGTATCTCCGATGCGAAGGGTTCCGCGGTCCATGACGCCGATGACGTCGCCCGGCCACGCCTCCTCGACGGCCGACCGTTCGCGCGCGAGAAACTGCTGGGGCGCGGCGAGCCGCATGAATTTGCCGGTGCGCACATGGATCACGTCCATGCCCGCCTGGAACCTTCCCGAGCAGACGCGCACGAACGCGACACGGTCGCGATGCCGCGGATCCATGTTCGCCTGGATCTTGAACACGAATCCCGTGAAATCCTCGTCGGTAGGCTGCACCGGGCCGGCGGACGAATCGCGCGGCAGCGGCGGCGGAGCGAATTCCAGAAAGTGGTGCAGGAATGCCTCGACCCCGAAGTTCGTCAGCGCGCTGCCGAAGAACACCGGCGACAGCTCGCCCGAGAGCAGCGCATCCCGCGAGAACGGATGCCCGGCCTCGTCGAGGAGCAGGATGTCATGCACCAGCCGCTCGTGCGTCTCAGCGCCGAGCAGGTCGCGCAGCTCCGGGCTGTCGAGCGTGGACGCGCGCACGCCGGCGCGCGTGGCGCCGTGGTCTTCGCTCCTGTCGAACAGGCGGATCGTCTCCGACCACCGATCGTAGATCCCGACGAACGCGTTGTCGCGATTGATCGGCCAGGTGACGGGGTGGCACATGATGCCGAGGTCGGCCTCGACGTCGCTGATCAGCTTGAGCGGGTCCTCGCCCACGCGGTCGCACTTGTTCACGAAGGTGAAGATCGGCGTGCGCCGCCGCTTGCAGACCTCGAACAGCTGCCGGGTTCTCTCCTCGACGCCGCGCCGGTTGTCGAGCAGCATCACCGCGCTGTCGGCCGCGACCAGCGTGCGGTACGTGTCCTCGGAAAAATCCTCGTGGCCCGGCGTGTCGAGCAGATTCACCTGGTAGCCGCCGTACTCGAAGTTCATGACGCTCGAGGTGACGGATATGCCGCGCTCCTGCTCCATCTTCATCCAGTCGGACGTCGCGTGCCGCTGCGCGCGGCGCGCCTTGACGGATCCGGCGAGGTGAATGGCGCCGCCGTACAGCAGCAGCTTCTCCGTCAGCGTCGTCTTGCCCGCGTCCGGATGGCTGATAATGGCGAACGTGCGCCGGCGGTCTATCGCCGCGGCGAGGTCGGAAGAGCTCAAATGTGTCTGGACTACGGTGCGACGATGATCTTCTGCGTGAGCAGCGGCGGGACAGGATTTCCGGGAGGAACCACGACCTGAAGGCTGAGCGACGACTCCCCCGGCGGCGGCGTCCACTCGAAATCGTACGTCTCGCCTACGCCGATGAAGAAGCGCGCCCTTCCCGGCGCACTCAACGCTGGCGGGACGGTTGCGCCGTCCTTCGAGACCAGCCGCCACTGCTGTATGGCGGAGCCGGAAACGAGCTGGACATCAACGCGCGGCGCCAGAAGCATGTTAATCAGCCGGAGCCGATATGTCCGGCCCGCGCGCAAGGAGATCGGCGCGGGCGATCGCGAGCCGTTCAGCGCGCGACTCGACCCGCCGCGGTCGTCGGGCACCAGACCGATCATCATCGTCAAATCGGTTTCCGGGTCGTACCGCTGTCCCGGCTCGAGCACGATGAGCGGCGCGTACATCCCCGACGCGAGCTGATCCTCCTCGTCCATGTGCGAGTGGAACATGTACGTGCCCGCGCGCGGCGGAGTGAACCACACGGTGAACGAATCTCCGGGCGCGAGCAGGGGAGCGCGCGACCCGCCGAGCCCGCTATAACCGGGTACTCCGTCGAATACGCTCTCCAGCTCCATGCCGTGCCAGTGCACGCTCGACGGCGCGCTCAACCGGTTCACGATCGTCACGCGGTTGCGCTGGCCGCGCACCACGACGAGCGGAGTTCCGGGAATAACGACGGAATCCCGCGCGGGCTCAGCGCCCCGCTGCAGCACGAACCCCTTTCGCGACCGTCGTCCCGGATCCGCTCTGGCCTCCTGAATGAACAGCCTGTGCACCGCGACGTCGGGTTCCCGCGGCTCGACGTAAGCGCGCCGTGGATCCGTTACCTCCACCCCCAGCACCAGGCCCGCCATTGAGACTTCCGGATGTTTGGCGACCGCGTGGACGTCGTGCCGCCGAACGCTATCCGCTCTCTGCGGGAAGGGCACGATGTGCGGGATCATGTGACAGTGGACGAGCCATCGTCCGGGCCGCGTGAGCGCCCACTCCAGCTGGAACGTGCCGCCGGGGTTCACCAACTCGGTGACAGCGTACCGCCGTCGGTCGGCCGAGTACGAAGTGTCCGTAGTTCCGTCGCCTTTCGCGGTGACGCGGAAGTGGAAGCCATGCAGGTGCATCGGGTGCGGTCGGTTAGTCGCGTTCACCAGGCGCCAGCGCGCGGTGTCGCCCATCGCATAGGACAGCCGCTCCGTGTGGGGCCACGAGCGTCCGTTGACCGCGATCTCCCACACTTCCTCCTTTGACGGAGAGGTGTCGGAAGGTGAAGAAATGTCGATCAGCGAGATGACGAAGATTCGCTCGGCAGGATCCAGTCGCGCTCCGGCACTGTCGATCACGATGACGCCCGAGAGCAGCGCGTCGCGCCCCATGCGATCCTGCAGCCGCGCGTGCGAGGTGGTGCCCCAGTAGTGGTACGTGCCCGGCTTGGCGGCGCGGAAACCGATTTCGCGCGTCTCGCCGGGGCGGATGCTGATGGTGTCGTCGCCGCCCGCACCCGGCCGCAGACCGCGCACGACCAGCGTGGAGTCGGTTATCAGATTCCTCAAACTGACACGCACCTCGGTCCCTTCCGGCACTCGCAGCAGCGGCCCCGGTATGGACGGGTTTTTTCCGCGCTCCGCAAAAGCCTGCACCGATACCGCGCTGTCCACGTCCAGATCCGGGTGCCAGCCGGCCCACATGGCGTCGAGCTCCAGGTGCAGCACTCCGCCGCGCAGCACACCGGCCGGCACACGGTTGTCGTTTGCGTCGGCGAGGACGAGTGATCCCGGCGCGAGGAGCGTTCGCGGAGCTCGCCCGCACGCCGCGCCCACGCCGAGAACCAGCACCGCGAGAAGAACGCCTGTTCGTTTCAAGCGTGCAAACCTCGCGCTGCGCAGGTGCTTGTGCAACCATTCGCACGCATTTTGCCGCATGCGACGGCGTCCACCACGGAGCTTTACGATGAGAGGAATCGTCAAACTCGTCATGCTTTCAGCGGCACTGTCCCTGAACGGTTGCGGCGATCGCGCCGGCGAAGGCTCGACCGCAACGGACACAGCACCGACGACAGCCGCCGCCATTCCGCAACTCACCGACGGAAACATCGTCGCGCTGCTCTCGAACATCCATCAGGCGGAATTGAGCCTGGCGGCCACCGCCCGAACCGGCGCCGCTTCCGATGCGGTGAGAGAGTACGCGGCGCGCATGATCGAAGAGCACGGCGCGATGAAGCGCGCCCTCGACTCGCTCGTCACCGCCAAAGCGTTCGTCTCCGAGCTGCCTGCCGGGACGGAGCCGCTGCAGGCGACGATCGCCGGAAGAGCGGATACCCTGCTCCACACGACAGGCCGCTCCACGGACATCGCCTACATGGACGGTGAGGCAAAAGCCCATGGCGCGAACCTGGAACTGCTCAACCGGTACGCGGACGCGGCGCGTGACGAGGACCTGCGGGCGCTGATCCGGAAGACGATCCCCACGCTCCGGCTGCATCAGGATCGCGCGATAGACATTCTCCGGGGGCTGTAGCGCTATTTGTTCCGGAGCGTGAGCAGGCGGTTATCGAAGTCGAGCGTGACGTGAAATTCGGTCAGGAAGTTCAGCCCGAGCAGCCCGCTGACTCCGCCCGCGCCGAGGTCGCGCAAATGGCTGAGATCGAGAACGCACGCCGTCATGTTTCTGACCGTCGTCGCGCCGAGCCTGACCGAATCAACCTGCACCAGCGGCACGCGGCCCGAACCCACGGCGCCGGCGCCGACACCCACCGCTCCGCGTTTCCGCGGTAACCGGAGCTGTCTCGCCAGGCGCTCGTCTATGCAGGTCAGCGTCGCGCCGGTGTCGAGCACGAGGTTATAGGGTCCGCTGCCGTTGATGTAGGCGGCCACCATGAGGACGGCGCCGCCGCGACCGGCCACACGGAGCGGCACCTGCCCGGCGGCCGAGTCCGCTTGCACGACCACGCGCGAGGGCATGGCGCCCTCGCAGGCGCCGAAGGCCAGAGCGGACAGGGCGAAAATGGACGCGGCGAGCTTCATGCGGTGAAGTCTGTATCCGGGTGTGCGATTTGCCTATGTGGCGGGGCTGGCGATTCAGTTGCGCGCCCGTCCGGCCGGCGGCACAGATTACCGGCAATCACCAGGCGATCCCGAGAAAGCCATGCGTCCACTTTTCCTCAGATACATCATCGCCCTTGGCGTCGTGACGGCGTTCGCGGGATGCGATCGGAGCGCCGGGAAGGGCGAACAGGACACCGTTTCCGCGATGCTCAGCCCGGAGGACCCGGACACTTCCCTCGGCGGCCCTTCGCTCAGCGACGCGCATCTCCTCGCGATATTCGACGCATCCAGCGCCGCCGACAGCAGCATGGCCGCGCTCGCCGTCACGAAAGGCAGCGCGGCGGTGCGCGACGTCGCCAGGCGGATGCTCGCCGACCATCACGCCATGCGCGTGGAAATCGCGACCCTCGCAAAGCGCATGGGAGTCACGCCGGACCTTCCACCGGGCGACACATACTCGGCGGAAGCGGGACAGGCACTGCAGCGGCTGACAGCCACGCCGCAGGGACGGGACTTCGACAAGGGCTACGTGGATCGCGAGATCGACGCGCATCTCGACATGCTCGAGATCGCGACCGAGGCGATGGGCATCGCGGGAGACGCGGAGCTCAAGCAGTTCGTCCAGCTGACGGCGCCGGCCATCGAGCGCCACCTGGATGTTGTGCAGGCGCTGCAGAAGCAGTTGATGTAGTGCCGCGCGGGGTCATCTTCGACATCGACGGAACGCTCGTCGACAGCAATCGCGCGCACGCCGAATCCTGGGCGGAGACCCTTCGGAGCTTCGGCTATTCCGTCACCGCGGACGAAGTGCAGCCGCTCATCGGGATGGGCGGAGACAAGCTCCTGCCGAAGCTGATCGGCGTTGACATCGAGAGCGATGCTGGCAGGAAGTACAGCGAGCACCGGACCCGGCTTTTCTTCGAGAAGTATTTTCCTTCACTGCGCGCTTTTCCCGGCGTGCGCGCGCTCGCCGAGCGCCTGCGCGACGACGGCTACGTGCTCGTGATCGCGTCGTCCGCGTCAGAGGAGGAGCTCGAGAAGCTGCTCGGCCTGGCCGGCATCGAAGACCTTCTGACCGACGCGACGTCGTCGGATGACGCGGAGCGCTCCAAGCCGGATCCGGACATCGTGCACGCCGCGATCCGGCAATCCGGACTGCCCGCACGCCAGCTGGTGATGATCGGCGACACGCCGTACGACGTTGAGGCGGCCAGGCGCGCCGGCGTTCGCATAATCGCCGTTCGCACCGGCGGGTGGGACGATCAGGCGCTTGCCGGAGCCAGCGCGATCTACGACGACGTCGCGACGCTGCTGGCCGAGTATGACAATTCCATTTTTTCAAGGGGTTAAATGACGGGTTGTCCGGGCGTTCGCGCACGTTGGTTGCATTCCACAGGATGTTTTTCGAACCAACGGCGGAGGGTGGTTAGATGGCGATTTCGGGGTTCCTGGGACAGGCGCTGACGGACCCGGCGACGGGGCTTCCGAACCTGCCGTATTTCGACCTTATCTGTGACTGGGAGAGCCGCCGCGCGCAGCGTCGGAACGGCGCTGTGAAGGTCCTGAATCTTCGAGTGCAGGGTCCGGCGGATCGAACGCTTGCCTGGCGGCTCTGCCAGGAGCTCCGCACATCGGACTTGATAGCCTCCGAGGGCAGGCACAGCTATCGGATCCTTCTGACAAGCCCCGACGCGGAGAACGTGGGAGCGATCGGTGAGCGTATCCAGGCCATGATCGACAGATTGAATGAAAAGCGGGACGCCGAGCCGCTGGCCGCTGCGCTGGAGGTCGAGTCGGACTCGCCGCCCGAGAAGGACCCCGGCCCGTGGGGTCCCTGCAGTCGCCCGTTCATGGGAGGAAGCGATGCACGGTGAGATGATCAGGTTCGCGGCCAATGGCGGAACCGCGCCGGGTTACCTGGTGGGACCGGACTCCGGAAAGGGTGGTCCGGGGCTCGTGCTGCTGCAGGAATGGTGGGGACTGGTCGACCACATCAAGGACGTAGCGGATCGTTTCGCGGCGGCCGGTTTCGTGGTGCTTGCGCCGGATCTGTACGATGGCCAGCAGACGAAAAGCCCCGACCAGGCTGCCAAGATGTTCATGGCGCTCCGGATCGGAGAGGCCGCGAAGGACATTCGCGGCGCGGCGCGGCATCTGCTTGCCAGGGCCGACGTGTCGCCGAAGAGGGTAGGGGTACTGGGCTTCTGCATGGGCGGACAGCTCGCGTTATACGCCGGCCAGGAATATCCGGGAGAGTTCGGTGCGGTGGTGGACTTCTACGGCGTGCACCCCAACGTCCCGATAGATCCGGCGAAGGTGAAGGTCCCGGTGCAGCTGCACTTCGGAAAGCGCGACACCAGTGTCCCGGAACCCACGGCCCGGGAGCTGGTCGAACGGCTCTCACAGAGCTCGGCGGAGGTCGACGCCCACTTTTACGAGGCCGACCACGCCTTCTTCAACGATACGCGGCCCGAAGTGCACGATCGCGCTGCCGCGGATCAGGCGTGGAACAGGAGCGTGGATTTCCTGAAGAAGCACCTCCGCTAGCCCTTGTAGACAGATGTAAGCAAGTAACTACTTGCATTTCAGTGGGCGCGGTGTACTTTCAGCCGCGTGAACAGAGAGAACGACCTCCAGTCCGCAGCACCGCCCCACGCCACGCGTGAGGCGATTCTCGCGGCCGCGCTCGACGCGTATTCGAAGTTCGGTTTCCGCGGCGCCACTACGCGCCGGATAGCAGAAGCCGCTGGCGTGAACGAAGTCACCATCTTCCGCCACTTCGGGTCCAAGGACACGCTGCTCGGTGAGGCGTTGCGGAGCATCCCCGCCGATGAGCTGCACACCCGGCTTCCCGAAGAGCCCCGGGACCCCGCTGCCGAGCTTTCCGCATGGAGCGAGGATCAGCTGGCTCATCTGCGCGGAAAGCGATCCATGATTCGCACGTGTATGGGCGAGATCGAGGAGCGTCCCGAGATGACGGACTGCGCCGCGACCGTGCCACGCGCGGCGTTCGCCGAGCTCTGCCGCTATCTCGTTCGCCTGCGCGAGGCCGGGATGGCATTCACCGATTTCGACGAGCGAGTCACCGCGGTGACGCTGATGGGCGCGCTCTTTTCCGACGCGATGGGGCGCGAGATGATGCCGGAGATATATCCGCCGACGGACAGGGCGGCCCGGGAGTACTCCGGGCTCGTCCTGCGCGCGATCGGAGCGGACGACAATACACGCGCCGCGTTCGCGGACGCGACAGGAGCGCCCAGAGGATGATCCGTCTCGCGATGCACGCGCGCCACGCGGCCGCGACTTTCTCGCTCATCTTCGCGATCGCCGCCGGGGCGGGGGCCCAGCAGCCGGCCGCGTCGGCCGGCGACAGCGCGGGACCGCTCACCCTGACGCTCGCGGAGGCTGTGCGACTGGCCGAGGACAAGAGCCACGCGGTGCGGATCGCGCGCGCGGGCGTGACGCGCGCGCGGGGGCTGGAGCTGCAGGCCGCCAGCCAGCTGCTCCCGCAGCTGTTCGGATCCGCCGCGTACACCAAGACGCTCCGGTCCCAGTTCTCCGCGCTGTCGAGTCCCGACACCGCGACCTCGACTTCGCCGCCGGGCCCGTGCGAGCAGTATCTGCGCGATGCTTCCGCATCCACCGCTGAGCGGCTCGCGGGACTGGAGAACGCCCAGCTCTGCGCGCTGGGGCGGAACCCGTTCGGGGGATTCGGCAAACTCGGCTTCGGCGCGGCCAACCAGTATCAGCTGGGTCTGTCGCTGTCACAGAACGTCTTCACGGGCGGCCGCATCCGCTCGCAGATTGCGGCGGCGCGCGCGGGCCGCCGCGCGGCCGAAGTGACGCTCGCCTCGGAGCGCGCGCAGGCGGCGTTGACCGTGGCCCAGGCGTATTTCGACGCCGCGCTCTCCGAGCGACTGGCCGCCATCGCCGAGCTCTCACTCCGTCAGTCGGACGCGGTCGTGTCGCAGGTGCAGCTCGCGCGGGACGTCGGGCGGACTTCGGAGTTCGAGCTGTTGCGCGCGCGCGTCGCGCGTGACAACCAGCGGCCGGTGCTCGTGCAACGGCAGAGCGAGCGCGAGATCTCCTTGCTGCGGCTGCGGCAGCTGCTGGATCTGCGGCTGGACGCGCCGGTACAGCTGGCGACGCCGGTGGACGACACGGCCGCGGTGTACGTGGCGATTGCGCCGATGCGTACCGCCGGAGTAACCGATCCCGATTCCCGCGCCCCGGTGCGCGCGGCTCGGGCGGGAGTGGATGCCGGGCAGGCGTCGCTCCGCGCGGTCCGAGCGCAGCGGCTGCCGGCGGTATCCCTCACGTCCAACTACGGTCGCGTGGCGTTTCCGACCAGCGGATTCCCGGGCAATAACGATTTTCGCGAGAACTGGACAATAGGCCTGGCCGCGCAGGTGCCGTTGCTCACGGGCGGCCGGCAGCGCGGCGAAGAGATGGCCGCGCGCGGCTCTCTGGAAGAATCGCGCACCCGGCTGGAGCAGGTCAGGGAGCTGGCCGCGCTCGACATCCGCGTGCAGGAGACGGCTCTGGCGCAGGCGCGCGGCGCGTGGGAGGCGAGCGCCGGTACCGCGGAGCTGGCGCAGCGCGCGTTCGCGATCGCGCAGGTGCGATACCGCGAAGGGATCTCCACCCAGCTCGAGCTCGATGATTCGCGCCTTCTGCTGGAGCAGGCGGAGGTAAATCGCGCCACGGCGGCGCGGAATCTCCAGCTCGCGATCGTGCGAGTGGCGCTGCTGCAGGAGCTGCCGCTGCAGCTGCAGTCGGCCGGAATCCAGCTCCCCGCGCAGCAGCAGGCGCCACCGGAACCGCCGCGCGGCAACACGCAGCAAGCGCGGGGACAGCAGGCGTCGCAACAACAGATACCGGGAAACCCGATTCCATGAGCGCTCGCATATTCCGCGCAGCGGCTGCCATCGCGCTTGCCGTCACCGTTGCTTCATCCTGCGGAGACGCAGAGGATGCCGCGGCCGAGGCCGGGCCACCGCCCGTCACGGTGGGCCGCGAGAATCTCATCGTCGTGACCGCGCAGCCGCTGACCTCGGGACCGGCGTTCTCTGGCATCCTGCGCCACGAGCGGGAGGCGAGTGTCCGCGCGCAGATGGCGGGCAGCGTTCTGCAGACGTACGTCGATCAGGGCCAATCGGTCTCGGCGGGAACGATCCTGGCGCGGATCGAGGCGGGCGGGAACGACGACGCCTATTTGTCGGCGCGCTCGGCCGTGAGCACGGCCGAGAATTCGCTGGCGATCGCGAATCGCGAGCTGGAGCGGGCGCGGCGGCTGCACGAAGCGGGGGCGATCGCGGAGCGCGAGCTGGAGATCGCGCGCTTCAACGTGACCAATGCTAGGACGATGCTCGCGGAAGCGCGCGCCCGCCTGGCGTCCGCGGCTAAACAGCTCGGGAACGCCACCGTGCGCGCTCCGTTCGCCGGCGTGATCGGGCAGCGTAGCGTTTCCGCCGGTGACGTGGTGCAGCCGGGAACCCTGCTCTACACCGTGGTGGATCCCGGAAGCATGCGGCTCGAAGCGGCGATTCCCGTCGAGCAGCTGGGGGACGTGCGGGTCGGTCTCCCGGTGAAGTTCAGCGTGAGCGGCTACGGCGCCAGGGAATTTCTCGGACGCGTCACGCGCGTGAGTCCGGTGGTGGATCCCGTCACCCGGCAGGTGCAGATCGTGGCGTCCATCCCGAACTCCGGGCGCGCGCTGGTCGGGGGGCTGCAAGCCACCGGCCGCCTGTCCACGAGCACGCGCAACGGCCTGGTCGCGCCCGAGTCCGCGATTGACGAGCGAGGCTCGGCGCCGTCGGTATTGCGGGTGAAGCTGGGCCTGGTCGAGCGCGTCACCGTGACGCTCGGCGCCCGGGACGAAGCGGGCGAGCTGGTGGAGATTACCGCGGGCGTCATGGCTGGTGACACCCTGCTCATCGGCGCCGCCCGCGGGATCAGCCCCGGGACGCCGGTGCGGGTCGTACCCGCGATCGGCGACACCGCGGTGCGGCAGGCGCCCGCGGCTCCCGCGACGGGAGCAAATCCGCGATGATGATCTCCGATTTCGCGATCAAGCGGCCGCTCATCACGGTCGTGACGACGGTCGCGCTCGTCGTGTTCGGCCTCTTCGCGCTCGCGCAGCTCAAGACGGACGAGTTCCCGGAGGTCAACCCGCCGTTCGTCTTCGTCGGCATCCCGTATCCGGGCGCGTCGCCCACCACGGTCGAGCGGGAAGTGCTGAATCCGATCGAGGACGCGATCAAGGGCATCTCCGGCGTCAAGCGGATCAACGGCAGCGCGTTCGACGGCTTCGCGCAGATACTCGTGGAGTACGTCTTCGAGAAGGACCTGCAGGAGGGCACGCAGGACATTCGCGACGCCATCTCGGCGATCCGGATCGACCTGCCGCTCGAGATGGAGGAGCCGATCCTGCAGCGGTTCGATCCGACGCAATTCCCGATCGTGCAGGTGGCGCTCGTCTCGCAGGCGCACACGCCGGCGCAGCTGACGCGGATCGTGGACCCCGACATCGTCAGCCAGCTGCGCGGCGTGTC
>CALMKE010000196.1 GCA_937867645.1 uncultured Gemmatimonadota bacterium | reverse complement strand
GCGATCCCACGAAGGCCGAGGTGTTCACGCTGCGGCTCAAGCTTCCCAACAACTACACGATTCAGCCGCACTATCACGCGCAGTGGGAGCACATCACCGTCATCAGCGGTCTGTTCCACATCGGCATGGGCGACACGTTCCGGGCCGGCGGGTGGAACGAGCTCAAGCCCGGATCGTTCATCGCCATGCAGCCGGGCATGCGCCACTTCGTGCACACCGTCGGCGAGACCGTCGTGCAGCTGCACGCGATGGGGCCGTGGGTGGTGACGTACGTGAATCGGGCGGACGATCCGAGGAATAGATAGAGAATCAGGTATCAGGTATCAGGTATTAGGTATTAGTGACCTGCCTGGGCGACGCCATCGTCTCGCGCACGAAGCTTCCAATATCTGATACCTGATACCTGATACCTGATACCTGATACCTGATACCTGATACGTGCCTTCGATGTCCCACTGCGATGACCGCGTGACCAGCCCGCCGGCCGACGAATCGCCCGAGCACAAGCGCCCGCGCGACGAAGAGCTCGATCTCTACGGGATCACGCACCCGGGGAAAGTTCGCGAGACCAATCAGGATCACTTTTTGATTTGCACCGTGCACCCGCAGGTGGTGGTGCACAAGACGAGTCTGCCGCACGTCGACGAGCTGCCGCTGCGCGGGTCGCGGCTTGCAACCATTCTCGTCGTGGCGGACGGCGTGGGCGGCGGCGAGTTCGGCAGCGAGGCGGCCCAGCTCGCCACGGAATCGCTCACCAGGTACGTGTCCTGCACGCTCCGCTCGTATCACGCCGCCGGCAAGGCGTCGGATCAGGAGCTGCTCGATTCGCTCCGTACCGCCATCGGTGAAGCGCACGACGCCGTGCTCGCGGACGCCGCGACGCGCGAGCCGCCGAACCGGATGGCGTCCACACTCACAGTTGGCCTCGTGATCTGGCCGTGGGTGTACGTGGTGCAGGTCGGCGACAGCCGCGGCTACTACTGGAACGGGAAGAAGCTGGAGCGCCTCACCCGCGATCAGACGATCGCCCAGGACCTCGTGGACAAGGGAGTGCTGCCCGTCGAGCGGATGGGTCTCTCGCCGTACCGCAACGTGCTCGCGAGCGCGATCGGCGGCGGCGAGGCGACGCCGGAGGTGACGTGCATCCGGATGGTCCGCAGCGGCACGCTGCTGTTCTGCTCGGACGGACTCACCAGGCACGTGACGGACGAAGAGATCGCCGAGCGCATGGCGCGGATGACGGGGTCGGAGCAGCTGAGCCACGAGCTGCTGGATCTGGCGATGGAGCGAGGGGGGACCGACAACATCACGATCGTCGTGGGGCGCGCGCCGCCGGAGAAGACGCCGCCGACGGCCCGTCCCGCGTTCACCGGCTGACCGCCGTTACTTCGAGGTGGCTCCCCGGCGCCGGACTTCTTCGGTCCAGTTCTGAATCACGACCATGTCCGACAACCTTCCCTGGTACACCATCACGAACTTCCCATCCGGCCCGACGTCGTAGTTCGAGTGCGGTATCGCGCCCTCGTAAACCGACACGTCGAATAGCGTAGTCCGCGACAGCACGCGAAGCTCCGGCGTGGTCTGCAGCGCCGCCGCGATGAGCGGAGTTCCCTCTCGGCCCGTGCCCCGGTAGAACAGCTCTCTGCCGTTGCGCGACCACAGCGGCTCCACTCCCCCGCTATGCGAAATCAGCACCTTCGCCCCTGGGCGGGTGAACGGGCGCACGTACACTTCGTTCTGCCCTGACTCGTCCGACACATACGCGAGCCAGCGGCCATCCGGGGAGATATCCGGATAGTACTCGTTGAAGCTCGTCGCGAGGAACGGCCGCGTGCTCCCGCCGGCGACTCGCGTGAGCACGAGATCGAAGCTTCCGGCCAGCCCCGTCACTATCGAGATCACGCGGCCCGAGTCCGCGAAGTCGCCCACTGTCTGCGCCGAAGCGCCCACAAGAATCGAGTCGGGCACGCCGCTTCCGTCGGCGTTGCGCAGAAACATTCCGATCACTCCGCCGCGCGCGCTGGCGTAGGCGAGCCGGCGCCCGCTGCTGTCCCACACAGGGTCGTGCCCGTCGTTGTCGAACGTGAGTCTGGTCAGCGTTCGCTCGTCCCGGTCGAGGGTCCACACGTCGCGCGTGCCCTGCTGCGTGAAATCCACGGCGATTCTCGACCCGTCGGGAGAGAAGCGGGGGCTGTGGAAGCGCCGCTGCACGTCCGCCGCGCGCGTCGCGACTCCCGCGCGATCCACCAGCATCAGGTCGAAGGGAAGCTGCGGCACATAGACCAGCGATCCGTTGCGCGATATCGAGATCTGCGGGGGACCTCCCACCGGCAGAAGCACCTGCTGCGCGAGCGTGACCGGCGGCCCGGTGAGCTTCGCGTCGCCGACATCGAAGGTCGCGCCGAACAGCGTTCCTTCCTGATCCACCCACGCCAGGTAGCCGCGGTCGTAGGCAACCCCCGCGACTACCTGGTCGAGTATCAGCTTGCGTTTTCCGCTGCCGACGTCGATCAGGTACGGTCGCCCCGTGACGCCGGCGCCCGGCGCGGCGATCGCGATCACCGAGCGTCCGCCGTCCAGCGAATTAGTCACGATTAGCGTCGACTCGCCCTTCGATGAATCGGGAACTGCCACCACTCGGGATTTGCCCTCGCTGTCGATGGCGTGGATCGCGCCGTCGAGGCCCGTGATCGCGAGCGTGACGTTGTCGATCCATATCCCACCCTGCGGGAACAGCGCGCCTGTCGGAACCGGGACGACCGCGCCGCCGGCGGCGGACATCTTCTTGAGAGTCGGGCCGACCGTGAAGCTGATCCATTGGCCGTCGGGGCTGAACAGCGGGTTGCCGGCCCCGGCCGTTCCCGGAATCGGCGTCGCCACGAGCTCATCCAGCCGCCTGCGGTAGAGCTGCGCGCCGCCCGCGCCGTGGCCGGCGTAAACCAGAGTGCCGCCGTCCGGCGATATCGTGAGCATGGTCAGCCCTGAAGCGTCGAGACGATGGTCCGCAGGCGTCGTTATTACGAAGCGCGATACGATCGGGGCGCGCGGATCCTCGCCGGATTTGGCGCCCAGCACGTATCCCAGAGCAATCGCGAGCAGCGCCATGACCGGAACCGCGAGCAGAGGCCGCCGCCACCACGCGGGCGCGGCTGTTCGGACGTGGCCGCTCGCGCGGACGCCGCTCGTCACCGCGCCCGGGTTATTGAGCGCGTTGGAGAATTCCGCCGCCGTCGCGAACCTGTCCGCCGGCAGCTTCTCCAGCGCGGTGAGCACCGCCAGCTCCACATGCCGCGGAATCGTGTGCCGCTTCGGGAGGAGCGGACGCGGCTCCTCGGTGAGTACCTTCGCGACGATGGACTGCGCGGTCGGCCCCGTGAACGGCGGCTCGCCCACCAG
>CALMKE010000195.1 GCA_937867645.1 uncultured Gemmatimonadota bacterium | reverse complement strand
GTCCCGATACCACCGCGCGACGGAATCCGGCGGACTGTCGCCGTCCGAGCTCGAGCTGTGCGCGTGCGTATTGCCGCGGAACCAGCCCTCGGCCGGACCATAGTCGGTGCCGAAACGGCTGCCGTACAGCGCCGTCGGCGCGAGCAGCGCCATGAGCAAAGCAATTCGACCCCAACGCATCCGGCAAAAGTACTGCCTGCGCCGAACGGACGTTCCCGCCGGGTAAGGCAAAGCTGTACCCACCAATGTGATTTCCCTTACTGCGCCGGCGCCGCGGGAGCGTATCCTCAAGCTGGGATACTTCCGGCGGTGGGGTGATGCGCGAAGATCGATGGGAAGTCGTTTTCCGCGGGCTGCTGATAGGGTCGATCGGATATCTGATCGTATTCCTCGGCGTCGGCGTGGGTGACCTGCTTCAGGGCCGCTCGTTCTTCTACACGTTTTCTCTGCTCGGAGGCTGGCTCTTCTACGGGCTCGAGGACCCCGCGCTGGTGCGCGTGTGGCCGGGCGCCGTCTTCGCGTACAACGGCGTGCACCTGCTGTTCTTCCTCGCCTTCGGACTGTTCGCGTCGTGGATGGCCTCGGTGGCGGAGCGCGGACCGCTGCTCTGGTACGCCGCGCTCGTGATGTATCTGTTCGCTTTCCTCCACCTGTTCGGCGCTTTCCTCCTCCTGACAGAGCCGCTCAGGAACGCTCTCTCGCTGTGGCACGTATCCATTCCGAGCGTGATCGCGCTGGCGGCGATGAGCTGGGGATTGCTGCGGCAGCATCCGCAGCTGCGGCACGAGCTGGATGAGTGGGTGGACGGGGATGACGACGAGAGCGCGCCAATCGGCGAGCCGCGCACCGGCGCGGCTATATCTCATTAAGCGGAAACGATCATGTTCGATCCCAATGAGTCAGGGATGGACCGGACGGTCCGGATCACGGCGGGTATCGCGCTGTTGACGCTGGGCTGGACCGGCGCGGTCGGCGGCGCGGTGGGACTCGCGTTCAAGATCATAGGCTTTGGCCTTCTCCTCACGGGAATCTTCGGCTGGTGCCCGCTTTACACAGTGCTGCATTTCGATACCGAAGGTGGAATGCATCGGAGGCCCGCCGCCTAGCTGCGTATCAGACATCGAGTTGGCTCGCCCGGGATGCGCGGCGCGCTATTCGCCCCGCAGCTCGCCGATCGACATGGCGTCGATCGTGTTCGATCCGGGCACGAGCATCCGGCGGTGATAGTCTATCTGCCCCAGATGATACGCGAGATGAGCGGCAAGGTGAACCAGAAAATCCGCCGTCCCCAGCCT
>CALMKE010000194.1 GCA_937867645.1 uncultured Gemmatimonadota bacterium | reverse complement strand
TCAATCGGTAGACTACGCACGTAGACGCCGTGGTGAATCTCATCTCGGACCGGGGTTCGAATCCCCGCGCCTCCATCCCGTAAAGCCGGCATCCGCAAGGGTGCCGGCTTTTTTATGGCCACCAAGAACAGTCAGGTTCCCAGTCACACGCTTGTGGCTGTTCACCCGCGAGCGATAGCTATGGGACCTCCGGTTCCGTCTCGACCAGGGAAAAGCCCATGCTGCACATACCATCACGAATTGCGCTTTCCGCTCCGGCGGCGGGAACGCGCCAACCGGCCGCCGTGAGGCGAAGGGGAAGCACCCCGGGCTCGAGGTTCCGCGGCTGGTGCGACGCTTCCCCGAACAGCACATAGGCGAGCGAATCCGATATCTTGACGGCGCCCAGCACGGTCGGACTCCGGGGCAAGCCAATCATCGGCAGAATCACGCCGGCGAGCGAATCCCTCCCTTGAGCTCGGAGCGCCTGCCGCATCTGCGTGTCTGGATGCTCTGATTCAAGCCACCGCGCGAAAACCTCCGCGGCGGACATGCGTTCGACGTCGGCGACGGTCCTGACCCCGAACTGCCGCTCCACTTCCGGGCCGGCGACGAGCCTGTGCCGAGCCGCTTCGGTTTCGAAATAAGCAGCGACCGCCGGCGGTACGTCCGCGCGCCGGGGCACGGGCATCTTTTCCACTGAATCCTGCAACCGCAGGCTCGCGATGCTCGCGCGCTTGAACTCCTCCAGGCTCGCTGAATCAACCAGTTCCACGGCGCGACCGAAATCCTTGCGCGCAATCCGCGTCAGGAAAGAATCGGCGACCGCGGCCGGCGAGCCCACGGGATGAACCGGGGCCTGACTTTCCAGCACTCCTGCCGGAGCGAGGAACATGGCGGCGAATACAACGATCGGCTGTCTGAGCATAGCTCTACTCCTGCAAATTGACCGCGGCCTTCCCGTGCTTCTTGAACACAAACTCAGGCGCCAGCGCCACGCCGAGGATCGTGACCGGCACCACCTGCAGCGTCTGAATCAAGAGCGACACCGCGATCGCCGGATCCCGCGGCACGCCGAATTGCTCGACCGTGAGCGCGTACGCCAGCTGAAAGAACCCGACGTTCCCCGGTGTAGCCCGTAGAATCAGGCCCAGGTTCACAGCCAGCAATCCCGCGAGACTCGCTTCGATCGGAACGTCAATCCCCGCGGCGGCAGCGCACAGCGCAAACGTCACCACCTGGAACACCCACGCCAGCAGCGAAAGCCCGAGCGCCCAGACAAAGCGCGGGCCGTTGGCCAGCGCTCCCATGCTCGCACCGAACCATCTGAAAAACGAACCGATCTTCGCAACCAGGCCCACAGGCGGGCTCACCTCCGGCGGGCGATCGGCCAGAGACTCCGGCGTCATGTGCGTCGTGCGGTACACGAGAAAGGCGAGCCCGCCGATAACGATCGCCAGCACGACCATCGCGGGGATGCGATAGCCCTCCATCTCGGGCGGGAGCGGGAAGATCAGCGTTCCCAGAACCACCATCACGATGAACCCGACGATGTCGAACATCCGCTCCAGCGCGATCGTCGCGAGCACGGTCGCGCTCGGCACGCCCGACGCGCGCGACACGAACACCACGCGCGCGGCCTCACCACCGTTGGCGAGCAGCACGTTGTTCAGCCCCACGCCGGCGATACCCGCTTTCATCGCCATGCCGAGCGAGGGCGCGCCGGCCGGCCGCAGGAACAGCCGCCACCGCACGATGCGCAGGAGGACCGACATGCTGTTAGCCGCGAACGCGAGCAGGAGCAGGGGAATGGACGCCCCCCGCATGGCGGACCACGCCGCGCCCCAGTCCACGGTCCGCGCAAAAACCACGAGCAGCGCCAGGATCGCCAGCGTTATCCCCCAGTGCAGCAGCTTGCCGATCACTTGGTTCCTTCCGGCTTCTCCGTCAGCGCCGCGTGCGCGGCCGCGAGGCGCGCGATGGGCACGCGGTAAGGCGAGCAGGACACGTAGTCCAGCCCGATCTGGTGACAGAACGCGACCGACCTCGGCTCGCCGCCATGCTCGCCGCAGATGCCGAGCTTGATCTTCGGCCGCGTCGCCCGCCCCTCTTCCGCGGCAATCCGTATCAGCCGGCCGACGCCGTCGGGATCGAGCACCTGGAACGGATCCTCTGGAAAGATTCCGGCGTCCACGTACGACGGCAGGAACCTGCCGGCGTCGTCGCGGCTCAGTCCGTAGGTCGTCTGCGTCAGGTCGTTCGTGCCGAACGAGAAGAACTGGGCGCTCTTCGCGATCTCGCCCGCGGTGAGCGCCGCGCGCGGCAACTCGATCATCGTTCCGATCAGATACTCCACCCGCTCGCCCATCGCGCCAAGCACCTGCGACGCCGCGTCCTCGAGAATTGCGCGCTGGTTGTCGAATTCGGCGGCGGTGGATACGAGTGGAATCATTATCTCCGGCCGCACGTCTATCCCGCGGCGCGAGGCGCGCACCGCGGCTTCGAAGATCGCGCGTCCCTGCATCTCCGTGATCTCGGGGAAGGAGATGCCGAGTCTGCAGCCGCGGTGGCCGAGCATCGGGTTGGCTTCCCGCAGATCCTCGATGATCCGCGACAGCTCCGCGCGGGAGATGCCAAGCGTGCGCGCGAGCAGCTTGCTCTCCTCGCCGCCGTGCGGGAGGAACTCGTGCAGCGGCGGATCGAGCAGCCGGATCGTCACGGGGTAGCCGTTCATCGCCTCGAAGATTCCCTCGAAGTCGGCGCGCTGCATCGGCAGCAGCTTGGCGAGCGCGCGGCGCCGTCCCGCTTCGTCGCGCGCGACGATCATCTCGCGCATCGCCTGGATGCGGTCGCCCTCGAAGAACATGTGCTCGGTGCGGCACAACCCGATCCCCTCGGCGCCGAACCCGCGCGCGGTGCGCGCGTCCTTCGGCGTATCGGCGTTTGCTCTCACTTTGAGCCGGCGGATTTCGTCGGCCCAGCCGAGCAGCTGGTGATACGACTGGTACAGCGGCGCGTCCGCGGCGCGCAGCGTACCGTCGGTCACGCGGACGATCTCGCTCGGCACCGTCGGAAGATTCCCGATGAACACGCGGCCCGTGCCGCCGTCGAGGGTCAGCCAGTCGCCTTCCTCCACCACCGTTCCGTTGACGGAGAAGCGGCGGTGATCGAGATCCACCTCGACCTCCTTGCAGCCGACGATGGCGCACTTGCCCATCCCGCGCGCTACGACGGCCGCGTGGCTCGTCATCCCGCCCCGCGACGTTAGCACGGCGCGCGCGGCAACTATGCCGTGAAAATCCTCTGGCGTGGTTTCTTCCCGAACCAGAATCACCGCCTCGCCCGCCGCGTGCCGGTCTTCCGCGCTGTCCGGATCGAACACCGCGATTCCCGACGCGGCGCCCGGGCTGGCGGGGAGACCGATGGCGATTGGCTTGGCGTGCACCGAAGGATCGATGATCGGGTGCAGCAGCTGATCCAGCTCCGCGGCGGGCACTCGCGCGACCGCCTCGGTCCTGGTGAGCAGCCCTTCTGCGACCATCTCGCTCGCGATGCGCACGGCAGCCGCGGCGGTGCGCTTGCCGTTGCGGGTCTGAAGCAGATACAGCTTGCCACGCTCGACCGTGAACTCCAGGTCCTGCATGTCCTTGTAATGCCGCTCGAGCCGGCCCTGCACCTCCAGCAGCTCCTTGTACGCTGCCGGCAGGCGCTCGGCCATCTGCTCGATTGCCAGCGGGGTGCGCGTGCCCGCCACGACGTCCTCGCCCTGCGCGTTCACGAGAAACTCGCCGTAGAACTTCCGCTCGCCCGTGGAAGGATCACGGGTGAACGCCACGCCGGTCCCTGAATCGTCGCCGAGGTTGCCGAACACCATGGACACGATGTTGACGGCGGTTCCGAGGTCTTCGGAGATGCGGTTCACCTTCCTGTAGTCACGCGCCTTCTTGAGCGTCCACGAGCGCCACACGGCTTCGATCGCGCCCCACAGCTGCGCTAACGGATCGGTGGGGAA
>CALMKE010000193.1 GCA_937867645.1 uncultured Gemmatimonadota bacterium | reverse complement strand
GCCGCGCGCGTGGGATTGGGCTACGGAACGCTCGACTGCGTTCGGGCCACGGGCGAGCTCACCAACTACAACTTCCTGCGCGGCGCCCGGCGGCTCGAGCTCACGGCGCGCGTCTCCAAGATCGGAGTGGGCGATCCGCTCGACGGCGCGCGCGATCTGTGCCCGCAAGCGAAGTCCGACCCGTACAGCAGCCGGCTGAACTACTACGTCGGCGCGACGCTCCGGCAGCCGTCGTTCTTCGGGCTCAGGACGGTTCCCTCGGTCACCGTTTACAGCGGCAGGACCTCCGAGTACAAGGCGTACCTCCGGACTACCGCGATCGGTGGAATCGTAGGGCTCGACTGGCGGCGGTTCGACCGGACACCGGTGAGCTTCGCGTATCGGCTCGACTATGGCCGCACCGAAGCGCAGCCGGCGCTCTTCTGCGCGGTCTTCAACCGGTGTGACCGGGAGGACCGCGAGCGGCTCCAGCGGTTGCAGCCGCTCGGAATCGCCAGCGTCGTCGTGTCGCGCAACGCGGCGAACAACGCCATCTATCCCACGCGCGGCTACACCTGGCGTGCGGAAGCCCGGCACGCGTCACGGCTCACGCTCGCGGACAAGTCGCTCGGGTTCAACAAGCTGCTCGGGGACGCCGCGCGCTACTGGGGGCTCGGGGGGCGGAACGTGCTGGCGGTGCGGCTGCGGGCGGGCGGCCTGCTCGGTCCCTCGCTCGGCGACTCCACGCGCTTCGTGCCGCCGGAAGAAAGGTTGTTCGCCGGCGGTCCGACGACCGTGCGCGGATTTCCGCAGAACGAGCTGGGATCGGCGATCTACATCGCGACGCAGTTCGACACGCTGTACCCGGGGGTCACCGGTCGCAGCGACACGCTGTTCCGCGTCACCGAGGGAGAGCGCGGCTTCCGCCGCGCGGTTCCAGTGGGCGGCAACTCGCTGCTCGTCGGCAACGTCGAGCTTCGCGTCCCCTCGCCCATCCTCTCGAACGTGATGCAGCTGACGCTGTTCACCGACGTCGGCGACGTGTGGAATCGCGGCAGCGACGACGTGTTCCAGAACTTCCGTCTGAAGGCCACTCCCGGGATCCAGGTCGGCGCGTTGTCTCCGGTCGGATTGATCAGGATGGTGGTGGGCTACAACCCGTACGATCGTCCCGCGGGCCCGCTGTACTACGAAGTTCCGAGCGCCCTGGGGGGCTCGTTGCCGTGCGTGAGCCCGAACAACGACCTCCGCGTGCACGCGGTGCAGGGTGAAAACGGAATCGTGCTGACGCAGGAGGAGGGGCGGTGCCCGCGCACGTTCGCGCCCGCGCGCGACGGCAGCTTCGCGAGCCGGCTGACCTTCAGCTTCGCCATCGGCCAGGCGTTTTAGCGATGTCGCGAAGGCGGAAGGTCGTCCTCTCGAGCGCGGTGATCCTCATATCGCTGATGCTCGTCCTGATCCTGCTCGTCGTGGGCGGGACGCAGACGCGGTTCGGCCAGGAGCGCGTTCGCGCGTTCGTGCAGTCGTGGCTGTCGGCGAAGGTCACGGGGAGGATGTACGTCGGCCGGATCAGCGGCGGCCTGCTCAATGGCGTGGTCATCGATTCCATCGAGATCCGCGGCGCGGACGACTCGCTCTTCCTGGCGACGGGGCGGGTTTTCGTCCGGTACGAGCTGCGCGATCTGCTGGACAAGCGCATCCTCGTCCGGAGGCTCGAAGTCCAGCATCCGAACGTCCACCTGCGCTACTACCCCGACGGCAGGTGGAACTTCGAGCGGATCTTTCCGCGGGGGCAGCCGGCGCCGCTCGGCCGCCGGCGCGGCTTCGGCGAATTCGTCCAGCTCGATTCCGCCGTTGTCCGCGATGCCCGCTTCGCCGTGACCATTCCATGGCGCGTGGTCGGGAATCCGCCGCGGCGCGTGCGCGACAGCATCGTGACGGCCGCGCTCACCGATCCCGCGCGCGAAGTGCGCCGCGCCGGCGCCGGATTCACGCGCACCTGGCGGTGGGAGCAGGGGAACGTCGTGCTCGGCCCGTCGCGTCTCGCCGATCCCGACAGCTCCGCGCGCGTGTTCACCGTGCGGGATCTCTCGGTGAAGGGTCTCGATCCGCCATTTCATTTCCGGAACGTGCACGGCACCGTGCGGCAGGTGGCGGACTCCGTGTGGGGGGACGCGGCGCACTTCGATCTGCCAGGGTCGACCGGCAGCGCGAAGGTGAAAGTGGTGTGCTGCGGCGGGCTGCCGCTGCGCTACTACGTGGACGTCGTCGGCGATTCGGTGTCGCTGTCGGACGTCGCGTGGGTATATCCGACACTGCCGCGCACCGGCGGCGGACGGATGAAGCTAGCGATCCGCAACTCGCCCGAAGACCTGAAAGTGCTCGACTTCCGCATCCACGACATGGATGTGCGCAGCACCGGGTCGCGCCTGCGGGGCACCATGACGTTCGGAGTCGGGCGGCCCGTGCTCATCGTGAAGAACGTCCAGCTCGAAGCGGCGCCGGTGGATTTCGATCTGTTGCGCACGCTCGCGGGCGGTCCGTTCACCTATGACTGGCAGGGCAGGATCACCGGCAACGTGACGGCGTCGGGCGGGCCGCTCGACCGGTTCAGAGTGGAGCGCGCGGACCTCGTGTTCGCTGACGCGCACGTGCCGGGCGCGATCTCGCGCGGGACCGGCCGTGGCATGCTGGACATCCGACTGCCGGCGCTCGCCGTATTCCGCGGGTTCGACGTCAACGTCGCGCGGTTCGATCTGCGAACCGCGCAATTCCTGAATCCGGAGTTCCCGCGCCTCCAGGGTTCGGTTTCGGGCACGGCGACACTCGACTCGATCTGGACCGATCTGCGTTTCAGCCGCGCGGACGTGCTGCATCAGGACGGGCCGGGCCGGCCGTCGCGCGTCACGGGATCCGGTCGCATCACGCTCGGCGACGAGTACGTGAGCTACGACGTGGACCTGCTCGGCGCGCCTGTTTCGATGACGACGCTCGCGCGCTCGTATCCGGCCATCCCGCTGCGCGGCGAGATGAGCGGACCGATCCGGGCGCGGGGAAACGCCGCCGACATGACCGTCGTCACGACGCTCGCGAACGAGCATGGCTCGATCTCGTTCGACGGCAGGGTGGACGCCGAGGCGCCGAGCTATACGGTGAAGGGAGCGGGCGTCGTGACGGGCGCTAACGCCCGCGGCCTGCTGGATGCCGCGGAGCTTCCGCGCACTTCGGTCAACGCGCGGTACGAGGTCGATCTAGCGGGCACAGCTGCGGCGGATTTGCGCGGATCTGTGCAGGTTGCGGCGTCGCGGTCCACGGTCGAAGACGTCGAGGTCGGGAGCGGAATCGCGCGTGTCACGATGGCCGACGGAATCGCGCGCATAGACACTCTGAGAATCAGCTCGCCCGCGGGGAACGCGTCGGCTACGGGCACGGTCGCGCTCACGCCGTCGTCGGAAGGCGCGATCGATTTCGTCCTCGACGTGGATTCGCTCGGCGCTCTGCGCCAATACCTCGGCGGGCAGACGGCCAAGGGAAATCTCGCCGTGCGCGGGCGGGCGACGATGCTCGGCGAGGAAATCGTCATCAAGGGCTCGCTGAGTGGAGATGACATGGAGGTCGGCGCGCGGCGCGCGCAGCGCCTGAGCGGCACCTTCGATCTGCGCCGCGCTGGCGGCGTGACGGCCGGCTCGGC
The DNA here is from genome assembly GCA_937867645.1 of uncultured Gemmatimonadota bacterium. Lineage (GTDB taxonomy): Bacteria > Gemmatimonadota > Gemmatimonadetes > Gemmatimonadales > Gemmatimonadaceae > JACDCY01. Next base: position 21,999 of record CALMKE010000193.1, on the reverse strand, counting down.
GGCGCTCCGCGGCGACAGCGTTTCCATCGGGCGTGTCCGGCTCGCTTCGGTGGTCGCGACAACCGAGCAGAGCGCGTCCGGGTCCGGCACGGCCGCGGCCACGCTCGTCGCCGGTAACGGCGCCAGCACCAGGTTGGCCGCGCGCACAGAACGGCGCGGCGATACGCTGCTGGTTGCGCTCGACACCGCGTCCATCGAAGCGGACAGCGCGCGCCACTACCGCCTCACCTCGCCCGCGATGATCACTCTCGCGCGCGACTTGGTGGATGTGGATTCGCTCCGGCTCGAGCTGCTCACGAACGAGGGCGCCGAGCACGACCGGTCGGGAGGCTCGCTGCTCGTGCAGGGGCTGCGCGTGGCCGACGATTCCGTGCGCGGGATGGTGCTCAGCTCCGGCGTGGATCTGTCGGTAGTGCAGAGCCTGCTGCCGGTTCGCGATGCGCGCGGAGCGCTCAACGTGAATTTGAGCGCGGCCGGACCGGTCTCGCAGCCGGTGCTCAATGGGACGCTGAGCGTGACCGACGGCCGGTTCGTCATTCCCGCCACGGGCGTGACCTATGAAAACTTCGATGGCGACATCGAGCTCGTGCAGGACACGTTGTTCATCCGCAAGCTCACCGTGTACACGCCGCGGGGCGGAGGAAGAAACGGGGGAGCGGCGGTCAGCGGCAACATAGACCTCAGCACTTACACCCGTCCGCGGTTCGATGTGCGGATGCGGGCGGATCACTTCCGGGCGCTGCAGCGTCCGGGCATCGCTACTCTGGACGTATCCACGGGTCCGGAAGTTCACCTGCTCGGCGATTACGACGCGGCGGTGCTCCGCGGCGGGCTCGTCGTGAACGAGGGCACGGTTTTCCTGCCCGAGCTGCTTGGGAAGGACGTCATCGACCTCGACGATCCGGCGCTGTACGGCCTCGTGGACTCCACGCTGCTGCAGGCCCGCCGGTTCCTGCCGAAGGTCCCGAGCGCGTTCGCGACCAACCTTACTCTGGACAACGTCGCGGTCACGGTCGGCGAGGACGTGTGGCTGCGTTCGTCCGAGGCGAACATCAAGCTTGGCGGCCGCCTCGGTCTCATTCGCGGCCGCACGGAGTCCGCGGTTACCGGCGCTTCGGTCGCCACTCCCCAGCTCGCCCTGGCCGGCACGCTCGACGCCGAGCGCGGCACGTACGTGCTGAACCTGGGCGTGGTCCAGCCGACGTTCGAGGTCGAGCGCGGAACGCTGCGATTCTTCGGCGAGCCGGAGATAAATCCCTCGCTCGACATCCGCGCGATCCACACCGTGCGCCGGCCGCGCCAGAGCTTCAACCGCGAGGACGTGCGCGTGCTCGTCGCGATCACAGGCACGCTCGGCGCGCCAGTGCTCTCGCTCGCGAGCGCCGACAGCCTGCCGCTGTCGCAATCCGATTTGTTGAGCTACCTGGTGACCGGAGAGCCCGCGTTCGCCCTGAGCAACAGCTCGTCGCAGTACACGGCGCAGTTGCTTACCATCGGCGGGCGGCTCGCCGGCACGTTCATCAGCAGCAGGATTCCTCGCAGCGTGTTCGACATCGTGGAAGTGCAGACCGGCACGATCGGCGGCGAAGGAAGCGCGCGCGGATCCACCAGCTCCTACCTCAGCAGCCTGTTCACGACGCGCGTGATCCTTGGCAAGCAGCTGACCGAGCGCTGGTTCCTGGGACTGAGCACGGGGCTGTGCCGCGCGAATTTCGCGGAGAACCTGGGGCTTCGGCTGGAGTACCGGATCAGCAGCACGCTGACCGCGGAGGGAGGAATCGAGCCGGGCTCGGGCGAGCTGGCGTGCGCTGGCACGACGGCCGCGAGAGGATTCCAGCAGACGCCGCCGCAGCTGGGCGTGGACGTATTCCGGAGCTGGAGATTCTAGCCGATGGCGGCAGGCAGTGATGCGGTGTCTTCCCCGCGCCTGTAACTTTCGATAATGCCCAAGCAGCTGACCGAGCGTGACGCGATGATCTGCCGCGCCTGCGAGCGCGAGGAGCGCGCGTCCGAGGGCTACCCCTGCGCGGTGTGCGGCACTTTCATCTGCCTGATGTGCACGTTCAAGGGGGTCGTGCGCTGCAAGAGCTGCGAAGCCAAGGCCATCGCGCCGGTCGTGGCGCGCACTCCCCTCAAGATCGACTGGCCGGACCACTGAGGACCATCCGGGCGCTGGTCAGGACGGCGGTGGCTCCACTCCTGGCCGAGCCCACGGTCGCGGCGACGCAGCTCAGCCAGGCGCTGCGCGGGCACGAGCTGGAGCTCATCGAAGAGCGCGGAACGTGGTGGCTCGCCCGCGGAGCGGACGAGTACGAGGGATGGATTCACTGCGGGTATCTCCATCTCACGGGCCCGGCCGGCAATGGGACAGTCCCCCGCGCGTGGGACTCGGACGCTCTCCTGTCGATGGGCTGCGTGGTCCGCGGCTTCGCCGGCGGAATTCACGCGCTTCCGCTGGGGGCGATCGTTCCCGGCGACGTGGATGTTATTGCGGGAGAGGTGCTCACTCTGGCGGAGCGTCGCAACGGGTTTCCACCGCGGGGCGAAGCGATCGTTGAGTCCGCCCGCCGGCTCTTCTCGGGCACTCCCTATATGTGGGGCGGCGTGACTCCCTGGGGCGCGGATTGCTCGGGACTGGTGCAGTCGGTGTTCGCGCTGCACGGCGTCGCTCTCCCGCGCGACGCGTGGCAGCAGGGCGGCGCCGGCATCGAGCTCGAGGGAGGGACCGACTCGCTCCAGCCGGGCGATCTCCTGTTCTTCTCCGAGCGGGACGACCGTCGGATGACCCACGTCGCGATCTCGGCGGGCGGTCCGGACATCGTGCACCTCGCGGTGGCGCGCGGAGGGTTCGCGGTGGAGTCGCTGGACTCGGGGGACCCGGTGTCCGCCGCGTTGAAAGGCAGATTCCTTTTTGGACGGCGCGTTCTGCCTGAGGGCTAGAGTCCAGGAGTATTCCAGGCGGAATCCGGGCTGTCGGCAAGCGGCTGTCGGCTCTCGGCTGTCGGACAACTGATATTTGGACAGACTCGTGCAAGTCGCGCAATCGGTGGAGCTGAAGTAATTGTCCGACTGCCTATGGCCGAGAGCTCAGTGCCGAGAGCCCGGATTCCGCCTGGAACACGCCGGGACTTGCCCGACTAGCTGTAGAGTGCCCCCGCCTGCTGCATGACCGGCACCCCCGTCGTCACCAGTAGCGGCAGCTCTCCTTCGAACTCGCCGTCCACCTCGAGCTGCATCACGTATCGGCCGGGCTCAGACAGCGGCAGATCGATCAGCGCGATCACCGGCAGGTCCATCTCGAAGCTCGGGTCGGCGGGGGCGCCGACGTTCAGCTCGCCGCCGGAAACCCACAGCTCGTCGCCCGAAGGATTGAGCCAGCGCAGCGTCATGGAGTGCTTGCCGACGTCGTCCACATTTCCCTTCAGCCGCACTACCAGGTGCGTCCGCGGGTGTACCGAGGGAAACGCGGAAACCTGCACCGCGTCAAAGACACCCAGGATGTTGAGCTTCCCTTCCTGCGAAAGGTTGGCGGCGTCCGCGAAGACCGCGAAGGAAATGTGCATCGCCTCAAAGTAGCTTCGGCTCCACGCGCCCGGCTAGCTTTCGCGCCATGACAACGCCTCCGCGCGGCTTCACGGCGACCGACTTCATGCTGTTCATGATGGCCACGATCTGGGCCGTGAACTTCAGCGTGGTGAAGTTCGCCACGGGAATAATCACGCCGCTGGCGTTCACCGGGCTGCGCGTCGGAATGGCCGCGGCCGTCCTGATCGTAATCGCGATCGTGTCCGACAGCCCGTGGCCCGGCAAGCGGGACTTCGTCATTCTGCTCGCCATCGGCGTGCTCGGTCACGGATTGTATCAGTACCTGTTCGTGGAGGGGCTGTCGCGGACGCGCGCGGGACACGCCGCGCTGATCGTCGCCGCGGCGCCGGCGTTCATCATGGTGGCCAGCCGCATCCGCGGCATCGAGCCGATCAGACGCAACATGCTGATCGGCATCGCGCTGTCGGTCGTCGGTGTCGGTCTCATCATATCGGACAGCGCGCACTCGCCGGCGGGCAGAGCCACCCTCGCCGGATCGCTGCTCATGGTCGCAGCCGTCATGACGTGGACGACGTTCACGGTACTGCTGCAGCCCTATACGCTGCAGTACAGCCCGCTCAAGCTGTCGGCGATAACGATGATCGGCGGACTGGTACCGCTGCTCGTGGTCAGCGGCCCCGCGCTCGCCGCGACGGAATGGCTCGCCATCCCGCTGCCGGCGTGGATCGCGGTCGTCTACGCCAGCATCGTGTCCATGGTGATCGCGTATCTGTTCTGGTATCGGGGCATCAAGACGCTCGGCCCCACCCGCACGTCGGTTTACTCGAACATCCAGCCGGTGATCGCGCTGGCCATCGCGTGGATATTCCTGCGTGAGGTTCCGACCCTCTGGCAGACGATCGGCGCGACCACGATCATCTCCGGCGTCCTGTTCACGCGCGCATGAAGCTCGTCCTGTTCGACATCGACGGTACGCTCCTTTCGAGCGAAGGCGCGGGCATGCGCGCGATGCGGGCCGCGCTCACGGAGCTGTTCGGAACGATGGGCGATCCCGCGTATCGCTACGACGGCAAGACCGACAAGCAGATCGTGCGCGATCTCATGCGCGGACACGGCCACGACGACGCGTACATAGATCAGCGGATGGACTCGCTGCTGGAGCTCTACCTCGAGGGGCTCGAGCGGGAGGTGAGATCGGGGGAGCGGATCCCGCGAACCCTGCCGGGCATTCCAGAGCTGCTCGACGAGCTCGAAGGCGCGGAAGACGTCACGCTCGGGTTGCTGACCGGGAACATCGAGGCCGGCGCGAAAGTGAAGCTCGCCGCGGCCGGAGTGGACTTCCGCCGCTTTCGCGTCAACGCGTTCGGCTCGGACCACGAGCACCGGCCCGAGCTGCCCGCCGTGGCGCAGCGCCGCGCCGCGGGAGTGCTCGGCCGCGAGCTCGGCGGCGCCGCCATATACGTGATCGGCGACACGCCCGCGGACATCAGCTGCGGCGAAGCGATCGGCGCGCGCGCGATCGGCGTGGCCACGGGCCACTTTTCCGTGGATGAGCTGAGGCGGCACGACCCGTACGCCGTGTTCGAGAATCTCGCCGAGACCGGGGCGGTGCTGAGCGCGATTCTCGATGGTTGAAGTCGAAGTGAAGGCGGTGGTCGAGGACATGCCCGACCGCGAGCGGCGGATTCTCGACGCGGGCGCGACGGAGACGTTCGCGGGCCGGATGCGGGATCTCCGGTACGACACTCCCGACCACAGGCTCGCCGCCGTCGATCAGGTGTTGCGCGTGCGGGTGTACGGAAGCGGGGCAGGCGAGGCGGCGCATCTCGACTGGAAAGGCCCTACACGCGTGGAGGACGGGCTCAAGGCGCGGGAGGAGCTCACCACCGGCGCGGCCGATCTCGCCGGTCTCACGGCGATTCTCGAAGCGCTCGGGTACGTGGTGACGCGTGAGATCGAGCGGGACGTGCACGTTTACCGCGTCGGAGGGGCGACGGTCCGCTTCGAGCGTTATCCGCGGATGGATGATCTCGTGGAAGTCGAAGGCACGCCGGACGAGATCGAGCGGGCGATCCAGGCGCTGGGGATGGAGCGATCGGCCTTCACGGCGGAGCGACTGCCTGACTTCGCCCGCAGGTTCGAGACGAGGACCGGGCAGCGCGCCGCGCTGTGCGCCGCGGAGCTCGCTGGTGATTACAGGTACGAGCTCGACCAGGCCTGAGGCCTAGCCCGCCAGCTCCGCGGGGCTGAAGCACCGGATCGAGTGCGCCCGGGCGACGATGCGGACCGGAGCCCCGACGTCCACACGGTGGTTCCACGCCGACGGAACCACGCACTGCAGCAGCTGGCCGGACGCCGTCCGCACCGAGTACGTGACGGTAGACCCGGTGAAGATCGCCTGCTCGACCGTCGCCGTCCCATTCGGGTCGTACTCCGGCGCCAGCTCGTCCGCGCGAACCATCGCGACCAGCGGCGTTCCGATCGGCTCGCCCTCCGACAGCGCGCAGGGAAGGCAGCCGATCTCCGTCTCGACGCCGAGCTTGCAGTGCCGGCCGGGCAGGAAGTTGGCGTCGCTCACGAACCGCGCGACGAACGGCGACGCCGGCGACCCGTACACCGCGTGCGGGCTTCCGACCTGCTCGATGACGCCGTCGCGCATCACCGCGACGCGATCGGCGATAGCGAACGCGTCGGCGTGATCGTGCGTCACGAACACCGCCGTGGTGTGGCTCGCGCAGAGAATGCTGCGCAGCTCCGCGGCGATCACCGCGCGCAGCCGCACGTCCACGTTCGACATGGGCTCATCTAGCAGCACGACTCCTGAATCGCGCGCGAGCGCGCGGGCCAGCGCCACCCGTTGCTGCTCCCCGCCGGAAAGCTGATGCGGATACCGGTCGAGCAGCGGCTTGAGGGCGCAAAGCTCCACCACCCGCTCGATGGCCGCCATCCGCTCGACCGCGCTCAGATGGCGGAGTCCGAACGCGATGTTCTGCCGCGCATTGAGGTGCGGGAAGAGAGCGCTTTGCTGGAACACGAATCCGATGCCGCGCGACTCCGCGGGCACGTTCACGCCGGGCCCGCTCATCGTGCGCCCGCCGACGGTGATCTTGCCGGCGTCTATGCGCTCGAATCCGGCGATCAGCCGGAGCAGCGTCGTCTTGCCCGCCCCGGACGGGCCGAGCAGGCCGAGGATGGAGCCGGCCTCCACGTCGAGCGAGACGTTTTCCACCGCGGGCCCGGCCGAACCGGGGTAGCGCTTGGTGACGCCGTTGATCGAGAGGCGAAGCCCGTTCACGGCAGCGCTCTCTGGCGGGCGCCCGTGCGGGTGAGCCATCCCACCAGCAGCGCGCCCAGCACCACGATGGCGAGCGATGGTGGCGCGGCCTCGATCCACATGGCGTCGTTGGTCCGCTCCCAGACCTCCACCGCGAGCGTCTGGAAGCCGAACGGCCGGATGAGCATCGTCGCGGGGAGCTCCTTCAGAACCTCGACGACGACGAGAATGGACGCGGCGACCAGCGAGCCGCGGAGCATCGGCGCGTGCACCTCGCGCAGGATCCGCCGCGGCGTGGCGCCGAGCGCGCGCGCGGATTCGTCCATCGCCGGCGAGATGCGCGCGAGTCCGGCCTGCACCGGGTAATACGCCGCTGCCACGAACCGAACGGTATACGCGAACAGCAGCGCGACCACCGACGACGTGATCAGGAACGCGGGCGGCGAGCCGAGGGCCGCTCCGGCAATTCGGTCGGCAAAGGAGAGCACGAGCAGCACGCCCACGGCGACGACCGAGCCGGGAATCGCATAGCCGAGCAGCGCCACGGCCGTGAGCGCCCGCAATCTGCGCGACCGAAGCCGCCGCGCGGTGTAGGCGAGCAGCACGGCCGCGCCGACGGTGATCACCGCGGCCGCGACCGCGATCATCAGCGTGTTTCCGACCAGCGACGGATAACTGCTGGCCACGGTCCCCGCGCGGACCGAGCGCGCGGTCCAGATCACCAGCATCGTCGCGGGAAGCACGAACGCAACGCCAAGTACCGCTGCGCAGACGCCGGTGGAGAGCCACCGCTTGCCGCGGCTCACCTCGATGCGGCGTGTCCGGCGCGCGTCGCTCACTGTGTGCGCCGCGCGGCGGCGGGCGAATCGCTCCGTCGCGACCAGCGCGGCGGCGAACAGAATGAGAACGAGCGCGATCTGGCTCGCCGCGGTGCGATCGAGCATCCCGAACCACACGCGGTAGACCGTGGTGGAGAACGTGTCATACGAGAAGGCCGAGACCGTGCCGACGTCGGCCAGCGTCTCCATCAGCGCGAGCGCGAGGCCGGACGCGAGGGCAGGCCGCGCCAGCGGGAGCGCGAGACGCCAGAACGCCGTGCGCGGCGACTGGCCCAGGCTCTTCGCGGCTTCGACGAGCACGATGCCGCGCTCGGCGAACGCCGACCGCGTGAGAAGGTACACGTACGGATAGAACACCAGCGACATCGTCAGCACCACTCCCCAGTACGACCGGATGTCCGGCAGTCCCGCGCCGGGGCCGGCCGTGGCGCGCATCCACGTCTGAACCGGGCCCGTGAAGTCGAAGAACGCGATCATCACGAAGCCGTACACGTACGCCGGTATCGCCAGCGGCAGCACCAGCGCCCACTCGAAGAATCCGCGGCCCGGAAAACTGTGCACGGCGATCAGCCAGCCGAGCAGCACGCCGAGCACGCCCGCTCCCAGCGCGACTCCCACGAGCAGCCGCGCAGTGTTCCACGCGAGGGACGCGAGGCGCGTCTCGAACAGGTGCCGCCACACCTCCCACCGCGGCTCCATCGCCGCCACGGCGATGGCGATCACGGGCGCCGCCACGATCGCGGCCAGCAGCATCACGGGCCACGTGCCCTTCGCCCTGGCGGATTGGCGCGGAAGATCGAGCGCGTGCGCGCCGGCGGCGCTAGCGATAGTTGGCTCGGTCGGCGAGTCTCACCGCCTCCGCCTGATGCGCGCCCGCGGCGGCGACTCCCACGGACTGCGCCTTGAAGCTCCCGAACCGCGCGAGCAGCGGGTGGGGCTTCACCGCGGGATTCGCGGGATACTCGAAGCTGCTCGAGGCGAGCAGGCCCTGCGCTTCAGGCGTCGTGAGATATTCGAGCAGCTGAATCGCGGCCGCGCGGTTCTTCGCGTGCCGCGTCACCCCGCCCCCGGAAATGTTGACGTGAACGCCGGCGCCGCCCTGATCGGCCCAGAAGGGTGCTACGGAGAGGGTCGAGTCCTTGGCGAGCAGTCTGGCCAGGTAGTAGTGGTTCGTGATCCCAACGTCGCAGCGCCCCGCGGCCATCGCTTCCAGAATCTGCGTGTCGCCGTTGATGTAGATCGGGTCGTTCGCGACCCAGCCGCGCACGATCCGCTCCGTGGCCTCTTCTCCGTGAATCGCGATCAGCGACGCGAGCAGCGACTGATTGTAGATCGCGGAGGAAGGGCGCAGGCACAGCCGCCCCTTCCACTTCGGATCGCCCAGCGCTTCGTACGTGGACAGCTCCGACGGGTCGACGCGCTTGGGGTTGTACATGATGGTGCGTACGCGTGTCGCGATCGCGAACCACTGATTTCCCGGATCGCGCAGATGCGCGGGGATGTTGGCGGTGAGCACTTTCGACTCGACCGGCTGCAACAGGCCCTGCTCGGCGGCGTTCCACAGGTTCCCCGCGTCCACCGTCAGCAGCATGTCCGCGCTCGTTCGCTCGCCTTCCGACTTCAGACGCTCGAGCACCTCGTTGTTGTTTCCCTCGAAGAACTCGACCTTGATCCCGGTGGCCCGGGTGAAGGCCACGAACACGGACTCCGCGCCGTAATGCGAGCGGGAGGAGTAGACGGTTACGGTTTGATCCCTGGGGGCCCGCTCGCAGGCGGTGATCGCCGCGAGTGCCATCGCTGCAAGCAGGGCGATGCGGCCCGAATTCTTATGAAGAGGCATGCACAAAAATCGCACGGTGGCGGCATATCCGACAAGTCCAGTCGGAATTGCCTGGTGGCGGCCTAGGCCGGGCTGGCGAGCTCCTGCAGCAGCTTCTCGTGCAGTCCCCCGAATCCACCGTTCGACATGACGAGCACCACGTCACCGGCACGAAGGGATCCCGCGAGGCTTCGGACGATGTCGGGAACGCCGGGGATGTAGGCGGCGGTCTTCCCGGCCCTCGTCCATCGGTCAGCCAGCCCTTGTGGGTCGAGGGCGTTGCCGGCGTACCGCTCGGGGTGGAACAGCCCTGCGAGCACGATCTCGTCCGCTTCCGCGAAGGCGCTTTCGTACGCGCCTTCGAATTCGCGCAGCTGCGCGGTGTAGCTGCGCGGCTCGTACACCGCTATCAGCCGCCGGCCGGCGTACTTCTGCCGGGCCGCCGAGATGGTCTCGCGGATCGCGGTGGGGTGGTGGGCGAAGTCGTCGATGACGGTTACGCCGCGGGCTTCCCCGCGGACTTCCATGCGCCGCTTGACGCTCTTGTACGTGCGCAATCCTTCACGGACGCGGTCGGCGGCCGCACCCACGGAGTTGGCGGCGGCGATCACGGCGAGAATGTTGCGGACGCTGAACGCGCCGGCGAGCGGCGACTCCACGCGGCCCCATTCGGCGCCGTCGTGCAGCACCGTGAACGTCGTTCCTTCCGGGCCGAACCGAACGTCCTCGGCGCGCCACCGGGGGTGCGGCCCTGCCGCCGGCCCGGTCTGTTCCTGCGAGTAGGCGAACGACTCGACGGGCGCGAACGACCTGGCGGACAGCTCACGAACCTTCGGCGAATCCCAGCCCGCCACGAGGGTGCCGTTGCCCGGGATCAGGTTTATGAACCTCGAGAACGCGAAGTCATATGCGATCGCGTCGCGGTAAATGTCGGCGTGGTCGAACTCGATGTTGGCGACAATCGCCGTGTCCGGCAGGTAGTGCCACATCTTCGGCCCTTTGTCGAAGTAGGCCGTGTCGTACTCATCCGCCTCGATCACGAAGTACTTCGAGCCGGTGAGCCTGAAGGACCTCCCGAAGTTTTCCGCCACGCCGCCGATGAGAAACGCCGGATTCAGCCCCGCGACTTCGAGGACCCACGCCAGCAGCGAGCTCGTGCTGGTCTTGCCGTGCGTGCCCGCGACCGCGAGGGAATGTCTGCCGCGGATGAATTCCTCCTTGATGACCGCCGCGGCCGAGGTGTAGTAAAGCTTCTGATTGAGAACCGCCTCGAGCTCCACGTTGCCGCGGGAGATCGCGTTGCCGACAATGACCACGTCGGGCCGCGGCTCGAGATTCGCAGAAGCAAACCCTGACTTGTAGGGAATCCCGAGGGCCTCGAGCTCGTGCGACATCGGCGGATAGACGTTCTCGTCCGAGCCCGTCACCTTGTGTCCGGCCGCCTTGAGAAGCCCGGCCAGGGACGCCATCGCCGTCCCGGCGATTCCTATCAGGTGGTAGTGCAGTGGCGGGCTCCGCGGCTTGGTTGGGGGGCTGCCGGTCAGATCGTTAAGTATATCCTACCGTTTCAGCGCAATCGCATGGCCAAAGAGACGAAGAAAAAGACGCACACACGCGACACCGGGAAGCTTCGCGAGCGCATCGAGGAGATCGAGCGTGACTCGGGCGCCGAAGCGCTGGCCGTGGCCATGCGCGACATCGAGACGTCGGCCGAGTTCGACTATGAGTCGGACCGCTGGTTTCACGCGGCCAGTACGATCAAGATCCCGATTCTCGTGGGCGTGTTCGGCGCGGTGCACGCCGGCGATCTCCTGCCGCAGTCCAGGCTGCACGTGCGCAACCGGTTCCGCAGCGCCGAAGACGGCTCGATCTTCCGCGTGGATCCCGACCGGGACGCGAACGCGGCGGTGCACGCGGCCCTCGGCAAGACGATGCAGGTGCGCGAGCTCGCTTTTCACATGATCGCGACGAGCAGCAACCTCGCGACGAACCTGCTGCTGGACTACGTGGGGTTGCAAAGCATGCAGCGGACGCTCGCCGAGCTTGGCGTGGAGGAAGGGATCGAGCTGAGACGCGGCGTGGAGGACAATCGGGCGTTCGAAGCGGGGGTCTCCAACCGGGTGACCGCCGCCGGTCTCGCCGAGCTGCTGAAGCTGATCGCGGAGGAGCGCGCCTTCTCCCGGACGCTGTCGAGAGAGATGCTCGACATCCTGCACGCGCAGGAGTTCAACAGCGGCATTCCAGCGCCGCTGCCCAAGCGCACGCGCGTGGCCCACAAGACCGGCGAGATCTCCACGATCGCCCACGACGCGGGGATCGTGTATCTGCACGGGCGAAACCCGTACGTGCTGGTCGTGCTCACGGAGTGGGACCCGGGCGCGTCCGGCCGGCAGCAGACCGTGGCGAGGGTGTCCGAGGCCGTCTACGAGTTTCTGACCGACGATGGGGGATCGAAAAAGGATGGTTGACGACCGCTCTTTTCCGCTCGAAGTCGTGGACGGCCTGGCGCTGGACCAGCGGTACCGGGAGGCGCTGCGGCCGGGCGAGGCCATGCGCGATGCCGCGGGGCGCGAACGGCAGCTGCCCCGTTATTTTTATGAGATCCCGTCGTGGGACGTCGCCTTGAAGCTGGAGCTGTCTCCCCACTTCTCGCTGTGGGAGTTCATCCAGACCGACATCAGGGAAGTCGATGTGTTTCGGCGATTTCCGCGGTACGTCCCCTGCGCTATAACGCTGCTCGCCATGTGCCTGGAGAGGTTCCGCGAGGCCGTCGGTACGTTCGTGCACATAGCCGCGAACGGGGGTTACCGGTCCCCGGCACACCGTTTGAGTAGAGATGCCTCGCCCCATTGCTGGGGCACGGCGGCGAACATCTATCGGATCGGCTCCACCTACCTGGACGACGGGAAATCGATAGAGCGGTACAGCATGATCGCCCGGGAAACGCTTCCAGCGGTCTGGACGCGCCCAACGGGCGAATCCGCCGGATTTGCGGACGATCATTTGCATCTGGACTTCGGGTACGTGGTTTCGATACCGCGCGACGCGCCCGACGAGAAGGCCCAAGCGCGGCGATAGCGTCCCTGACCCCGGGCGGACGCGGTCGGATCCGTCGGGGGAAAGGAACTTTGAGGTCGCGGTAGATGTCGCAGAGCACACCACGAAATCGGAAGAAGGCGGACGGCGGCGACAAGCGCGCGGCATCGGACCGGATAGCGCTCGCGGCCATCGGACTGGAAGCCGAATTCGCGGTGATCCTGGACGGAAAGCAGGTGCGGCCGGAGGACGTCTTCGGCAGTCCCCGCAACATCATCCGCGGACCGCTCATGCACCGCGTGGGACGCTCGTATCATCTCCCGACCGGCGGCGCGGTGTACTTCGACACCGGCGTCATAGAGGTGGCGACCCCCGTGATCGAGATCGACAAGGGGTGCGGGGCGCGCGCGGGGCGCTCGCTCTGGGAAAGCATCCTGTTCCTGCGCGACGAGCTGGACGCGTGGGAAAGATCGAGCGGCAGGAAGGTGCAGCTCGCCGGCTTCAGCGCGCACTACAACATCTCTTTCGATCTCCCGGCGCAGGAGCGCAACAATGGGAAGAGCGTGGAGAAGCTCGCGCTGCTGCTGTCGTACATCCTCCCCATGCCGGTCATGCTGCTGGCCGCTAACCGCGAGTCAACCGGAATCGGCGTGAGGCCGCGCGGCGACAGGATCGAGATCACCGCCGACTTCACGCCGAGCGCGTCACTGATGATCGCGACGGCGACGCTGATCGTGGGGATCGTGCGGGCCGTCATGCGCTGGGAGAGCTTCGAGCTGGAGATGCTGGAGAAGAAGCGGCTTCCGGTCGTGGCCAATTTCCGGCCGATGCGGCACACGTCGCGGAAGGGATGGCTGGCGCGCTTCACCTGCTTCAGCTCGAACCCGTTCCAGTGCGACGTGGACGAGCGCATGTGGCTTACGCGCGACGGCCGCACGCTTGCCCTCCGCCATATCGCGGGGTTGACGGCGCGTCACTTCTGGCCGTCCATCCGGCGCGTCTCCGATCCGTTCACTTTGCGCCTGATCGGCTCGGTGCTCCGCGGCCGGGTCCCGTCGCTGCTCGACCTCGACGAGCGGCCGAAGGACTACCAGGACATCGGGCGGCTGTGCCGGTGGGACAATCTCTTCTCCGAGCGGGTGCTCCCGCGCTCGCGGTACGAGCGCGTGCTCATCCGCGCGATCCGGGGCGAAGAGCTGCACATGAACGGGCGCTGGTACAAGCCGACGGGGATGAAAGGCTGGTCCCGGGTGGTATTCAAGCGGCGCGAGGACGGCACCCGCCACGTATTCTCACTCGACTATCTGCTCGACCACCTGCCTGAGTGGGAGAGGCTCAATCCGATTGGCAGGCCGAGGAGGCCCAGGCGGGACTGGGCTGCGACCCGGGCGGAATCCAAGTAGGGAGTGTGGCAGTTCGGAGTTGAGCAGTTTGGAGTAACTCCTTACTGCCATCCTCCGTACTGCCACACTCCAAACTGGATTCCCCGTCAAACCTCGTGGGGCCGTTCGCTCCTAAGCGTATATGCCCGGATTACCAGGCCCGACCTCGCGCTTGTGGTACATCCACGCCACGCCCGCAACGACGAAGCCGAGCGCGATCACCTGGGCCAGCGTGAGCCCGCCGAAAAACCTGTCGTCCTTCGCGCGGACGAACTCGATGACGAACCGCTCCAGGCCCGCGAGCACCGCGTACAGCCCGAACAGCCATCCCGCCGCGTGCCTGTGGTCGCGGAAGCGCCATACGATGAGAAACATCACGAAGCCCAGGATCACTTCGTAGATCTGCGTGGGATGAACGGCGATGACCGCCGACGGGGCCGTTCCCGGCGGGAAGCTCACGCCAAAGAGCTGCGACATGTTCGAGGCCGTGGAGGGCGGCGCGCCCTCCGGAAACTGCACCGCCAGCGCTGAGTCCCACGGCCGGCCGTAGTCGTCGCCCACTGCCCAGCAGCCCGTTCGGCCAACCGAATACGCCGCCGCGAGGCTCATCGCGCTCGCGTCCGCGATCGTGCTCCACCGCAGTTTCTTGAAGCGAACCACCAGGCTCGTCCCGATGATTCCTCCGATGAGTCCGCCCCAGAACACGAATCCCGCGCGGTCGAACAGCGCGCCCGCGTCCTGCACGAGTATGGCATAGTAGATCTTCGCGCCGAGGAGCCCGCCGACCACCGCCGCAAAAACCAGGTCGCCGACCGGCGCCGGATCGTAGCCGCGGCGGATGAGCTCGCGCGTCAGCAGGATCTGGCCCGTGACGAAGCACATGAGCATCGCCAGCCCGAAGCCGCCGATCCCTTTGATGGGGCCGATGTCGTAGAGGAATGGCTGGTGGACGATGTACTGGCTCTCAGGCATGGGCCAATGATAACGTCAGCCAGCAGCCAGCGGCTAGCAGCTAGCTGCTAAAAGCCGGCCGCGTTCTTCAAGCCGGGGATCGGCAACGTCGCGAACGCGTTGAGGGACAGCTCCGCGCGCTCGCCGCGCTCGAAGTGGAACAGTCCCGCGCGCGCGATCATCGCGGCATTGTCAGTGGAAAGCCGCGGCGACGCGCTGTGCACGGTGGCGCCGATCCGCTCAGCGCGCTTGCGCGCGGCCGCCACCAGCGTGCGATTACACGCGACGCCTCCGCCCAGCACGATGCGCGACCGGCCCCGCTCGTCCGCGGCGCGTACGGTCTTCTCCACCAGCGTCTCGATCAGCGCGTCCTGAAAGCCCCGCGCGATGTCCGCGCGGTCGCGCTCGATGTCGCTCGAGCCGCGGACCGCGTTCAGTACGGCGGTCTTGAGCCCGCTGAAGGACACGTCGTGATACCCCGGCTGATTTGCCTTCCACGTCCCATCGAGCATCGGCGGCTTGAACTTGAAGCGGCCGGGCTTCCCGCGCGCGGCAAGCTCCTCCACGTACCGTCCGCCGGGGTAGGGAAGGCCGAGCAGCTTCGCGACCTTGTCGAACGCTTCTCCCGCCGCGTCGTCGCGGGTCGCGCCCAGCAGCTCGTAGCTGCCCCAGGCCGGACAATCGATCAGCATGGTGTGGCCCCCGGAGACGAGCAGCGCCATGAACGGCGGCTCCGCGTCGGGATCCTCGAGCGACGCGGCGAACAGGTGCCCCTCCATGTGGTGCACCGCGACGACCGGAATGTCCAGCGAATGAGCCAGGGCCTTCCCGTAGGACACGCCCGCGAGGAGCGCGCCGATCAGACCCGGCGCATGCGTGACCGCCACCGCGCTCAGCTCGCTGAAGCCGATTCCGGCGTCAGCCAGCGCCTTGTCCACTACCGGGACGATGCTGGTGAGGTGCGCGCGGGCGGCGATCTCCGGCACCACTCCGCCGAACACGGCGTGCACGTCCTGCGACAGGATCACCAGCGACCGAAGCTCCGGCCGCTCGCCGGGGCCGCTACTCTCCACGACCGCCGCGGACGTCTCGTCGCACGACGTCTCGATCCCGAGCAACAGCGTCACGCTCAGCGCGCCGGCTGTTCCAGCAGCTGCTCCACCAGCGCGCGATTGGCGGGCGAGTCCCATTGCACCGCTCCGCGCACGCGCTTCCTGATCACGCCGTCTCTGTCGATCAGCACGGTCTCGGGGACTCCGGTCGTCCGGTATTTCTGCTGGATCCCGCCGGTGGAATCGTGGAGTATCTCGAACGTCAGGCCGAGTGAATCGGTGAAAGAGCGTATCTGCTGTTCGGTGCCGCCGGCATCCACGCTCACGGCCACGACTTTGAGTCCACGCGGCGCGTATGCCTCGTGCAGATTCTGGATGCTCGGCATCTCCACCCTGCACGGCGCGCACCACGTCGCCCAGAGGTTCAGCAGCACGACCTGGCCCGCGTAGTCGTCGAGACCTTTAACGCTTGGCGTTGGATCGAGCGTCGAGGCGGTGAAATCGGGCGCCTTCGACCCTACTCCCACGCCCACGAGATCCTGGCGCAGAAACCTGACGCCGATGACCGCGCCGACAACGAGACCGGCGAAGCCGGCGAAGAGAAGCGCGCGCTTGATCGTTCCGGTCATGCGGTCTCGCTGCACAGCTTCCGGAGCACATCGATCTCCGCGCGCGGATCCTTCGCGCTGAAGATCGCGTTCCCCGCGACGAACGTGTCCGCCCCCGCGCGCCAGACGTCGCGTATGGTGTCGCGCCCGATGCCGCCATCCACCTCCAGATCCGCCGCGCCGCGGGCCGCGTCCAGCATCTCTCTCGCTCGCGCGATCTTGCCGATGGAGGACGGGATGAAGCTCTGCGCCGAGAAGCCCGGATTCACCGACATGACCAGCAGCAGGTCGAGGTCGGCCATCACGTCGCTCAGCGCCTCGACGGGAGTCGCCGGGTTGACCACGGCGCCCGCCCTGCAACCGAGCTCCTTGATGCGCATCAGCTGCCGGTGCAGGTGCGGCGCAGTCTCCACGTGAATGGTCATGGTCGTCGCGCCCGCTTTCGCGAAGCTCTCGAAATACTTCTCCGGCTCCAGCACCATGAGATGCACGTCGAGCGGCAGGCTCGTGAGCCTGCGCACCGTCTCGATGACCTTCGCGCCGAAAGTGAGATTCGGCACGAAGTGTCCGTCCATGACGTCTATGTGGATCCAGTCCGCGCCGCCGGCCTCGCACATCGCGATCTCGTCGGAGAGGCGGGCAAAGTCGGCGCTCAGGATGGAAGGAGCGATGCGAACGGCCATTGGATCAGTAACGGATGGCGGTGGCGGCAGTTGCCCGGCGGGTCTTCCGATCGGGCGGTGAAGCGCAAACCAGCGTAACGAGCCAATCACTTAAGCTAGCGCCTTACGGTACCGAAGGGTCAGGCCGGGGAGCTTGCAGCCACGTGCGGGCGGGCTGCAGTTTTTCACCCCGCGGCTGGACCCGTGGCCGCGATATACAGACGGATCACGCTCTCAAAGTCGGAGGAGCAAATGAGGAAATGCATGACCACCGTAGCGGCAATGGTGTTTGCCGCCTCGGCGCCGGCCGCGGCGCAAAGGGCTCCGGACGCTGTCGCCGTCGATCCAACGCACCACAACGTTCTCTTTGAGAACGATCACGTGCGCGTGTTCCGCGCGCTCGCTTCTCCCGGCGACCGCAGCCCGATGCACACGCATCCGTCCTTTGTCTTCGTCGGGCTGGGGACTGCCCGGCTGAGGATGGCGACACCGACGGCGGCGAACGTGATCTTCGACATTCAGCCGGAGCAAGTGTTATGGCTGGAGAACGCCGAGCACTCCTGGGAAATGGTTGCCGGCCAGGCGCACGTCGTGGGGGTGGAAGTAAAGGCCGCCAGCCAGGGAAGGGTATCCCCGCCGATAACGCTTCCCGCCAGTGACGTGATTACAGTGGACCCAGTTGCTCACCAGGTCGTGCTCGAAAACGACTACGTCCGCGTGATCGAAATTCTGGCCGGCAGTGGCGCACGAAGTCCGCTGCACACACATTCGCGAGGCGGGGTGCTCATCAGCCTCGGCAGGTCGCGCGTCAGGCTCACCGCGGCCGATGGATCGAGCCAGATCGCGGACCTCCATCAGGGACAGGTGATGTGGGCGGATCCCGGGTCGCACTCGTGGGAAATCCTGAGCGGCCAGAGTCGCCTGATCGGAGTGGAAGTGAAGTCGGCCACCGGCAGGCGATAGGGGTGTCTCCCGGCAGGGCTGTCCGCCGCTAGCGGGGTTGTGAGTCGGGCCGCGGGGGAACATATAGCGGCGCGACTGGAGGGAAGCGTGACACGGTCACGTTTATTCGCCCGCCGGCGGAGACCGCCTGGCCCGCCGGCGGCGATTGCGAGAGGATCGTATTCTCCGGCTGGAAGGAGCTGGTGTCCCGCCCAACGCCGCCGATGCGCAACCCGATCTGCTCGAGCATGGAGCGCGCGTCGGGCAGCGTTCTGCCGACGAGGTCCGGCGCGATCACTATCGCGGGACCGTCGCTCACCACGATGTTGACGACTGCCGGGAGCTGCAGCACTTCGCCAGCCGGCGGCGTGCTCGCGATGATCGAGCCGCGCGGCTGATCGCTCGCCTCGCGCCGAACTGTGCCAAGCTCGAACCCCGCGTTCGCGATCGAGACCCGCGCCTGCTGCTCGCTCAGTCCCGTGACCTGCGGTACCGGAGCGCTCCGCTGTCCCGCGCTCACCGCCAGCCGCACGTCGATCCCGCGCTTCTGGCTGCTCTCGGCGGGCGGATCCTGCTGGAGGACCGTGCCTTCCGGCGCGCGGGGATGAAAGCGCGACTCGCCTTGCACCGCCTGAAAGCCCGCCTTCTCGATCCGCTGCGCCGCGTCGGCGTACATGAGCCCCACGACGTTCGGCACGTCCGCGTCGTCGGGAATCACTTCGGCGGGGAAGGCGAACAGAAAGATCAGGAGGTACGCGAGCAAAAAACCGCCGGCGGCGGTCAGGAGGTACGGAAACGCGTTGCGCGGCGCGGCGCGCAGATTCACCGGACTGCCCTTCTGAGCCGTGCCGCGAATGCGCCGTCGGTGCCGTGCCGCTGCGGCAGCACGCGAAGAAATCCGGAATCGAGCACTTCCTCCGGGATCTCCCCCGACGGCGGAGGCTCGAGCACGAAGTCCGGGTGCTCCTTGAGGAACGTCGCGACCTGTTCCTCGTTCTCCTCCGGCTCGATGGAGCAGGTGCTGTAGATCAGCAGACCGCCCGGCTTGACCACGCGCGCGGCTCCGCGGCAGATCGCGCGCTGGAGATTGGTCATCACCGCCAGATCGGATGGCCGCAGGCGCCAGCGCGCGTCGGGGTGCCGGCGGAACGTGCCGGTACCGGTGCAGGGAACGTCGATCAGCACCACGTCCACCGGCCTCACCGCGGGATGGCGCGCGTCACCGACGAAGGCCAGCACGTCGCGCGCGTCGAGCCGCTTCACGTTCGCGATCACGCGCTGCAACCGCGTCTGCGAGCGGTCGCTCGCGACCACGGCGCCCGCTACGCGGGTCATCTCCAGGGATTTCCCGCCGGGCGCCGCGCAGAGGTCGGCGACGGTTACTCCGGGCGAGATCGCGGCGTATCGCGCCACCAGCGTGGACGCTGGATCCTGGATGAAAAAAAGTCCCTGCTTGTACGCGCCGAGCTCCGTGAGCGCGGCCGCGCCCTGCAGCTCCAGGCTGTCTGCCACGAGCGGCGCGTCCGCCACTCTCACTCCGGCGGCTTCGAGCGTCGCCTCGAGCTGCTCGCGGACGATGCCATAGGGCCGCGCGATCAACGGTGGCTCGGTGTTGTTCGTCTGCAGCAGCTTGACCGTCTCGCTGCGGCCGAACCGGTCCAGCCAGCGCGCGATGATCCAGCGCGGATGGGAGTACTCGAGCGCGAGCTGATCCACCTCGTCGCCATCCACCTGTACGGCGAGATCTTCACGCTCGCGGTCCACGCGTCGCAGAACCGCGTTCGCCAGCTTGCTCGCGCCGATCCCGTGCCTGCGCTTCGCGAGCTCAACGGTTTGCGCGATCGCGGCGTAGGCGGGCACGCTGCCCATGTAGAGCAGCTGGTCCACGCCGAGCCGCAGGAGGTCTATCAGGTCGGGATCCAGCCGCGCGAGCCCGCCGCGAACGCGCGAGGACAGGATCGCGTCCAGCCGCGCGCGCCGGCGAAGCATGCCGTACACCAGCTCCTGCATCCAGCGGCGGTCGCGCGAGTCGAGCGGAGCCGCGCGGCGCTCGAACGACGAGTCCAGCATCTCGCCGTTGCGCAGGTCGGCGCAGATCTCGGCGGCGAGCACACGCGCTTCCGTGACGCCGCCCTGCACCGCGAACTGAACGCCCGCGCGCGCCACCATCAGTCCAGCATCCCTTCCAGCGGAGACGACGGCATGGCCGTCTCGCGCCGGGGCATCCGGCCGGAAAGGAAGGACGCGCGGCCGGCTTCGACCGCGAGCTTCATCGCGCGCGCCATCCGCACCGGGTTTGACGCGGCCGCGATGCCGGTGTTCATCAGGATTCCGTCCACCCCCTGCTCCATGGCCGCGCACGCGTCGGTCGCGCAACCGACGCCCGCGTCCACGATCACCGGCACGGACAGCCGCCGCTTGATCGTGCGAATCGCGTGCGGGTTCAGCAGGCCGAGCCCGGATCCGATCGGCGACGCGAGCGGCATGACGGCGACCGCGCCCGCCTCCTCCAGCCGCAACGCGGTGATCAGATCGTCGTTGGTGTACGCCATCACCTTGAACCCTTCGTCCGCGAGGAGCTTCGTGGCTTCGAGCAGCCCGGCCACGTCCGGCAGCAGGGTTTCCTCGTCGCCGATGACCTCGAGCTTGATCCACTCGTTGAACCCCGCGGCGCGCGCGAGCCGCGCGTAGCGGACGGCTTCGTCCGCGGAGTAACAGCCGGCGGTGTTGGCGAGAAGGAAGTACTGCTCCGGATCGAGATGATGCAGCATCCCTTCGTCGTTCGCGCGATTCAAGTCGACGCGCCGGACCGCGACGGTCACGACTTCGGCGCCGGATGCCTCTATCGCGGCCAGCATCTCCTCGTTCGACCGGTACTTGCCGGTGCCGACCATGAGGCGCGAGCGGAACTCGCGTCCCGCGATCTCGAAGGGGACGTCGTTCATGGGAAGCGCGGCGGTGGTCATCCGCCCCCCACGAAGTGAACGATCTCGACTACGTCGCCGCCGCGCAGCGTGACGCGCGGGTAGCTGTCGCGGTCGCGCAGGATCTCGCGGTTGTGCTCGACGACCACCATTCGCGGGTCGAGCTGGTGCGCGCGGAGCAGATCCGCGACGCTGGAGCCGGCTGGAAGCTCTCGTTCTTCGCCGTTGACGGTCAGGGAGACCGTGTCATCCGCGACGCTCTGCTGCGACATACTCCGAAAGATAGCGGGCGGCTGCCTCACCGGGATTCGGGTCGTCCCAGATGCCGCTGATGCTCGCTACGCCCCGGGCGCCGGCGTCGAGCACCTCACGGACGCGGGCCGGCGTGACGCCGCCGATCGCGATGACGGGGATGTCGGTGGCCCTGGCACAGGCGCTCAGGAACCCGGCGCCTCGGCCAGGCTCGCCCTCGTGCGACCCGCTCGAAAAGACGTGGCCGGCCACACACCAGTCCGCCCCGAACAGCCCGCTGTCCCGCGCTTCGGGCTCCGAGTGAACGCTGGCGCCGATGCGAAGCGCGGGTGCGATCGCCCGTACGTCGCGGATGCCGGCGGATCGCGAGGTGAGCTGCACGCCCGCCGCGCCGGCCGCGAGCGCTATGTCCACTCTGTCGTTCACGACGACCGTACATCCGGCGCGGCGCGCGGCTTCGAGCAGGGCTTCCGTGATCGCGAGCAGCCGCCGGTCGGGAATCCACCGCGCGCGCACGTGGATCGCGCCACGCTCGCCAAGCGCAGCCATCACGTCATCGGCGTGTCGAGCGAACTCGGGGCCGAGCAGCTTGTCGTCGTTCGTGACGGCATGGACGACGGGAACGCTCCAGGCCGGGCCCTCAGCCGAGGACGTCACCGACCGCGACCGCGCGACCGCGCGTCCAGTCACTGGCCGCCATGCGGCGGCGGCC
>CALMKE010000192.1 GCA_937867645.1 uncultured Gemmatimonadota bacterium | reverse complement strand
CATCACGAAGAAGCCGAGCTGCGTGGCCTGGACCTGCGACTTCACGGCCGTGGAAATGAGCAGCCCGATGCCGAGGTTCGCGGTGATGAACGCGCCCGCGACCAGATACAGCAGGACCAGGCTGCCCCGCACGGGCACGTCGAAGACGAGCTTGCCGAGCAGCAGGATCACCGTCATCTGCACGTATCCCACCGCGACGAACGGCAACACCTTTCCCAGCAGCAGGCTGGTCTTGCTCAGCGGAGTCACGACGAGCTGCTCCAGCGTTCCTCGCTCGCGCTCACGCACGACGGCGAGACTCATCACGACCAGCGACGTGATGGACAGCAGCACGCCGATGACGCCGGGCACGATGTACGCCTCGGACCGCATCCCCGGGTTGTACCATGGACGGACGCGGACCTCGAGCGGCGCCTGACCACCGGTGCGCTGCGCGACGATCGCCGAGCTGCGGGCCGCGCCCGCGAGCGCGGCGCCGGAGATCGCCGCGGAGGAAGCCATCGGGTCCGCCGCGTCCACCACTATCTGCGCCGTTGCGGCGCGGCCACGCTTCAGATTCACGGCAAAGTCAGGAGGGATGATCACCGCCGCGCTCGCATCCCCCCGCTCTATCACGCTGCGCAGCTCGGCGCGGCTTGCCACCGTGCCGACGACGCGAAAGTTGCCGGTGTTGCGCATCACGTCTATCAGCGCGCGGCTGTCGCTGCTTCGTGACTCGTCGAGCACTACCGTGGGCAGGTTTCTCACCTCGGTGCGGATGGCGTAGCCGAACAGGAGGAGCTGCACCGCCGGCACTACCGCCACCATCGCGAGCGTCAACCGGTCGCGCCTGAGCTGTATGAACTCCTTCCGGAGCATGGGCCACAATCCGCCGGCGCGGACGCGCGCTAGCAAGCTCACGCCGCCGCGCCCTCGTCCCGCCGCTGGAGCTCGATGAACACGTCCTCGATGCTTTTCTCACCGAACTGTGCCGGAATCTCGGCGGCGGTCCCCTGCGCGATCAGGTGTCCGCGCGAAAGAAACGCGAGCCGCTGGCACCGCTCCGCTTCGTCCATGTAGTGCGTCGTCACGAGCACAGTGGTGCCGCCGCGCGCCAGCTCGTAGATGATCTCCCAGAAGCGGCGGCGGGCCGCGGGATCCACGCCCGCCGTCGGCTCGTCCAGAAACAGCATCTTCGGATGGTGCGCGGTCGCGCACGCGAGCCCGAGCTTCTGCTTCCAGCCGCCGCTCAGCGTCCCGGCCAGCTGCTCCGCGCGCGGCGCCAGCTCCAGCTGGTCGAACAGCTCGACGATGCGCGCGTCCAGCGCCGCGCCGCGCAGCCCGTACACCGAGGCGTAGAACCTGACGTTCTCCCGCACGGTGAGATCGTCGTACAGGCCGAACCGCTGCGACATGTAGCCGATGGACCGGCGGATCTCCGTCTGCTGCGTGCGCAGATCGTAGCCGACTACAGTCGCGTCGCCCGCGCTCGGCGTGAGCAGCCCGCACAGCATGCGGATCGTCGTCGTCTTGCCCGAGCCGTTCGGGCCGAGCACGCCGAACACCTCGCCGCGGCGGATCTCGAGGTCGAGTCCCTCGACCGCGACGACGGGACCGAACGCTTTGCGCAGCCCGCGCGTCTGCACGGCAAAGTCGGCCGCGGCAGTCACCGCCGGGTCTGTCACGGGGTGGCCGCGCGCGCGCCCCGCGGCTGAACCCGCACGGTGACCGGCAAGCCGGCCTTGAGCGCGCCGGAGGGATCCACGAGCGCCACCTTCACGCCGAACAGCAGGTCGGCGCGCTCCCGCTCCGTCAGCGCCACGCGCGGCGTGAACTCGGCGCGCGCCGCGATCGCCGCGACGCGGCCCGAGAAGCGGCGCGAGGGAAAGTCGTCGAGCGTTGCACGCGCTTCGTCGCCCACGCGGATGCGCGCGACGGCGGCCGGGCCGAGATAAATCCTCACCCACAGCGAATCCGTCTTGCCCAGCGTGACGACCGGCTCGCCCGGCGCCACCGTTTCCCCGGGATCGGCGAGCCGCCGGATGATCGTCCCGTTAGCGGGCGCCACGAGCGCCAGCTCCGCGGCGCTCCCGCGAGCCGCGTCGAGCGCGGCGCGCGCGGTCGCGACGTCTGCGCGCGCCGCGCGGATCCGCTCCGGGCGCGTGCCCTCGACCACGAGCTGGCGTCCCTGCCGCGCCGCGATTGCCCGCTGCGCGGCAACTGTGGCCTGCGTGCGCGCCGCTTCCAGCTCCTGCCGGGAGATCGCGCCACCGTCGTACAGCGCCTGGGCGCGGGCATAGTCGCGAGCGAGCCGCGCCGCCTCCGCCTCGGCGGCCGTGACGTCCGCCGAGCTCTGCCGCACTTCGGCCGGCCGCGCGCCCGCCTCGAGATCGCGCAACACCGCCTCTGCCCGCTGGAGCGCGCCGCGGCGCACCTCGACCTCGGAGCTCGTGGCGGCTTGTGAGAGAAGCGCGAGCGTCTGACCGGCGGTCACGCTCTGACCCTCGTCCACGAGCACCCGCGACACCCGCGCGGGAATCAGCGAAGCGATGTCCATCTCGACGACCTCGATGGTGCCTGTGCCTTCGACGCGGCCGTCGTCGTCGCCCGCGCACGCGACGCCCGCGAGCAGCAGCACCAGCGCGCTCGCGCGCCTGAGCCGGCCAGCGCGCGCGCGGGCGCGGGGCCGCTCCTCGAGCGCCGCCAACGCGAACTCGACGGCGTGCGCTCCGAATTTCTTCATGGTTCTCTCCGATACGCCTTTGCGGCCCTCGCCGAGCAGCATCCCGACGGCCGGGCGGGCGACGTGGACGTACACCACCTGCGACACCACCGAAATAGCGGCGAACCGCGCGTCCATCTCCTTGCGGAACAGGCCCGCGCGCTGGCCCTGCTCGATGATGCCGCACAGGCGCGTGAACACCTTCGCCATCGAGTCCGAGATCGGGTCGGCCGCGTTCTCGCCGCGGTGCTCGACCATCTCTCGCACGAATATCCGCGCGAGATGGGGGTGCGCTCCGAGCATCTCCATCTGCGCCGCCACGACCGCGTGGATCGCGTCCGCGGGAGTGCGGACATCGCGGAGCCGACCGCCGAGGTTCTCGGCCAGCCCACCGATGAGGCGCGCGAGGACGGCGCGATACAGCGCCTGCTTGTCGCCGAAGTAGTAGTACA
>CALMKE010000191.1 GCA_937867645.1 uncultured Gemmatimonadota bacterium | reverse complement strand
ATAAGGAAGTGTGGGTGCACTCGAGCAGCCGGTGGCTGTGGCTGATGTCGGATCTGCTGGGCGGGCCGGTGCCGTCAGGTGAGCGTTCCGGATTTGACGTCAGTGTGACGTCACAAGAGCGTCAGGAAGTGAGAATTCGTGTAACGGTCAGCGATCCGACTATACGGACGGTCGAGCTGCGGTCGGAGAACCTGATCGTCACACAGCCGTCACGACGCGTGACGCGGAGAGGACGGCCGAGGGTAGTCGAGTGGAGGGTTCGCCGGAGGGATCAGGCCGCACCATGGGTAGCGGTCGTGATTCCGAACGGAGACGCCTCGCGCCTGCGCGAAGTCCGCTAGGCCGCCGCTCCGCGAGTGTTAGCTTAAAGCCATCATGCGCGCATTGGATACGTCCGCGGAAGCGGCGACGATGCAACGCCGCCTGCACCAGGCGCTCGGAACCGAAGGCCGCTTCGCGCTCGCCATGAGCATGAGCGAGCTGGCCCGGGAGTTCGCCAAGGCGGGCCTCCGGAGCCGGCATCCGGAGTATGCCGAAGACGAGCTGCTTCGGGAGCTGACCAACGTACTGCACGGACGTTCGATCGGCCGCAGGTGACAGGCGAGCACTTCCTGCGGCGGCTTGTCACGGCACGGATCGGATCTTCGTGGCACGTATGGAGGTTGCACTATGATGGCGCGACTCTCCACTATGGGGCCGCCTCCAGCGAGATGACGTACCGCCCGCCCTCGACTGTCGCGCCGGCACCACTCACGCTGCCACCGATCTTCGTCAGCACCCGCCGGCCGGCGACGACGACGTCGATTCTCGGAGCACGCCGCGGTAGCGCCACGTCGAAGCTCGCGCTGCCGCCGCGATTGTCTATCTCCAGGCGATCAGCCGCCGCGGTATAGTTTGCCGCTCCGGCGGCGGCGGTTACGCTGACATCCGCGGCGTCCGTGAGCGCGACGCGCGCGTGTCCTGCCGTCTGCTGCGCTCTGAACTCGATGGTGAAATGCGCGCCCGGCGCGACGGATATTATGGACGAGGTGGAGCTGATCACGGAGGTGGAGTGGCACATCCATCCGCGTGTGTTCATTAAGCTCAACAACGGGCTGGGGCTCACGCCGAGCGCGACGGACTTCGCTCCGGAGATCGGCATCATGTTCCGGCTCGAGGGGCCGTCCACCACCCTCGGCGCGTGGCGCCGGTAGCGGCTTTGGCGGTCCCGGAAAACGATGCGGACCGCCAGAATACGATGATGGGCTCCCCGCGCGTGGCGCCAACAGTTGGCGCATGGCGCTTCGCTTCTCCTGGGACACCCACAAAGCTGCTGGCAACATCCACAAGCACGGAGTAACCTTCGAGGAGGCCGTTACCGCGTTTGGAGATCGACTGTCCATCACGATCTCCGACCCGGACCATTCCGTTGAGGAGAGACGGTTTCTACTGCTGGGCCTCTCCGATCGAAACAGGCTGCTGGTCGTCGCTCACGTCGAGCGTGGTGACGATACGCGGATAATCAGCGCTCGACTCGCTACCCGTCGAGAACGGATCAAGTATGAAGAAGGCGAATAAAGCCGCCCCAGCGAAGAAGGCCGCGCGCAGAACCTATGGCGACGATGTCCGGCCGGAGTATGATTTTTCCCGCGGCGTGCGCGGCAAATACGCCCGGCGCTTTGCCGAGGGGACCAATCTCATCCTCCTCGATCCTGACTTGGCAGCGGAGTTTCCTGATTCCCGCTCAGTCAGTCGCGCCCTGCGAGCCTATCTCAAGGGAAAGACGAAGCGGCGCACGGCTTGACCAGCAGTATCCTGAGCCAAACTACCTGTCAGCCGGTGTTGCGCAGCCCCGCGGCGATGCCGTTGATCGTCCCCGCCAGCGCGTAGTCCAGCTCCTCGCTCTCCTCTCCGCCCCGCTTGCGGCGCAGGAGGCTGAGCTGCACCAGGCTCAGTGGATCCACGTACGGGTTCCGTAGCCTGATGGACTGCGCGAGCACTCGGTTTCGCTCGAGCAGCTCGCGCTGGCCGGTGATGTCGAGCAGGACCCGGCGTGTCCGGATGAACTCCTCGCGCAGCACCGTGAATACGCGGTCGCGCAGGGCGGCGTCCTCCACCAGCTCCGCGTACCGCGCGGCAATGGTGAAGTCGGCCTTGGCCAGGCCGATCTCGACGTTGCCGATCAGGTCCTGGAAAAACGGGAACTCGCGCGTCATCTCCCGGAGCACCTCGCGCTCGCTCGCGCCACGCGCGGCGAAGCGCTCGCACGCGTGGCCCACGCCGAACCACGCGGGCAGCACGTGCCGGCTCTGCATCCAGCCGAACACCCAGGGGATCGCGCGCAGGTCGCCCAGTCCCCTGCTCTCGCCCCGCCGAGCGGGCCGCGACCCGATGCGCGCGTGCTCCAGCTCCGCCACCGGCGTGGCCTGCTGGAAGTACGGCAGGATGTCGGGATTATCCGCGACCTGCTCGCGATAATACGCGAGCGCCCCGGCCGACAGCTCGTCGAGCACCTCCTCCCAGCGCGCGAGCCGCGCGGCGTCGGGCCGGCCGAGCCCACCCAGCGCGTCGAGCGACGCCGCGACCATCAGCGACAGGTTCCGCTCGGCGAGCACCGCGTCCGCGTACTTCCAGTTGAGCACTTCGCCCTGCTCGGTGAGCTTGATCGCTCCCGCGAACGCGCCCGGTGGCTGCGATGTGATCGCGCGGTGCGTCGGCCCGCCGCCGCGCCCGACCGTCCCGCCGCGCACGCCCGTATCGCAGGCTTCTCTCAGTACATTCAGGGCGTCGCGCATCGTTTCGGTTTTGGGTCCGCCTGCCGCCACAATGGTGACGGGGCAGTCATCGACGATCTGGCGATGCGCCGCCGGGTCGCCGCAGTAGGGCACCTTGATGATGTCCGCGCCGACTTCGAGGATGCAGCGCACACACCAGGCGATGTCCTCTGGGTGGTAGACGACCTTGTTGTCCCTATCG
>CALMKE010000190.1 GCA_937867645.1 uncultured Gemmatimonadota bacterium | reverse complement strand
CGCCATCAGCTTCGCGCCGTGCCATGCGGTCACGATGTGCGGCCAGATCCACCCGTCAACGAAAGTCTTTCCCTCGGCTGGCTCCTCTTCGAGGAAGGGCTTCCAGGAAGCTGGCTGACCCGTGGCGACGGTGGCGAGCACGTCCAGCCGGTTGTGCTCGCGAGCCACCCGCTCGAACAATGCGGCGACCTGCTCGTTCACGGTGTGGTCCACGCGCACGGCGATGCCTGTCCCCCCGGCGGCCGTCACCATCTCGGCGGTCTCTTCGATCGTCTCGGGGCGTCCGGCGGTTGCGCGCCTTGACTCACCCGCTTGCGTGCGGATGCTGCGGCCGGTGCAGTAGACGATCGCGCCGGCTTCTCCCAGCATTCGCGCGATTCCGCGTCCCGCGCCGCGTGTCGCGCCGGCGACGACGGCCACGCGTCTGCTCAGCGGTTTGTTCGCGGCGCGCGCCTTCATGTTCAAGAATCTGGACGAGCCCGCCGTAGACCGCCACCTGAAGCGACGATGTGAGCAATCTCGGCGATGTGAAGGCGCTCGTTACTCACTTCAAGAAAAGAGGCATAACGCACTCTGGGTGCTGGCAACAAGTCGCTGGCGCCCGCGAATTGCAGCAGGTCGGTCAGCGAATCGAGAGAGGCTATTCAGGCTGCGGCGAAGTCACTTAATTCAATGCCAGACTCTTAGCATCGTGGTTGTATGCGGGGTGAATCAATGCAGTCGTGTTCTCCAATGAAGGACTTAGCATGGACGTTAGAAGGATCAATTGATGGTCTACTTTGACCGCCGCGCTGTACTCAACCACTAATTCTTGGAAGTTGTGACTCCGCTCTGGTTCCATGCCCTTATCCTCCACGTTGTCGAAGAGCATAAACCGAGGCAACCGCATATAGGAATGCTTTGTCGCCGCAAGGAAAAGGGCGAAATGAAATGCGTTCTTTAAGTACACCATGGAGCTGGCTGCGAAGTTGTTGCGACCGTTAACGCGGACAGTGTTTGCCGCCAGGTCAAACGTGACAGTTTCGGGATGTG
Source organism: uncultured Gemmatimonadota bacterium (assembly GCA_937867645.1). Classification (GTDB taxonomy): domain Bacteria; phylum Gemmatimonadota; class Gemmatimonadetes; order Gemmatimonadales; family Gemmatimonadaceae; genus JACDCY01. The sequence goes on along the minus strand of CALMKE010000190.1, from coordinate 7,153 downwards.
CGAAATCTTCTTCACGCGGAAGGTCGCGAGACAACAGCTCTGCGGTCAGCCGTGCAATTGTGTCAGAAACCTCCAAGCGACGGGCCTCCTGAACGGCCTCGCGCGCGCTAATCTCAGTGCGCAGTGACTCCAGCTCGGCCGCCAGTCGCACTTGTTCTTGCTCCAAGTCCTTCACTCTGAGGGCGAGCTTCAAACTTCGACCAACATGGTCAATTTCCTGATCAAGCGCCCCGAGTTCCCGAAACAGCTCTCCGGAGGCAAATGACGCACTCGGCTCAGCGCTAGCGGCCATCTGCTCGTAACGAAGAGCGAGAGTCTCATTCTCCCGACTGGTTGCCGCGATCTCGCCTTGCATCGCGGAGAAGCGCGCGTGCATCTCACCGAGGCGCCGTTCGGATTCCAGCGCCTGTTGTCTAAGTTCTGTTTGCATGCGGAGACGATTCTCAGTCACGGTCGCCTCACCCCTTGGCACGCCGCATACGGCGCACAACTCGGCGCCACGCTCAGATAGAGGGGTCAGGCATGCAGGGCAATAGCGAAACGGTATCTCACCAAGGAGTTCCTGTGCGAGTGACGAGTCGCGCAACGCTGCGATCCGGTCAGCGAGTGAAGCTATGAAAAGTTGTGAGTCCGCTATGTCAACGCGGAGATCCGCTTCCTCGCGGTTCAACATAACGAGTTGTGCCCGCACACTGCCCAACTTCGTCTTCAGGTCGTGCAACGCCGCGTCGCGCGAGTCCGTACTTGGAGGATCTGACGGTCGTTCTTGCTGTGACTTCAGCTTCTCGTACAAGGCGCGCCGACGCTCTGTGAGTAAGGAGATCCTTTCCTCAACAAGCTCTGCCGTTAGAACGGTGGGATCGTCTATCAATACACGAAAGATTGTCTGAAGTTGGCTCTTCGCGTTTGCCAGTTGCGCTTCCAGGTCACGAACGCGAAGTCGGCCTTCATAAACGCGATGGTCGTAGATTCCGAGAAGTAATTCGCCGACTGCTTGCCGAGTCGCCTGCTGGTCAAACGTCTCTTGCACAAAGACTTCCGTGTACGGCGTTGCTTGGTCGATGTACAGGAGACGAAGCAACTGATGCATCGTAATCCGGCTACCTTCAGTCCCTTTGAGCTCGGGAATGTTCAGCATCGCGAACAAAACTTGCGAAAAGCTTTGCCGATCTCCCTGCGCACTATACGAGTAAACCTGCCACTGGGTGATGTCCGCGTTACGCGCAGCTTCCATCGGACCTGGATACAGATACATGGGGCGCGCGCGGGCGCCACGGACAGCGGGAAGATCCTCATCCTGCAGTAATCGGATATCCGCGGCAGCCAGGGAAATCATGGCCTGCGTCCGCCCCGAAGCGCGCATGAATTCCACTTCAAAAGCGTCCGGCCCGTGCCGATGTGCGATTGCGCCGAGGTCGCCACGCCGGAGATCATGCTCCGACAGGTCTCTTTCGAGTACGACGGTATCAAGCTCGTGAAACGTCATGTCGCCGCTCCTCGGTAAGCAGTCACGAAACGTGGCACCTGTTCGCCAGTTCGGATGATCCAGATAGTCGCAACCTTCCACCCCTGCTGGCTAAGAACCGGTGGGATGATCCCGAATTCGGAGGCGTTCTGGTTCGACGATCCAGAGTGTTGCCTGGATTCGCTCGGTGGCAAGCGCTCGAATCGCGCCATCAAGGCATTGAAGAACGGCGGGGATGGATTGGTTACGTGGCCGCAAGACGATCACACCGGGCAAGCCGCGGCATGTTCTCGTCGAGCTTGAACCGCACGAGCTACGCGGGAATCGGGACTACCCGCTCGTGGGCGAGCTCCGCGGCGAATGCCAGCGCAGCCGGTATGTGCTCGGGGCGGAGGGTAGGATATTGCTCCAGGATGGTCTCGACCGTCTCGCCCGCGGCGAGATTGTCGAGAATGACATAGACCGGTATGCGCGTTTCGCGCATGCATGGCGTACCGTGCATGCGTCCCGCATCAATCCAGATGTGTTCACGCCAGTCCATGGGTGCCTCCACGCTCTACCTGAAATCTACACCAAAGCGTCTCGGCGGCACGCGAAAGTGCCATCAAACCTCTGCCCTGGCAAGCATTCGATGGCGGGGGCAGCGCGCTCGGGAATCAGCGGGATAGCGGGCATCACTCATGGTTTTTTCCTGCGGCGGCGCCTAGAATGGTATCGCTTGACGCCGGCGGAGCGTTGGCGCGAGAGCGCGCGGCTGTGCGAGAAATAGCTGGTCATGGGAGGCACGCTTGATCCAGACTCCGATACACACAGTCCTTTCCACGATCCGGTCGCACGGCGTAAAAGCGCTCCTGGTGGGGGGACAGGCGTGCATCTTCTGCAGCGCGGCGGAGTTTAGCCGGGAACCGACGCCCGGGCAGCTTGGCCGCGCCGCGCGAACGCGGTCATGAAGAAGCGTACGCAGTCACCGCGCCATTACTACGAGTTCGAGGTATCGCTATTCGGAGTGCAGCCACGGCCATGGCGCTGTTTTCTCATCCGGCCCAATGCCACATTTGCCGAGCTCCACGCAGCGATCCAGGCGGCGTCCGGCTGGGAGGAATCCCATCTTTACGGCTTCTATCCGGCGCGCGTCAACGCCGACCCGCCCATCGCGGGAGTGCCCTTGGAGGGTCCGTTCGGCGAGCTCGATGGAGACCCGATTCCCGACGCCCGCGGTGTCCGCGTGGATAGCTGGTTCGGTTACCCGGGAGACCACTGCCGGTATGCGTACGACTTCGGCGATGGTTGGATTTGCGGCGTGGACTTCACCGGTTTCGTCCAGACCGAGGAATCTTTCACCAGACGTCTCGTAGCCGGAGCCGAGGTTTTTCCCCCCGAGGATTGCGGTGGCGTCGGGGGATATGAAGCGTTGCTCGAAGCCATGGCGGGCGTCGGTGAGCCCGAAGAGGTAGAGGGGCTTCGCGAGTGGGCGTCGGAGATGGAATGGTCGCCGGTGCTCGACCTGGAGCAGCTCCGCGCGCGCTTCGACAGGCCAAAACGCCGGAAGTGACCGGCATTTCCGCAACACCCTGGGATCGCTCCGGAAAGCTTATGCACTCACTTGGCACCTACAGCTAATCACCAGCCACGGGCTCAGCATTTCGGGCCCGGACTTTCCTGAGCACGCGCTCGAAGCCCCGGCGATTACCGCGCGCGGCACGCTCAGCCAGATACTCGCCCGTCAGCAACGCAGAGATTTTCTCCGCGAGCGCCGTAGCGACAAGCTGGTTGATCGAGATGCCTTCCCTCTCCGCGAGGTCGCGGGCCTTCCTGTGCAGAGATTCGGGAAGGCGAAGGCTGATCGTGCTCATGGGCGGGTCCCTAGAAGATTGTGGCGTCTCCAAAAGTCTCTGGGCGTGATCGCTTCCGGCGCGGATACGCACCGCAGGTGGCTTTCGATCACCGCGCTCGATGTCCACCACTTCACCCATTGCCTGGATGAGGCGCTCCCCAAACGTCTGCCGGGGCTTCCGGCCCCCCTTCTTCCCGATGTTCCTCATCACTCTCCCTTTAGAACCTATCCGCGGCGGCCAGGGAAATCACGGCCTGCGTCTGCCCCGAAGCGCGCACGGATTCCACTTCAAAAGCGTCCGGTCACGAAGCGTGCCCATCCGCACCACGCGTCGCTAGCCGGTTACCCCCCTGGACTGAAGGAACTCGAGAAGCTGCACGATCCGTGTTGAACCAATGATTCGTGCATCCACGAGATAGTGCGCCTCAAGACGATCCAGCATTCTGTCGACTGCCGGGCTCGCCTCGCTGCCAAACTCGGTGAAGTCACGAAGATCCGACTCATCCGTAATGAGGCACTCTCCGTAGTCGATCTCCAGAACTTCGGCAAAGAAGCGCGGGGCGAGCTCTTCGACGGCCGAGAGCCGATCCCGAGAGGCGAAGACGATCTTCTTTGGTTTCTTCATTCCATCGCAGTGTGCGTCGGGGCTTCGTAGGCCGCCTCGTCCTCCGCGACGGCTTCCTCATCCGACTGCTCCTCATAGTGCCGGAGTATTCGGAGAACCCTGTCCTCGTCCCATCCCTGGGGATAGCGGGCATCACTCATGGTTTTTTCCTGCGGCGGCGCCTGAGAGCGAGCAAAGCCTTCGGGCCGAGGTCGAATGCGGTAACGCAGAATACGGAGCTCGGCTCCGGGTCGGGAACGTATTTAACTCGAAGATAACCAGAGCCCGAGGACAGCGCTTAGCGGGGCTTCGATGGCGGGCTAGGGCGATCCAGCTCCAGCGCGAGCCAGAACCGGCTCAAGTCGATCCGCTCTTCCGGCGGCAGGCGCGCTTCGCCGCGCTCGAATTCCTTCACGAGCAGCTTCAGCTTCGACCGCATGCGTGGAGAGCGTGCCGCCGCGCGCGGCGTGAGACCGTCCAGCGCGGGAATCGAGGTATCGAGCCAGGCGGCCATGTGCCGCTCGCGCAATTCCCGCAGCATGGCCAAGGCTTCGGGCGGCGGGGCACCCTTGGCCGGCTCCTTCGTTGAATGCGTCGAGGCGCGAGCCTGCTCCAGCAAGTCGGCGGTGTTCGCTTCGGTCCGGAGGCGAAAGCGGGCCATCGCGCCGAGGTGCGCCTCCACTCTCGCGCGCAACGCATCCGCGCGCCGGGTCGAGTTGGTCTCCACCCGCAGCCGCTTCCTACCCAGCGCGATCCGGCCGATGATCGTGTTGTCCCACTGGCTGTGCAGCGCGTTGCCCTCCTTGGTGACGACGAACACGATGTCGTCCCGGTCCGCCTCCGGCTCCATCGCGCCCTCCAGCGACCGGAGCCTGCGCGCCACCCGCTCGCGCGGCACGAGCAGCTCGAAGTCGTCCGTAGTCAGGACGAAGGGATCCCCGTCAGTGTTCTGCATCACCGGCGGAGGCTGCGTGCGGAGCTTCCAGACGCCGGCATTCCAGAGCGCGACGATGGCGAGCTGAATCGGAGGGATTCGCAACTTGTCGATCGCCACCGGGCGCGTGCGGACGCGACAGAGCCGGCGCGCTTCCCGCGCGACGAAATCTGTCTCGCGCAGAGGGAGCGGCTGACCGTGCGCGGCGCCGAAGAACGACACGCCGTCGCAGGTGAGGACGAACGCGAGCACGCTGTCGTACGGCTCGAGCGTCTCCGAGGAGCTCACGTCGTGGACGAACCGCTGCTCGCCCGTCAGCGTATCTACGAGCGCCGTGCCTACGCCTCGTGCGACCGATGCCACTTCCCAGATGGACAGCCAGGACGCGGCGTAGGCGTCGAGCAGCAGACGCATGTCCGGTCTCAGCCGGCGCGTTCGTTCCCGGCGCCACAGCTCCGCGAGCGTCAGGCCGGCAGGCGGGAGCGGCATGAAGTGCAATGACCAGGGAAGCGAGAGCGGCGCCGCGAGCCGTTCCAGCTCTCCGTCCTCGACTATCTCGAAAGTACCGTAGGAATCAAAAGCGTCGAAAGCATCGTCCAGCCATTCCGCCCCGAACCGCAATCGGGCAAAGCGCAGCAGGCGCTCGGAGAGATCGATGTCCACCGTCTTGAGCGCGTTGGCACGGGTAACGTCAGGCCGAGGGGCGGCCGCGGAAGTATCCTGCGCCCCATGACACTTCTTGTACTTCCTGCCGCTACCGCAGGGGCAGGGGTCGTTTCGCCCAATGTTCATCGCTCCTCCCAGAGCGCTCGAATCGGCACCGCGTCCAGGTGGTCGCCGAAGGTCGCGCTGGTTTCCCCGTCGTACAGCACCACTCCGGCAGCGAATCTCTGTCCCGCGGCCGACGCGAACTTGCGCAGGCCGCCGGCATGGAGCCCCGGGAGCGTCGCGGCGACTCCCGTGTCACTGACATGCAACCTGGGCGACTTCACGAGCCGGCTCAACCTGTTGCTGTGCCACGGCGGCAACTCCTCGACGAGAAAGACGCGCTCCAGCAGTGTGACGTAGTCGTGGATCGTCGGGCGGCTGAGCTGGAACGGGGCGGCGAGGTCGGTCACGTCGAGCAGACGCGCCGGCCAATTGTAACCTGTAGAGTCGGCCAATCGCAATGTCTATCGTCGGCGCTGGGTTTGCGGCGTGGACTGCACCGGTCTTGTCCCGACCGCGGAATCGTCCACCAGACGTCTCGTGTCTGTTGTGGTCGGCAGCATACCCAGTATTATTGAGTATGCCAAAACGCCCTCGTTATGCCAGGATCGCCATCACCCTGCCGGCGCCCGATCTGGCTACTGCGGATCGCATCGCGCGAGCGCAGGATCGCCCGCGAAGCTGGATCATCGCCGAAGCCGTGCGCCAGTACGCCCAGGCTCCGGAGTCCGGCCTCCTTTCCGCGCGCACCCGTGACTCGCTGGCGCCGCCTTCGCCTGCCGAAGCCGCGGGCCTGGGTCGCTCGCGCCGGGCCCAACTCGTCGCCGACCTGCGGCTCACCCCCGAACAGCGCGTCCGCGCCGCCGAACGGACCGCGCGGGCGGCACCGCGGCCGCGGCGCGCGGCCGTACGGCGGGTGATCGTCTTCGACCGTTACGAGGACTACCTCAACTGGAAGCGCGTCGAGGGCGCCCTGGGATGAAGCGGTACGACACGCAGCTGGCGCTCGTCTGCAACCAACTCAACGCGTCCAGGGCCCGGTACGTGGTGGTCGGGGCGGCTGCGCTCCAGCTATGGGGCAGCACCCGCGCTACCCGCGACGTTGACATCCTGATCGAGCCGACCGTCGCCAATGCGCGTCGGGTGCTTCGCGCGCTGGCCAAGCTCGGCTTGGGTTTCGCCGGTGAGCTGCTCGCCGAGGAGGTCGCCAGCCGGCCGGTCACGATGATCGGCGACTCGCCGAATGTCGACATTCTGACCCGCGCATGGAATGTCAGCTATGCCGAGGCGGCACCGGACGCCGCGACATTCGAGATCGAGGGAGTGAAAGTCCCGACCGCTTCCATCGAGCATTTGATCGCATCCAAGCGTACAGGGCGGCTACAGGACGCGGCCGACATAGAAGTCCTCGAAGAGATCCAGCGTTTGCGCGGACGCAACGGCTGAATCACTCGCCAACTCACCGGGCTGGAATTACTCCCCCGACGCCTTCCTCCGCCTCGGCCGGCTCGCCTTCTTCGCCGCCGTACGTTGCTTCTTCGCCGCGATCTCGATCGGCACGATGTCCGGGGTGCCGCTGCCGTCGTACGGCTTGGGCTGCTTGTACGT
>CALMKE010000189.1 GCA_937867645.1 uncultured Gemmatimonadota bacterium | reverse complement strand
GAGAAGGTGGCGCGGCTACATCTGGAGAAGCTCGGCGTGAAGCTGACGCAGATGACGCCGGCGCAGGCGGCGTATCTCGGTGTGCCGATGAACGGGCCGTACAAGCCGGACCACTACCGGTACTAAACGCTACTTACCGTGACTGAAAACCCCGTTACGACTGACAACTTCAGCAAGGATCACATCCGCCCCCGAGGTCCACCGTGACCGGGTGCGTATCGGAAGCTGACTGGCTATCCGAGGACATCACGGTCACTCGCAGATCGAAACGCGGCTGATCGTTTGCGCTTACGAACGTGCTATACGTCTTGCTGTTACTACCCACGACATACCACGTCGGATCACCATCTGGCCGGAATTCCCAGCGGTATGAGTAGGGACCGTCGCCGCCATCCGGCATTGCTTCCCATGCGTACGTTCCTTCTGCGGTGATCAGACTCGGCCCCGTTATGTTCACTGAGAGGAACTTGAGGGCGCGCAGTGCATCTACGCGGCCGTAGCCGAAATACTCATCACGACCATAGGCGCCGAGATCCACAGCGCTGTTCCGAAGCCGTATCCGAACGTTCGAATTGGGCCACGTCGGGTACTTGGTCCAAATCAGCGCGGCTACAGCCGATACAACGGGTGTCGCCATGGATGTTCCGCAATGTGTCTCGTAATCCATGTGCAGCCACATGCTCTTGGCGTAAAACGGCGCCGATATCTCGACCTCAGCCCCAAAATTGGATCTCGTAGAATATGGGCTGTATTCGTTAGGGCACGTTATCCAGCCAGCGAAACTGTCGTCCGGCAATGTTCCCGAGACCGCAATCACTTGCGAGTACCGAGCCGGATAAAGAACCAGCGCAACGTCTGAACCGTTGCCTGCTGCCGCGACAAGAAGATTGCCAGCATCGTACGAGCGTGCGACGTATTCCGAAACGAGAGTATTGTTCTCCGGTGTGCCAAGACTCATGCTTACCACTTGCCGTGCTCGTCCGTTGCTGACCGTCCAATCGAGACCGCCTGCAACATCTTCGTGTCGGCAGGTGCCCAGCGCATTGCACACTTTTACGCTCGCAACTCCTTGAGGGTAGTACGCGACGCCGATCCAGCCGTACTGGTTGTTTCGCGAAGCAGCGATGCCGGAGACGTGACTCCCGTGTCCGTTGTCGTCGTAGCAACTGGTGATTGCTGGACCAGCGGTGTAGAGGCAGTCGGATACGCTCATGTTCGCCGGTCCATCGCCGCCACCGTCCAGCAGGTGGTCCGAATCGATCCCTGAGTCGAGAATGGTGATCCACGAAGATTGCCCGAGATTGAACGCCCACGCGGTTGGCGCTCCCACCTTGCGCGCGCCCCAAGACGTATCTTGCGCCGGAAATGAATGCGCGATTCGCATCACGCCGGCGGGTTCCAGATAGTTCACGACGGTCAAGTTCCGGAGTGCCGGAGCGAGGTTCGGGTCGATCACGGCTACGACCGTCGAGCTATTGACGTATGTGCGTTCAATCCGCGCCCCATGCGCTGTGATGACCGCACGCCCTTCCAACGCTTCGGACTTGGTGATGGAGGGAACAATTCCCGTAGCCTGTGTGCGGGCTGCACTCGCCGGCTTGAATCCGATGTAAACGCGGCCATCTACCGCCCGCACCGCATCAATGAGCCCCTGATCGTCGAAGTCGAAGGGACGTGGTACTCCAGGCAGATCGATCTTGACAGCGGGAATTATGTCTCGCATCTCATGGACAGCCGGCAACGCCCCATCGCGGCCTACATTCAGCATTCCGAGTCCGCGTGTCATGTGCGCGCCGGCCGGGTTGGTCGGTGCCATCGCATCGTCTGTACAGCCCGAAAAAACTGCTGCGGAGATTACCGCGAGAGCCAGTATCATCGAACGTGGACGTGTGCCGTCCAAGCTGGCACCAATAGCCGATACGGTCACCTTCGGCTCTCGCAAATCGCGCGACGAGTATGACACGAGTTAAAAGACCTTTGCGTGGTTGAGAATCGTACCGTCGGGCTGGCGGTACTCGATCACGATCTCTTCCCCGAGCCGGGCCTGCACATGCCCGTCTCCCAGCGCCGCACCAGCCACGTCGAATGCTATGGCCCCTGCAAACGCGGACGCAGCAGACTGCGGAGGCCCACCTTGGATGTACGCGAAGCCGCTACGCTCCACCCAGCGCACGCCCGGCCACTTTTGAGCGCGGCCCATAGCATCCTCCAAGCTCCCGCTCAGGATTTGAATGGCCGCGGCCCGGCGATCCGACGGAATCCACGTGTAGCGCGCAGGGATCTCAGCTAAGTACGGTTGCAGCTGTTCCGCGTGATCGCCACCTTGCAGTCCGGCATAAAACACGTCGCAAGCGTATTCCGCACCGTCGGCTGTCCGGCAGTAGCGCGACTTGAGCATCACTGTTTCCACGTCGCCAGCGCTCGTGCGCACGCTGATCGGGATACGGTCATGAGGTCTTATCTTGAAGGTCGGATCCGCGGGGACTGCATATACAACGAGCGCCCCGAACGGACGAAGCGCTGCAGTGTCGATGCGGATCTCCCGCAGGGCTGGATTTACGATGGTTGTCGGCTCGGTTGGGCCGTTACGGCACGCGGCCAACAGCGGCAAGAGCACGAACAGGACACTTGCGCAAAGAATCCGACGGTAGACGGACATGGTGTATTCCCTCCTACAAAAACCACGGCAGCTTGATGGTCGGGTCAGCCGTACCGGACTCCCGACTACAGTTGTTTCCCATCAATTACTGCGCCGGCCATTCTAATCTGTCAAGGCTTTCCGAAAATCGGCCCCGGCGGCTACGGATTGGACGCCCTAGCGTGCGGCCGCGGCGAAGTCGGCAAGGAATGCTGGCAAAGAGTTCGGCGCGCCGGTCGTCCCGGACGTCGATCCCTTGCACGACTCGAAAGGGTACGGCGTGATCCTGGATTTCATCCGCGACCAGATCGCGAAGAATCCGGAACATTGGAGGTGCACGGCCGAGGCGATCCGCGGGCGTATCGGAGGAAACCACGACCGGCGTGCACCGGCTCTATCAGATGATGGAGGCGGGCACGCTGCTCTTCCCCGCGATCAACGTCAACGACTCGGTGACGATGCAACAAGGACGTCATCACCGTGGACCACATGTCGAAGATGAAGGACAAGGCGATCGTGGCGAACATCGGCCACTTC
>CALMKE010000188.1 GCA_937867645.1 uncultured Gemmatimonadota bacterium | reverse complement strand
TTGGAGCTCGGGTGCAGTCCTTCGCCGGCGAGCATCACGCCCGCCTTCGCCAACTCCTCGTTGTACTTGCCCATCGCCGTCAGCATTTCTCTGGTCGGCATCGCGCCCGCTTCCGAATTCTCGTCGGCCTTCACCAGCACCATGAACCGCATCGTCGTATCCTCATTTTCGGGTTAAAGCCGCATCCGGGGCATTCGCCCTATCGACCGGCTCTACCAATGCGTCGAACGAGCGAAGGCCAAATCGACAACCTGGCGACTGAGGAAGGAGGACCCATGCGGCCTCAGGACCAACTACAACTGAGGATCGGCGATTAAGTGAGGACTGAGGAGGACCGCTCCCATAGTTCCGCTCATCCTAAGTCCTCTCTCAATCGTAGATCCTCGGTTGCTTTTGGTCCTGAGGCCGCATGGGTCCTCCTTCCTCCTTCCTCATGGCAGCTGGCATCAGAATCGGACGGAGAGCGATCCGACGACCGTCCGCCGCGGTGCCGGCTCGAAGTACCGTCCACCCGCGGCATTCACGCTTACAGCGCCCACGTACTTCCTGCCGAACACATTCTCCAGCACGATCCCGGGCTGCAGGGACGCGCGGCCGACGCGCGCCTCGCTCCGCGCCCGCAGGCTGAGGACCTCGTAACCCGGCGCGCGGGCCGTGTTCGCGTCGTCCACTATGATCGAGGAAACGAACCGGCTCACAACACCGATCTGAACCGGCTGAGAATTCCAGGTAGCGGAGAGCTCGCCGAACATGTTGGGAATTCCCGGGATGGTCTTGCCCGAGAAGTCGGCGGTCGCCGTGCTGAATTCGACGAATTCGAAATCGCTCGCGGTCACCGCGGAGCGAAGCTCCACCGGGCCGATGCCGGATGACAGCGCGGCCTCGAGACCGCGCCTTCGCGTACGCCCGGCATTCCTGAAGAAGCGGCGTCCCGCGCCGCCGGCGATCTCGAAGGGCACCAGCTCGTCGCGCACGGCCGTGGAAAATACCGCGACGTCGTAGCGCACCCGCCCGAGCGCTCCTTTCGCGCCCGCCTCCAGCGTACGCGACCGCTGCGGCTCGAGCGTGTTGTTCACGCCGGCGGACCCGTCGGGCTTGTTGCCCAGCTCGGTCGCGGTTGGTGTCTCGAACGCCGACGAAAGATTGGCGTACGCCGAGTGGCCGGCGGCGATGGACGCGAGCGCCCCGATGTGAGGGCTTACGGCCCGCATCGTCCGGCGTCCGGACTCATCTGGATCGGTCGCGGTAACGAGGCGGTCGTGCACGTCGAACGCGACCGCGTCCGCGCGCGCGCCGGCCGAGAAGCGAAACCGTCCTTTGGCTACCTCGCCGCTCAAATACGGGCCGACGCTCGAAACGCGTTCGCGCTGACTCCGCCGGAGCGCGCCACGCTCGGCCGGGATTTCCGGACAACGCGCGCTCGTCGCCGTCGCGTCGTGGCAGTTCTCGTATTCGTTCCGGTCGTCGTCCTGCTGCTGTATATCCAGACCGAGCGTAAAACGCGACGTTCTACCGGCAGAGCGCGACGCGCGCAGCAGCAGGCCGCCACTCGTCCGGTCGAGATCGATCACGGCAAACGTCAGCGGATTGTCGAGCGCGCGCCGTCCGGCGAAAACGATCGCGGACAGATCGCCGTTCCCGAGATCGCGCGCGTACGTAAGTCCGGCCTGTGCGTGCCGTACCTGCTTCCCGGCGTCGCGGGCGACGGCAGCCGGCTCGGCCATCCGCCGGTCGGCCGCGAGCTGCCCGGCAGTGAGCGCGCCCGGATTCTCGGCGAGCGGCATGTCGAACACGAGAACCTGCGCAGTGACGCTCGCCGGGCCGAGCTGGCTGCGGAGGCGGGCGCTGCCGCGCGTGACTCTCTGGCGCGAATGCTCGCGATAGCCGCGATCGAGTGCGTGGCTCACGCCGGCGGAGTAGCTCAGCGCCGGACGGCCGCGCGTGAGGCGCAAGTCGCCCCGTGAGAGTCCATACGATCCGGATAGCGCCGATCCTTCCGCGCCGGAGAGCTCGATTGGCGGGGAAGAGAAGGCCACGATCCCTCCCGCCGAATTGCCGTACAGCGACGCAGCGCTGCCGCGCAACACTTCGATCCGATCCACCGACTCCACGTCGAGGTAATCCAGCGGCGTCTGGCCGTCCGCCACGGTGAGTGGAATGCCGTCGTGCAAAACGCGCACTCCGCGCACGCCGAACGCGGTGCGCGCGCCCACGCCTCGGATCACGATTCTCGGATCCTGCGTCGGGTTGTTGCGGTTGGCGACGAACAGGCCGGGCACTGCCGACAGCACGTCCTGCAGCTGGCCGCGCGTATCCAGCGGATCGCGCCGGAGGACGGAAACGGCGTACGGCACCGTGCGCGTCGCCGCGCGCGGATCGCGCGTCACGGCGATCTGAACCGCCGGGAGGAGAGCAGGACGAACGGAATCGCGCGGTGCAGCAGTGGTGTCCTGGCCACCCGCCGCGGTAGAAATGAGGCAGAGCCCGATGGCGACGGAGACTCTCACGGCCGCGGACGACTCGTCAGGAAGCGACTCTGATGCGGCGGTAGCGCGCGTTCACGAGCTCGCACACTCCGTAGGCGATCAGTCCCGCGGCGACTTCGGCGGTTTCAGCGGCTGTATCGGCCGCGGTCATCGGGACGACATCCTCACCCGCCAAACAAATCGGCTCGCGCAAGCACGCACAAGCCGGCCCATTCCCGGGATTTGCCCGCCGTCCGCTCGCGGCTCTAGTTTGCAGCATGGCCGAGACCAACAGCTGGCGCGCGCGGATCGCGCGATTGGGCGAAACGGCTGAGCGCAGACGCCGCGCGATTCTCGGGAGCCGGTGGGAATTCCTCGCCGAGGCCGGCGCGCTCATGGAAGCTTCGCTCGACTACGAGGAGACTCTGTCGAGCGTGGTGCAGCTGTCGGTTCCGACTGTCGCGGACTACTGCGCCATCGGCGTGATGGACGAGCGCGGAGTCGTGACGTGGGGCTCGTCCACTCACCGGAACCCGGCGAAGGCCGACCTCGTCGCCAGGCTGCGAAAGTACACGCCGAACATCGGCGGCATGAACCATCCGGGAGTGCAGGCGCTCCTGAGCGGCGAGCCCCAGCTCATCAACACCGTGGACGAGGCTTTTCTGAGGCTTCTGGCCGTGGACGATTCGCACCTGGCGCTGCTCCGCGACCTGGGACCGACCGCGTATCTCGGAATTCCGCTCGTCGCCCGCGGCAAGGTCCGCGGCCTGCTCATCTTCGTGGCGACCGCGGAGTCCGGCCGGCGGTACACCGACAGTGACGTGCTGTTCGCGACCGAGATCGGCCGGCGCGCGGCGCTGGCGGTGGATCACGCCCTGCTGTATCGCGCCGCCGAGGAAGCGGGGCGCGACCGAGAGAAGATGGTCGCCGTCGTCTCGCACGATCTCAAGAATCCGCTGAGCACCATCCAGATGGCGGTGAGCTTCCTCCTTGAAGACATCGTCCCCGACGACGAGCCGCACGCGCTCGAGCGGAAGCAGCTCAACGCGGTCAAGCGGGAAGCCGCGCGGATGTACCGCCTGATCCACGATCTGCTGGACATGAACGCGATCGAGGCGGGCAAGCTGCACGTGCACCGCAGGGCTCATGAGATCGCTCCGCTCGTGGACGAAGTGGTGGATACCCTCAAGCCGCTGGCGCACGCCAAGCAGATAGACCTGCAGCTGGAGGCGCCGCCCGAGCTGCCTGTGGTGCACGCCGACCGCGACCGGCTCTTTCAGGTGTTCTCGAACCTCGGCGGCAACGCGATCAAGTTCACGCCCGAGGGCGGCCGGGTGCTGATTCGCGCGCGGCAGGACGACGACGTCGTCACGTTCGAAGTCGCGGACACCGGTCCCGGCATTCCGCCCGGCGACGTGGAGCGCGTGTTCGACCGCTACTGGCAGGCCAAGAAAACCGCGAACCTCGGCAGCGGCCTCGGGCTGACCATCGCCAAGGGGATCGTGGAGGCCCACGGCGGCAGCATCAGCGTATCGAGCGCGCTGGGCGAAGGCACGGTCTTCACGTTCAGCATTCCGCTCGGCGTGAGCGGCACCACCACGATGCAGGCCGCCGCGACGGCCTGAGCGCTACTCGAAGCGGAGCGCTTCGACCGGATCGAGCCGCGACGCCTTCATCGCCGGCCATAGTCCGAACACCATGCCCGTGACGGCGCTCACGCCCAGCGCGGCGACTATCGCGCCCGGCGGGATCTGCGCGGGGATCGGCGTCATCTCGCTGACGCCCATCGCCAGCAGCGTGCCGGCGAGCAGCCCGATTCCCGCTCCGATGCTGGTGAGCGTCGCGGCTTCCACGAGGAACTGCCAGAGAATCGTGAGACGCGTGGCGCCGAGCGCCTTGCGCACTCCGATCTCGCGCGTGCGCTCGGTGACGCTGATCATCATGATCGCGATCACGCCGACCCCGCCGACCAGCAGTCCGACGGCGGAGAGCGCGAGCATGATCACGAAGAACACGCCGAAGAAGCCGTTGTAGATCTCCATCAGCTGATCCGACGTGACGATGGCGAAGTCGCTCGGCTCGGCCGGACGGAGCCCGCGTTTGCCGCGCAGGTATGCCGTGACGTCGTCTATCGCTTCGGCCTGCGTCACGCCGGCGACCGGCTTGACGGTGAGGTCGAGTCGCCGCGGCGAGCTGTCCAGGTGCCGCCGCGCCGATTCGAGCGGCACGATGCCGCGCGGATCGCTGCCCGACGCGGACGAGTTCGGCTTGCCGAGGAAGCTGCCGACGTTGTGGTGCACGCCGATGATGGTGAAGGGAATGCCGGCGACCAGGATCTGCTTGCCGATGGGATCGGAGTCTCCCAGCAGGCGCTTCGCCAGCTCCCGGTTGACCACGATCACGCGCGCGCCGGTGAGCGCCTCGGCGTAAGTGAAGTCGCGGCCCGCGACGATGTCGCCGCCGTCCACTTCGATCCAGCCGTGCGAGAAGGCGTCGCGGCCGGCGTTGAGCTCCCTGTCCTTGTACCGGTAGCTCCCCCAGTCGCTGATGTGCGACGTCACCGCGGCGACGGACGTCAGCTCCCCGATTCCGCGCGCTTCCGCCAGAGTCAGCGGCGGATTTCGGCGCCACGGGCAGGTGTCGTCGGTTCCGTCGCAGATGTCGCCGAGGCTCACGGGGCGGCGGAAGATCATGAAGCTGGTCGGGCCCGCGGACTCGAGATCCCGCGCCACGCTCTGATTGATCCCGTGCACCGCGGCGGAGAGCGCGACCACGACGAACACGCCGACGGCCACGCCCATCATCGTCAGCGCGGCGCGCACCTTGTTGGAGCGGATCGCGTCGAAGGCGATGCCGACGCCCTCGACGATGTTGAACCACGCGGAAGAGAGCCGCATCTACTCGGCCCTCAGCGCGACGATCGGATCCAGCCGCGCCGCGCGGCTCGCCGGATACACCCCGGCGACGACTCCGACGCCGGCGCCGACGAGAATCCCCGTGACGATGGACCACGGCGCGACGGACGCGGGCAGCGGCGAGAGCGCGGCTATCGTCTGCGACAGGATTATCCCCAGCGCCACGCCGATCGCCGCGCCGATGATGCTGAGCGTGGTGGCTTCCACGAGGAACTGCGCCAGGATGTCGCGGTACTTGGCGCCGATCGCCTTGCGGATGCCGATCTCGCGCGTGCGCTCGCTCACGGCGACCAGCATGATGTTCATGATGACCAGCGCGCCGACGATGAGGGCGATCGCCGGCAGGATCACGCCGGCGATTACGAGGTTGCCCTCGATCTTCTTCCAGAACTCGAGCGCCGACTCCGACGTCTCCATGACGAAGTTGTCCGGCTGCGACGCGCGGAGCCTGTGCCGGGTCCGCATGACCTGGCGCACGGTCTCGCGCGCGTCGAACATCGCTTCGGTCGTCGGGAGCTTCACCTTCATGCCGTCGATCAGACCGTGCGGGTTCACCAGGCGCTGGAGCGGACTGTTGGCCGACGCGATGACGAACCGGTCCAGCGAGATTCCGAAGATGGATCCCTGCTTGGCGGCGACGCCGATAACCTCGTAGCCCGTGCCGCCGACTTTGAGCGTGCGGCCGATGGGGTTGAGGCGCGGGAAGAAGCGCGTCGCTATCTCCTGTCCGATCACGACCACGCGGCTGCCGAGGGCGAGCTCCTGCGGGCTGATGAGCCGTCCCTGCGCGACCTCCATGTTCCGGATGCGGAAGTAGTCGCCGTCCACGGCGGAAGCTTCCAGCTCGCGGGGGCGCGCGTACCGCGACTCGATCGCGATGTTGTCCGAGCTTTCCACCGACCACAGCGCGGCCGGCGGCAACGCGGCGGCCACCTCCTTCGCGTCGTCGAAGGTTATGCGGGGCCGGCGCATCCACTCGCGCCACTCGGATTCGCTCGCGTCGCTGATGGAAGGGAAGCGCCGCAGCTGGAACGTGTTGGTTCCGATCAGCTTCGCGACGAAGTCGTTCTCCATGTAGCTGCCCATCCCCTCGACTATGGAGACGACGGCGATGAGGAACATGACGCCGATCGTGACTCCCGCGAGAGTGAAGAAGCTCTTCAGCTTCTGGACCCGCAGCGTCTGGAACGCGAGGCGGATCGCGTCGAGCAGCCGCACGCGCCTAGACGCCGGTTCGCGCCGCGAACTTCTCGCGGCGATCGTCGCTCTCCACCATTCCGTCGCGCAGCACGACCACGCGCTTCGCATGCGCGGCGATGTCCGCTTCGTGCGTCACCATGATCACCGTCTGGCCCGACTCGGCGAGCTGCTCGAACACGTTCATGATCTCGGCGGACGTCGTCGAGTCCAGGTTTCCGGTCGGCTCGTCGGCCAGGAGGATGGACGGTCGGTTGACCAGGGCGCGCGCGATCGCCACGCGCTGCCGCTGGCCGCCCGAGAGCTCGTTCGGCCGGTGCAGCTTCCGATCCGAGAGCCCTACGCTCGCCAGCGCCTCTTCCGCGCGCTTTCTGCGCTCCGCGGCGGGGACGCCGCCGTACACCAGCGGCAGCTCGACGTTGTGCAGCGCGCTCGCGCGCGGGAGCAGGTTGAAAGTCTGGAAGACGAAGCCGATCTCCCGGTTCCTGATGCGCGCGAGCTCGTCGTCGTTCATGTCCGACACGAGCATTCCGTTGAGCCAGTATTCGCCCGCCGTCGGCGTGTCGAGGCAGCCGATGAGGTTCATCAGAGTGGACTTGCCCGAGCCCGACGGGCCCATGATCGCCACGTACTCGTTCCGCCGGATCGCGATGTCCACGCCCCGCAGCGCGCGCACGATCTCGCCGCCCATGTCGTATTCCCGCGTGAGGCCGCGCGCGACGATGACCCAGTCCTTGCCCGGCGCCTCGCCCTTGGTGGCCGTGACGATCTTCCGCTCCGCGGTCGTGCTGAGGCCCGGCTCGCCGGCCGCTGGCACGTCGGTGATTCCGGGCATCAGGCCTTCTTCTCTTCCTTCTTCTCTTCTTCCTTGACCGTGCGGCCGTCCTTCAGGTCGCGGATCGCCTGGTACGTCCCGCCCACGATCTTCTCTCCTTCGCGCAGCCCGGACAGCACCTCGAAGTAGCGCTCGCCGGCAATGCCCACGCGCACTGGGCGGAAAGTGACCTTGTTATCCGCGCCGACTACGAACACGCCCTCCACGTCGCGCTTCCCGACCTGGACCTTGGGTTGCGGGCGGCCGAGCGTCATCACCGTGTCCGCGGTGCGGTCGGTGGTGTCCTCGCGCACGGTGAGCGCGATGATCGGAATGGACAACGCCCTGGTTCTCGTCTCCGTGATGATTTTCGCCGTCGCCGAGAAATCGGGGCGCGTTGTCGGCGGGGCGTTGAGCAGCTCCACCGTGACCTCGTAATCGATGGCCTGGTCGGTCGAGCCGGGTGTCCCGCCTGCCGGCGCGCGGAGTGAGCTGCTCGAGATCTCGACCACGCGGCCCCGGAACGTCGTGTCCACGAAGGCGTCGATCTGCACAACCGCCGAGTCACCGAGCGCGATGGTGGACACGTCGGTCTCGTCCACCTTCACCTTCACCTCGAGCACGCTCATGTCGGCGATCGTGAGAAGGGTCGCGGCATCCCGGCTCAACGTTCCCTGGATCGCGGTCTCGCCCTCCTCGACCGCCAGCCGCGTGATCTGGCCGGCCATGGGTGCGACGATGGTCGTCTTGGCCAGTCTGCTGCGCGCGTCGCGCAGCGCCGCCGCGGCCTGCGCCACGGCGTGGGACGCGGCCTGCGCGGTGGCCTCCGCGACCTCCACCTGCGTCCTGAGCTGCTCGACCTGCTCGTCCGAGATCAGCGTCGGATTGGCGCGCTTCAGATCCGCCATCCGCTGGTAGTTGCGCTGCGCCTGGCCGAGGCTCGTGCGAGCCTGCCGCAGGTTCGCCTGGCTGCTGGCCACGGCCGCCGCGGAGCGCTCCGACTCGGCCAGGTAGTTGGAAGGATCGATCTCGAGGAGGAACTGGCCCTTGGTGACGCGGTCGCCTTCGCGCACCGCCAGCCGCACGATGCGGCCGGTGATGTCGGCGCTCACGTCCACCTTCCTGCGCGGCTGGACCTGCCCGCTGGCCGTCACCGACGCCACCAGATCGCGACGCTCGACGGGCTCTATGCGGACTTCAGTGGCTTTGTCGCCACCCTTCGCGGCCGCGATACCGGCGATCGCGAGGACGAGGACACCCGCTCCGGCCAGGATCGACCACTTTTTCCGTTTGGACATTTATCGCTCCGTCAGCGAAGAGGCCGGCCGACCGCGCTTTCCAGAGCGGCGAAGGCCTTGTGATAATCGTAGATCGCCGTGATTCGCGCGCTTTCGGCGCGCTCGAACGCATCCCGCGCCTGCGTGAGGTCGATGAAGCCCGCCATGCCGATGCGATAGCGGTCCTGGGACAGCTTCATCTCGTCGCGGGCCATCGCGGCGTTCCGCTCCTGCAGCGCCACGGTGCGCAGCGCGGTCTGCAGCGTGAGGTAGGCGGCGGTCACGTCGCTCGTCACCGCCAGCTCGCGCGCGCGCACGGCGTGGCGCGCGTCATCGCTCGCGGCGATCGCTTCCTGCCGGCGAAGCGCGCGCGCGAAGCCGTCGAACACCGGCAGCGACAGCATCGCCGAGACGGAGCGCGGGCTGCTGGTGAAGTCGAAGGGGAACTGGTTGTTCTGCGCGCGGAGCGCCGCCGCCTGCGCGGGAGTGAACGTTATCGACCCGCAGGCGCCGAGCTGGCTGGGCAGGCCCCCCGCCGCGAAACGCTGCTCGCGCTCCACGCACGCCGCCTGCTGCGACAGCACCTGTCGCTGCGCCTGCTGCACCAGGAAGTTCGGATTGGTGTACTCGTACGTGTAGCCGGAGAGCCCGGTGCTCAGAGTCAGCGTCGGCATGTACTCGCCGCGCTGGCGCCTCACGCCGAGTTCGGCGACGCGCTCGCGCTGGCGGGTCGCGAGCAGCACGGGATTCTGCTCCCGGGCCATGGCGAGCAGCGCGCCGAGCTCGAGGTTGAACGGCTCGACGTCGAACTTCGTCGTCAGCTCGACGTTCGTGCGCGGCTCGACGCCCATCTCCTGAAAGAGGCGGAGCTTCTCGATGTCCACCTGGTTCCGCTCGCGCAGCTGCTGCACCTCGATCTGCCCGCGGGCCACTTCCGCGCGCCGCACGTCGAGCTCCGTTCCGGAGCCGACGATCTCGCGCGCTTTCGCCAGCACCACCTGGGCTTCAGCCGCGATCGCCAGCGTGTCCTGCAGGTCCGCCCGCGCTTCCGCGGCCAGAACGTTCAGGTACTGCTGGGCGACGTTCGAGCGGATCACCGACTCGACGCCGTGAATGCCGGCTTCCACTCCCTCGCGGTTCGCCTTCTGGAGCGAAGGATTGATGAACGTCGCGGCGCTGAGGCGATAGTTCACGCCGAAGCGATACGACGACAGCACCGCGTCGGAGCTCGCGCCGAGGCTGGCTCCGCTGAATATCTGCCGCCCGCCCTGCTGGAATTCCGAGCTGAGCGAGGCGTCCACGGACGGGAGGTACCCGCCGTATGCCGCGCGGACGGCCGCGTTCGCCCCCCGGATGTCGTTGGCGGCCTGCCGAAGCGCCGGATTGAAGCGGGTCGCCAGCGCGAGCGCCTCCTGCAGGGTGAGCGACCGGTCGGCCGAGTCGGGCCGGACGGGCGCCTGTGCGAGCAGGGGAGCGGCGGCAAGCTGGAGTGCAAGCAGGAACGACAATCGCATGGACTTTGTGGTGTGTGGAGTTGTCCTAAGTACGGACGCGGGCATCCGAAGTTTCGCCGCGTTCGCGCCCGAAGCGTCTACGCTCAGCTCTCGAGTGACGGCGCCAGGAATATCCGGTCACTGATGCGCGCCCTGATGCGCTCGTACAGGAGGCGCCCCTTCTCGGCGGTGGCGAGCGAGGGGCGCCCGATCGAGGCGCCGCTCCCCGCCGGGAGCTTCAGGTTGCCGCGGCGGTAACGTCGCAGCCGCTCCCGGTCCATCATATTGTCGCGCACCAGATTCATGTTCACGAGCTCGGGCGCCAGATACAGGAGAATCGACGTGTCTACCTCATCACCGTGCATCGGCTCGATCTGTCCTTCCAGCAGGTCCGAGACATTTACGCCGAACGCGTCCACCACCCGCACGCGGGCCTCCGCGGTCACCACTGTCGCGAGCGCCTCCTGATGCGGGTCGTGACCGTGGGCGGTCAGCAGGATGAACTCGCGAACGCCCGACGCTTCCCATGAATCGAGCAGGTCGTTGAGCATGCGGTGCAGCGTTTTGCGCCGGAGCGAGCCGTTGCCGGCGAGGCCGCGCTCGGTGTCCACGTTCACACCGTACTCGACTGTCGGCGCGCGCAGCACGCCATACTCCGCGGACAGGTCGTCGGCGAGGTGCTCGATGATCAGCGTCGCGACTCCGATCGGCAGGTGCGGGCCGTGCTGCTCGCAGGTTCCCACCGGCACTATCAGCCGGGGATCCTCGCGCAGAACCGCCGCTATCTGCGACGGCAGCATCTCCTTGATGCGCAAGGGCCTGGGACCGCCGGCCGAGTGCACCGCGGTATGGAACGTCTGAATGGGCACGGACGACACAGGTAGCTCCGAAGTTCGAACCCGCCCCGCCGCGAGCGGCTGGCGCACGCTGCGCTGGCTTCTCGTGCTCGGCGCGGGCGCGCTCGCCCTGGCCGTGTGGAGCAGGTATCCGACGGGACCCAAGTTAGCGTTTTCCGCCGGAGAGGGCGAAGGATTTGTGGCGTCGGAAGCGATTCGCGCGCGCGCTGTGGCCGATCTGCGGCAGACGCTCGCGCGCGAGATAGCGCACCTCCAGGCGGCGGCGGAAGCAGCGCTGGACGCGCCCGCGCCGCAGGAGGCCGCGTTCGACGCGATTCCCGTGCGGCGCACCGACGACCCGGCCTGGGGAGTCATGTTGTTCGAGGGAGGCTGGCGGCTCGCGTGGAGCGGTCGCCTCAGGGTTTCGCCCGAGGACGTCACCGCTCCGCTCAGCGTGACATCCGCGCGCTTCTTCACGACGGTCAACGCCGCGGCCGGGCGCGGCAACCGGCTGGCTGTATCGTCCTTTGTGCTGCACGCGGAGCCGCCCGGGGACCGCCTGGCGACCGCGCTGGACGAGCAGGTAGTGGCGCGCCATCCGGTCACGGGCTTCGCGTATTCGTTCGGCGATTCCGCGGCGCGGGGCGAGGTGCTGTTACGCGACACCGCCGGGAAAGCGCTGGTGAGCGTGCAGGCGCTCGCGCAGTCGCCGGGCGAGGTAAGACTCAAAGCGACGTCGGTCGCTCGCACGACAATCGCGGCGGTAATCGCTGTGCTGCTGCTGGCGCTGCTGTGGGCCGCGTTTCGCACCCGGCGGCCGCTGGCCCGCGCGTTCGCGATCGCCGTCGCCGCTATATGCGTCGCGGTCGTGCCCTTGAACTCGTTCTCGAATTCCGCGCGCTGGTTCAACCCGTCGTACTACTATTCCGCGCTTGGCGGGCGCTGGACGGCGAGCGCCGCCGCGCTCACGCTGACCGCCGTGCTGCTCCTGCTGGGGATGTACACGCTGATCCGCGCGCGGGTACGGCCGGCGTCGCGGACCATCGCGGGCGCGGCCGCCGGGCTATCGGCGGCGGCGGGCCTTTACCTCGTGTACGCGTTGGCGTCGGGAATCGGCCAGCCGCCGCGCGGCAGCACGATGCCCTTATGGCTGATGTGGCAGGTGCCGCTGTTCCTCGTTTCGTTCGCGTTCCTTCTGCTCGCCGCATGGCTGGCGACTGCGTTCCGGCGGCGGCGAAGCCTGCGCGCCGTGCACGCGGTGGCCGCGGCCCTGGCCGCGGGCGCGCTCTCGGCCGGAATCGTGTGGCGCACGACGACGCAGCAGAGAATGGAGCTCGCGGAGGCCGACGTCGCCTCGCTAAAGGCGGGCGACGAGTATGCCGCCGCGCTGCTCGACCGGCTGCGCGTGCAGCTTTCCGGGGGCCGGCCGCCGACGTCGCGGGCCGACCTGCTTCAGCGCTACGTCATGAGCGAGCTGGCAATCGCCGGCTATCCGTTGTCGTTGCGGTCGTGGAGCTCGCTCGGTGAGCCTGTGGCGAGCTTCGACGCCGCGCGCGTGGCGCAGGACAGCGTAGCGATCGCCGCGGCGGTGAGAGAAGCGCTGGCCGGCGGCGAGCCTGTTGTGCGCGGAGTTCTTTCGGGGGCCGGCAGCCAGCGCGTGCTCGTGGTCCCGCACGACAGCGGGGCCACGTCGGTCGCCGTCCTGCCCCGAACCAGGCTGATCGCGCCCGATCCGTACGGCCCGCTGCTCGGATTGCCGCCCGCGATTCCCGAGCGCGCGCCGTACGTAATGTATCTGGGGGACCGGCCCGCCGCGGGATCGGCGGCCGGCTCCGGCGCGATCGAGTGGCGCCGGATCGGCGACCAGCTGCACGCGGACGACGTCATTGAGACCGTGTCCGGCCCGGCGCGCGTGCATCTGGAAGTGGACACCCGCTCGCGGTGGGCGCTGTTCCAGAGGCTCGTCCTGGTGCTGCTGCTCGACGTCCTTGTCGCTTGGATACTGTGGCTGCTCGCCGTAGCGGCGGAAGGCGGAGCGGCGACGCGCGCGCGCGTGCGGATTCGCCACTGGTGGCGGAGCTACCGCGCGCGGCTCACGCTCGCGCTGTTCTTCTTCTTCCTCGCGCCCGCGCTCGCCTTCTCGCTGTGGTCCTACCGCCGGTTGCGAAGCGATTTCCGCCAGACGCGGCAGCTCGTCGTGCGCGAGACGCTGAACGCGGTAATCGCGGCCGGCGCGGAGCGGAATCTCGAGCTGGTGGGGGCGCGGTTCGGGATCCCGCTGTTCCTGTATCGCGCGGGCGTGCTCTCGGAGACGAGCGATTCGCTGTACCAGGAGCTGTCGCCGGTGGGGCGAGCCCTGCATCCGAGCGTGTACCGCACGCTCGAGCTCGGCGAGGAGATCACGGCCAGCCGGGACATGAGCATCGGCGGGACCGACGTGCTGTTCGGCTATCGCGCGTCGGTGGGGTTCTCCGGTGAGCGGTTCGTGCTGTCGGCGCCCGCGCGAAGCGACGACGAAGCGCTCGCGCGGCGGAGGAACGACCTCGGCGTGCTGCTGCTGTTCTCGACGGCGCTGGGGGCGATCGCGGCGCTGCTGCTCAGCGGCATAGCGGCGCGGCAGTTCGCGTCGCCGATAGACGCGCTCCGCCGCTCGGTGCGCGCCATCGCGCGGGGCGAGGACGAGCTGCCGTTGCCCGCGAAGCCGCCGACCGAATTCTCCCAGGCGTTCACCGCGGTGCGCAGGATGGCGGACGACCTCGAGGCGAGCCGCAGGGAGCTCGCCCGCGCGGAGCGGGTGCTCGCGTGGGGAGAGATGGCGCGGCAGGTGGCGCACGAGATCAAGAATCCGCTGACGCCGATGCGGCTGGGGGTGCAGCACCTGCAGCGCGCGCGGCACGATCCCCGGGTGGACTTCGACCAGGTGTTCGACGCGAACATGCAGCGGATGCTCGAGGAGATAGACCGGCTCGACGGCATCGCGCGCTCGTTCAGCAGGTACGGCAGCGCGCAGCCGGAGCTTCCCCCTGCGGAAGCCGTGGACGTGTCGGAGATAATCAACGACGTGCTGGAGCTCGAGCGAATGGCGGGTCCGGACGTGCAGTGGAGCGTGGCGGGCGCGGAGACTCCGCTGGCAGCGAAGGCGCGCCGCGCCGAGCTGCGCGAGGTGCTGCTGAACGTGCTGGAAAACGCGCGGCATGCCGGCGCGAGGCGGGTGTCGGTGCGGGCCGAGCGTGAGAGCGACACTGTCTCGGTCGTGATTACGGACGACGGCTCGGGGATCCCCGCGGCTGCGCTGCCGCGCGTGTTCGAGCCGCATTTCTCGACGCGTACTACCGGGAGCGGGCTGGGTCTCGCGATCAGCCGCCGCCTCGTGGAGGCGTGGGGCGGCTCGATCGACGTGGAAAGCGCGGAATCCCGCGGTACGGTGGTGACCATTCGGCTGCTCGGGGCCGCGCTGGAGGCGCCCCGGGGAGATGCCGTCTGACCGCGGGAGCGGAGAGCCGTTGTACGAGTGTGACTTTGGCTCTGATTTTGCACACGCGGGACCCCTGCATGCCCAAGGTGCGCGACCGGGTGCAAGTGCTTCGACGACATATGTTTGCGGGATGCACCCGCCGTCTGGCTTTTTCAGCGGTCGAGAGTAAGTTTGCTGGCGTAAGGCGTAGCCGGATAGGTGTTTAGCGATGATGCAGCTGGGTCATCGGCACATATCCTGCCTGTCGCTTGTCGAGCGTAGCGCGGTTGGGTTTTTCTTTACCACCCTTTTGAAAGAGGATGTGCGCATGTTAAGAAGGAGTTGGACCATCTGTTCGATGGCCGCCCTGCTTCTCGCTGCTCCGGCTGTAGCACAACAGCCAGGCACGTTGATCCTTGGCGGTTTCGGGCAATACACCATGTTCGACGACAACATCGGGTTCGATGATGCGTTCGGATACGGTGGCCGCGTCGGTGCTTTCATCAGCCCGAACGCCTTCCTCGAAGCGGAAGGCTCGTACACGGCGCCCGACTACGTCGGCCCGGGTCCCGACCGTGACGCCAAGTACGGCCCGATCTCGGCTCGCCTGATGTTCGCGTTCCCGTTCACGGCGATGAGCGGCTTCAACGCCGGCTTCCAGGTTGGTGGTGGCGCTGTCCTCAGCAGCTACCGCACCGGCAACACGGGCTACAACTACAACTACGGAGCGGAAGGCGCGCTCGGATTTACTGCGGCTTTCGGCGGTTTCACGGCGCTGCGTCTGCAGGCGCTCGTGGACTACATGCCGACGTCTGACCCCGATGCGACGATGAACTTCCGCTTCCAGGCGGGCCTCGATTTCTGGCCCGACCCGGCCAGCCAGTGGATGGGGATGAACCCGACGGCGTCGGGTCCCGTCGTGTGGTGGGACGACACGCCGCAGCCGCTGCCGGGAACGCTCGAGCTGGGCGGTTTCGTGCAGTACTCGTTCATGGATGACAACGCCGGCTTCAACGGCGGCAATCGTCCGGATGACGGCCTGGGATACGGCGGTCGCGCGGGTGTCTTCCTGACGCCTAACTGGCAGATCGAAGGCGACGGCCAGTGGTCGCCGCTGGACAACACGCTTGCCGCGAACACGGCGCCGATTCCGGTCCGCCGTTTCGAGACGATCGACTACTCGACGTTCGCGCTGCGTCTGAACTACAACTTCCCGTTCGCCGGATTCCTCGGATCGAACAGCTCGTTCCTCGTCGGCGGCGGTGTTGTGCGCACCAACTACGGCGCCGGGGATGACGTAACGCCCCGTCCTGCGACGTATAACTATGGCGCGTCGGGTATCGCTGGACTCCGCATCGGTTTTGCGCCGCGCGTAGCGCTGCGTATCGACGGTGTGGTCGACTACATGCCGAACTCGGAGCCGGATGCGTCGCTGAACTATGCGGCGCGTGCTGGCCTGAGCCTGTTCCTGGGTGGCGCTTCGCGCGCCGCGCCGGAGCCGCCGCCGGCGGTCTGCACGTGGAACAGCAGCATCCTGGCTTCGGACCCGAACTGTCGTCCGCCGGCTCCGCCGCCGCCTCCGCCGCCGCCGCCGCCCGCTCGCTGCGTGTACAACAACGCGATTCTGGCGACGGATCCGAACTGCGTAGCACCAGTGGTTGTGGACACGACCGCGATCACGGCCCCGATCTACTTCGACTTCGACAAGTCGGATATCAGACCGGATGCGGCTGCGACGCTCGACCGCAA
>CALMKE010000187.1 GCA_937867645.1 uncultured Gemmatimonadota bacterium | reverse complement strand
AACGGCGTGCTGCTCAACGTGGTCGAAGGCACCGGCGCGATCACCGCGTACGAAGCGATGATGTACGGCGTGGAGAAGAACGATCCGGTCGCGAAGGCGGCGTGGCGCGAGCTGCTGCTGCAGTACTGCAAGCTCGACACGCTGAGCATGGTGCTGATCTTCGAGTACTGGAAGCGAGTAACCGCGTCAGCCCTCCGCGCGGGCCCGCTTTCGCCGCCGCTCCACGGCGATACGCTCAGATAGATAGATCTTGAGCAGGCTCTGGTAGGGCACGTCCTGCTCGTTCGCGAGGATCTTCAGCTCGGTCAGGAGCGTGGCAGGAAGGCGGACAGAGATCGCGGTGGACGTCGGCCGCAGGTGCGGAAACCGTACGGACCTCGCCTTCGACCAGTCCACGTACTCGGTCGAGTCCGCGTCCGCCCAGAAATCGCGCTCCTCGTCCTCAGTTCTGAAGGTCGGGATCTTTTTTAAAGCGCGCCGTGGTCTGGTCATATGCCTGTCGCTCCCTGCGGGTCATGTCCCGGGCTGAGATCACTCGAATCAATTCGCCCCTGACGGTGAATACGATGTGGAGCCGGCGCCCCGCCAGCGTCTGACCGAGTGCCCGCCAGCGCGGCTCCGCCGCCGAGTGCTTCTCGTCCGTACTCACCACCAGCGGTTCCACGAAAAATGCCTGCTCGCATTCACCCGGCTCCACTGCATGGCGCTCGAGCAGCTTCCTTGCGTTACCCAGGTCCCACTGAAAGCCCGTGCAGCGCAGCAGGCGGTCTCGCTCGGGGCGGCTCACCAGGTAGTATATGCCCTGTATATACCGCCGAGTCAAGAGGGGATCCCGGAAGG
Source organism: uncultured Gemmatimonadota bacterium (assembly GCA_937867645.1). Lineage (GTDB taxonomy): Bacteria > Gemmatimonadota > Gemmatimonadetes > Gemmatimonadales > Gemmatimonadaceae > JACDCY01. The sequence goes on along the minus strand of CALMKE010000187.1, from coordinate 1,822 downwards.
CTGGGAAGGCGGCATCCCGGAAACAGAGCCTGACGCGGGTCGAATGCCGAAATCATTTCAGGGTTCACGGGAGCATTACCGCGCGGGCGCTCCTACGTCATTTGCGGGGCGCGACTACGCCTCGCAGCTTATCGGCCGCCATGAGCCGCCAACGTAGAATCCCATCGACCTCACCAGGATGGGATGATGGCCGGACCGATGTCACTGAAAAGAATCGCCCTCGCGGCAATTGCCCTCTTCCTCGCGGCTTCGGGCGACGCCCAGGCGCAGAGGCACGCGATCGCCGACAGCTCGCTGGCGCCGTCGCTGCTCACGGGCGCGGTGACGCTGCCGTCAACGTACGGCGTCTCGCAAACGGACTCGGCGTTCTCCCGGCGCTTCACCAGGATCGATGCGCAATACAGCCGGACGTCCACGGTCGGCGTCCCGTCCATGCTGATTCTCGGTCTCCGCTCCGACGACGTGTCGCGCGACAGCACCGGCTGGAGCGCAAGCGTTTTCGGCATCCGCACCGGACTCGCGCAAAAGGCAGACGGCACCGGCGACGTGACGCTGTCGGCGATCGAGCTGTACTTCGGCGGGCGCACCCTCGGGCATCTGGAGCGGCGCGGCTGGCCGAATATCGGAATGGAAGCGGTCGCGGGCTGGAGCGGCATGGAGACGAGGACGCGCGCTTCCTTCGCTCTGCGCATGCCGGTCGAGCTCATCCGGGGGAACGGCAAAGCCCGAGTGGCGTTTTCGCTCGTGCCCGCGATGGCGTGGGGGCAGATTCGAATCCGCTCGTGCGATGATCTTGGACCCGGCGACGGCTGCAGCCCTCAGGGAATCCAGCTCGCCGCGGGGCGCACGCGCTTCGTGCTCGGCACGGGCGTCACGCTCGCGGCGGGCCGAGGACTGTCCGTGACCGCCGGCGCGCAGCACATGTTCGCCCGGAGTCAGCAGCCGCGGTTTACGCTGGCGCTGGGGCTCGGAGGGTAGTCGAACATAACCGCATGCGAGTCGCGACCTCAGCGTGTCGCATAAGCCTGGTACCGAGCTAGGCCCGCTTGTCCTCGAGATCGGCGAACTGCGTGATGCGCACGTTTCCCTCGGGAAAGTGGGCCACGATCTCCAACGAACCACCTAACGCCTCGATGTATTTTCGAAGCGTGCTGACGTAGGTATCGGTGCGTTTCTCCAGCTTGGATATCTCCGGCTGGGAAACCTCCATGGCAGCAGCCAGCGTCTGTTGCGAAAGCTCCCGGGCTCGCCGAAGCTCCGCCAACGCCACGCTGTCGAGCAAGCACCTTTAGAAGGCCTTGAGCCATGAGCTCGTCGCCCCGGCTACCGCTTCGAGCGAAAGCGTTCCTCGAATCTCCGAATGATCGAAGAGCTCAGCTTGGGCAGTCAGGAATTGCACGTGGTCGCGGAGCAAACGACGCAATACCAGGTCGTGCAGGAATTCCGGGCCCGCTGACAGTTCTTTGCGATTGTCGAGCAAGGCGATCACCCAAAGGAAAGTCTGGTGCGCGTATTTCCAGTGTGGCAACTGACTAATCTCTCGAGCCAACAGGTTGTAAGCTCTAGTCCAGCCGATCGCATAGCCCGGATCGGCTCCCTCTGTCACAATTACTACTCCCGCCGCTCCAAGCACGTCCAGCGTACGTTTGACCGCGGTGCGATTGTAACCGAGAGCGCGGGCGATCTCACCGGCGTCTGAATACTCCTGCGGATCTCGTTTGCGGAGCAGAAACGTGACTATATCAGCTCTCAACCCCAGACCAAAAAGGGCACGCATGCGAAGCAGGAAAGCCGAAGGGCGATCGAGTCGCACAGCCGTGCT
>CALMKE010000186.1 GCA_937867645.1 uncultured Gemmatimonadota bacterium | reverse complement strand
CGGCGCGCGATCGAGATGAGTCCGATGTAGAACGCGGCGGGCGCGTCGTCTTCCTTGAGCTCCAGCACGCGCGTGAACTCGGCCATCGCCTCGTCGTGCATCGCGGCGCGGAAGAAGGCCATGCCAAGGTTGCGGTGCTCGTCGATGTCGGGTCCTTCGACGGGCTTGGTCATGGCGCCCGTGCGCCCCACCTCGACCACGAACCCGGCCGTGATCAGTCCGTACAGCTCCTTCCCGACCACGAACTCGCCGAGCCCGGATTCCTCGATCAGCGCGGCTACGTCGCGGTGGCCGTCTATGAGCGGCAGCAGCGCCTGCTGTTCCGGCGTCAGCTCGAGCTTGGTGCGCAGCAGCTCCTGCCGCTCCAGCGCGAACACGAGGTCGAAGCTGTGGATCTTCTTTTCCACGACCGCCCATTCGTCCACGCGGCGAGCGCCCTCCAGCAGTACCGACTGAGGATCGATGGACGTAACCGGCACGCCTTCGGGCGGCTGGATGTTCGGCGCGAAGTTGAACGCACCGTCGTCCCACGTGAACATCAGATACACGGCTTCCTCGGCCGTGAGCGCGCGGTGCTCGATCTCCGCGTACGCGATCCTGCCGTTCTCGAAGTAGATCCGACCAACCTGGTCGCCGCGGTCTATCGTGAGCAGCCCGACCTTGTTCCCCATGGACAGCAGCTGGAGGACGTCCGGCAGGCTCGCCTCGCGCAGGCTTCCCCTGATGGCCACTTAGCGAAGCTCCTCGATCACGTACGCGCTGAGCTCGGGCCACTCGATGACGGTCTTTGTCTCGTCGAAGAAGACGGGGTCGGGCTGGGCGGTCGTCTTCGGGTTGAGCGCTTTGACCCGCTCCGTTACCGCGCTCGCGAGCTCGGCGAGAAAGAGGTCGAACTCGCCCCCGCCGGCGCCGTTGCCCGCGGATGCGGCAGCCGGCGGCCCGGCTTTGTCCCCTTTGCCCGGCGGTTTTGATTTCACTTCGCGCCGTTGCTGGAATCCAGCCGCTGGAAGACGAGCTGGGAGATCGCGCGCAGCGACTCGAACACGCCCGTGCCCTTGATCGCGTCAGCGGGAAAGGACGGCACGCCTCTGAAGTTCAGGATGTCGTCGAGATCGTCCACGGGCATGATGTCGCTCGGCGGAAGGTCGCGCTTGTTGTACTGCATTACGATCGGAAGGTTGCGCGGATCCACGCCGTGCGACGCCAGATTGGCGTGCAGATCCTGCAGCGACTCGATGTTGTCCTCCAGCTGCCTGGCCTGGCTGTCGGCGACGAACACCACGCCGTCCGCTCCCTCCAGGACGAGACGGCGCGTCGCTTCGTAAAACACCTGGCCGGGGACGGTGTACAGCTGCAGCCGCGTATTGAAGTCGGCGATCTTGCCGAGATCGATCGGGAGGAAATCGAAGAACAGCTCGCGGTCGGCTTCGGTCGCGAGCGACATCATCTTCCCCTTCCGGTCTTCGGGAAGCTCGCTGTACACGTGCAGCAGGTTGCTCGTCTTCCCAGACCTGCCCGGACCGCAATACACGATCTTGCACGTTATCTCGCGCGCCGCGTAGTTAACGATGGGCATCCGGCATCCCTCGCTGGCGGGAACTGGTGCGGCCCTGGTCGCGGCCGCAACAGGGTGCTGTCTCAAGAATACAACTTTGAACGCGAGCCGGCCTCATTCCGCCTCCGCGTAGAAGCCCAGGTCCGCGAGCGGGTCCGCGATCCCGAGGATCCCGGGGTCCTCGGCGATGGCCGCGAGCGAGCGGTGCAGCTCCGGCGGCAGCGGCGATCGCAGGTCCAGCAGCTCGCCGGTCTCAGGGTGCCGGAAGCGCAACCAGGCAGCGTGCAGGAAGTGCCGCCTGGGCGGCAGCGCGGCCAGCTTGCGCCCGCCGCCTCCGCCGTAAACGTCGTCTCCCATCACGGGCTTCCCCACCGACGCGAGGTGCACCCTGATCTGGTGCGTACGGCCCGTGTGCAGCTGCGCGCGCAGCAGGTCGCCGGCGCCGTACCGCGCGAGGCGGACGAAATCGGTGCGGGCCGCGCGGCCGGTGGAGACGATCGCCATCCGCTTGCGGTCGTTCGGGTCGCGCGCGATCGGACGGTCCACGGTGAGCCGGTCGCTGTCGAGATGCCCCCAGACCATCACGGCGTAGCGGCGCGTCACGCGATGCTCGGCGATCGCGGCGCCCAGCAGGCGCTGCGATCGCTCCGTCTTCGCGACGACCAGAAGGCCCGACGTCTCCTTGTCGAGCCGGTGCACGATCCCCGCGCGGTCCGCGACTCCGTCGGCGTCGCGGCCCTCCCGCCCGAGCAGCGCGTTGACCAGCGTGCCGCTCCAGTTGCCGGGCGCGGGATGCACGACCATCCCGGCGGGCTTGTCCACGACGAGCACCGAGTCGTCCTCGTGCACCACGGCGAGATCGATCTTCTCGCCCAGTATCTCGCGCGTCTCCGGCGGAGGAATCTCGACTTCGATGCTGTCGCCGGGCTGCGGCCGGAAGCTGGCCTTCTCGCGGCGGCCCGCGATCGTGACGTTGCCGTTGGCGATGAGCGTCGCGGCGGCGGTGCGCGAGAGGTCGAGCCGCCGGGCAACGAGTGTGTCGAGCCGGAGGTCGTCGCCGGCGCCGGCCACGAAGGTGTGGCGCGTCACCCGCGCTAGAACTCGTTCGGCTTGCTGCTGACCTGCGATGCGGCGACTCCTTCCGCCTTCTCCTCTCCCCAGAGAACCCAGGCGAGCAGGAAAGCTCCCGTGCTCACCGCAATGTCCGCGAGGTTGAACGTCCACCAGCGCAGGTCGGGTCCGATCCCGACGTCGATGAAATCCACGACGCCGAGCGGCGAGCGCAGGCGATCGATGAGGTTGCCGATGGCGCCGGCGCACACCAGCCCGAGCGCGAGCGTGCGCGGCCAGTCGTCCGGCCGCGTGGTGCGGTACAGGCGCGCGAGGATGTACAGCGCCCCGATCGTGAGAGCCGTGAATATCCAGCGCGAATAGTCGCCCAGGCGCAGCCCGAAGGCGGCGCCCGGATTGTACACGAGGGTGAAGCGGAGATATTCGCCGATCACCTGACGCGGAATCCGCGCGGGAACAAGCGCGTACACGGCGATCGCCTTGGTGACGATGTCGGCGAGCACGACACCGACGATCACCGACCAGAACAGCGGGGCGTTACGCCTGTCGTTTGCCATCTTCTTCGCGTTGCTTGCACTCGATGCAGAAACGCGCGTGCGGCAGCGCGTCCAGGCGGTCGTACCCGATGTCGTTGCCGCAGTTGTGGCACTTGCCGAACGTCTCCGGCGAGCGGTACAGGCGGCGCAGCGCCTCGTCTATGTGCCAGAGGAACCGTCCCTCCTGGCTCGCGAAGAGGAAGGCCTTCTCCCGCTCCATGGCGTCCGTGCCCTGGTCCGCCATGTGGAACGAATAGGAGCTCAGGTCGCCGTCGGCGCCCTGCTCGGTGGATCCGAAAGTCTCGTCGTAGTGCCCCAGCTCGCGCAGCACGCGCTTGCGCTCTTCGAGAAGCCGCTTCTCGAAGTGGGAGAGCATCTTCTTGTTCATCGCCTTCGGCTTCTTCTCGCTGCTGCCAGCTGCAGTTCCCATTCTCTATCCTGCCCTCTTCAAGGCGACATGTGCGGTGACCCCGTCGAGGTCTACCTCCTTAGCCGCGTTCCGTGAGGCGGTCCCGCCGATTGCGAGCTCCCGCGCCAGTACTTCATCGGCGATCCATTCGCGGTGCGCCGCAACCGCGGCCTCCAGCTCCGGATCCCCCCAAACCGCGACCGAGATGCGATCGCTTACCGCCAGCCCCGCTTCCTTTCGCAAGCGTTGTACCCTGCTCACCAGCTCCCGTGCCAGCCCTTCCGCGCGCAGCTCCGGCGTCACCGTCGCGTCGATCGCCGCGAAATACGAGCCTTCCTCCTTCACCACCATCTCGCCCGACGCCCGCCGGATGATCGTGAGATCCTCCGCGTCCAACGCGTGCGATTCGTCTCCCACCGAAATGCGCAGCGGCGACCCGCGCTCGAACTCCCGCAGCGCGCCGCCGCTCAGAGCCGTGACCGCCTGCGCCGCGGCCGGCGTGCTTTTCCCGAACTTCTTGCCCATGGAGCGGAAATTCGGCTTGGCCTCGAGCCGCACCAGCGTGTCGGCCGAAGACACGAACTCCACCGACTTCACGTTCAGCTCGGACTCGAGCAGAGGGACGAGCGGCCCGACCGCCTCCCCCACCGAGTCCGGCACCACGCAAACCACCTTCGCCAGCGGCTGCCTCACGCGCACACCCGCCTCCTCGCGCGCGGCGCGGCCCAGCGTAGCGAGCTTCCGCACCGCCTCCATTCCGCGCTCCAGAAAGATATCCACTTCGCCCGGGCTGGGACGTACGTATGGCGACAGATGCACGGACTCCCCCGTAAGCTCCCGGTGGATCCAGTCGGACACGAACGGGGCGAACGGCGCCAGCAGGCGGCAGGACACCGCGAGCACCTCGTGCAGCGTGGCGAACGCCGCCTTGTTGTCCGGCGAGTCCACGTCATAGAAACGGTGGCGGTTCCGCCGCACGTACCAGTTGGACACGTCGTCCGTCAGGAACTCCATCAGCCCGCGCAGCGCCAGCATGGACTCGTACCGCTCGAGCAGCGCGTCGGTCTCGCGCTCCACCGTCGCGAGGCGTGACAGCACCCACCGGTCGCTCGGCGGGCGCTCGGACGGCGCGGGATCGGTGTCCCCGGGCGCCCACCCGAAGTTGGCGTACTCGGCGAAGATCCCCGAATACATGCTCCTGAGCGTGATGAGGAAGCGGCCCGCCGTTTCCCGGATGGCGGTCTCATCGAAATTTCGCGGCATCCACACCTGGCTGGCGGCGATGAGCGAGAGCCGCACCGCGTCCGCGCCGTGAACCGGCAGGAGATCATCGGGGTTGACGATGTTGCCAAGCCGCTTCGACATCTTCTCGCCCTTCGCGTCCAGCAGCACTCCGTTCACCACCACGGAGCGGTACGGCGCGGTGTTGACCCCCTGATTGGTCACCGCTTCGTGCTCCAGCAGGTTGTTCGGCAGCGCGTCGCCAAGGCCCGTCGCGATCGCGAGCAGCGAATAGAACCAGCCGCGGGTCTGGTCCTGCCCCTCGGCGATGAAGTCGCCTGGGTAGTAGCGCGCGACCATGTCGCGGTTCTCGAACGGATAGTGCCACTGCGCGAACGGCATCGAGCCCGAGTCGAACCACGCGTCGATCACCTCGGACACGCGCACCATGGAGCCGGCGCAGCTCGCGCATTTCCAGGTGTACCTGTCTATGTACGGCTTGTGCGGATCGAAGTCGGCCGGCAGGTCCTTCCCCCACTTCAGCGCGAGCTCCGCGTAGCCGCCGACGGCTTCGACGTGCTTCGGATCCGCGTCGCACACCCACAGCGGCAGCGGCGTTCCCCAGTAGCGGTCGCGCGAAATGGCCCAATCGATGTTGTTCACCAGCCACTCGCCGAACCGGCCCTCGCCGATCTCGGGCGGGTGCCAGTCCACGCGCGCGTTGCGCGTGAGCATCGCGTCCTTGTACGAGCTGGTGCGAATGAACCAGGACGTGCGCGCGTAGTATAGCAGCGGCGTGTCGCACCGCCAGCAGTGCGGATACGCGTGCTCCAGCTTCCCGGCTTTCCAGAGGACGCCGCGCGCGCGAAGCTCCTCGATGATCTTCGCGTCCGCGTCCTTCACGAACACGCCGCCCACCACCGGCACGTCCGCGCTGAACTCGCCGCGGCCGGTCACCGGCTGCAGGAACGCGAGCTTGTGTCGCGTGCCCGCCGCGTAATCGTCCGCGCCGAACGCCGGCGCCATGTGCACGATGCCGCTGCCGTCCTCGGCGCTGACGAACGATTCGGCGACGATCACCTCGTGCTCCCCGCCGCCGTCCTCGAACTTCACCCAGTCGAGCGGCCGGCGGTACCGCTTTCCGGCCAGCGCGGTGCCGTCGAACATCGCGACGCTCTCCCACCGGTCGCGGTAGTCCCCGCCGAGCACGGCTTCCGCGCGGGAGCCCGCGAGGATGATCGTCTCATCCGTCTTGCCGCCGATCTTGCGCAGCTCCACGTACTCGATGGCCGGGCTCACGGCGAGCGCCACGTTCGACACCAGCGTCCACGGCGTCGTGGTCCAGACGAGCAGTCGGCGGCGCGTGGCGCCGGCGTCCACGAGATCGAGCGCGACGTACACGCTCGGATCGCTGACGTCCTTGTAGCCCTGCGCGACCTCGTGGCTGGACAGCGACGTCCCGCAGCGCGGGCAGTACGGCAGGATCTTGTGACCGAGGTACAGCAGCTTGCGCTCGTGCAGCGTCTTGAGCGCCCACCACACGCTCTCGACGTAGTCGTTGGTGTACGTCGCGTACGCGTCGTCGTAGTCGAGCCAGAACGCGATCCGCTCGCTCATCCGCTGCCAGTCGTCGCGATACCTGAACACGCTCTCGCGGCAGAGCTGGTTGAACTTCTCGACGCCGATGCGCTCGATGTCCTGCTTGCCGCTGATGCCGAGCTGCTTCTCGACCTCGATCTCCACGGGCAGGCCGTGCGTGTCCCAGCCCGCCTTGCGCGCCACGTGAAAGCCGCGCATCGCGCGGTGGCGGCAGAACAGGTCCTTCATGGTGCGCGCGAACACGTGGTGGATGCCGGGGCGGCCGTTGGCCGTCGGCGGCCCCTCGAAGAAGACGAACTCGGGCCGTCCCTCGCTCGCCGCGAGCGTCTGCTCGAACAGCTTCTCCTCCGCCCAGCGCGCGAGCAGCTCCCGCTCGAGATCGTCGGGAGACAGATCGGGCGGGATCTGGCGGTACCGCAATGCCGGACCGCGTCCGACCGGAGCCGGACGCGCGTCAGTCGCCGCCTGGCTCACCCTTGTTCTGTGCCGGTCTTGCGGGATACGCCGGCGATCGGACCATCGGCCGCGTCGATCTCCGACATCTGCCGCGCTATGAGCCCGCGCATCTGCGCGATGAAGGCGCGCTGCGACCGCGCCAGCGCTTCCACCTCGTCTTCCAGCTTCTTGAGCTCCGCCTTCCCCATGTCCACGAGCTTGTCCGCTTCCTGGTGCGCCTCGCGCACGATCAGCTGCGCCTCGCGCTCCGCCTGCTCGCGCATCTCCGCGCGCAGCTGCTGGGCGGATACGAGCGCGTCGTTCAACGCCTTGTCGCGCTCGCGGAAGGAACGGAGCTGCTCGTGAAAGCTGCGCGCTTTCGCGTCCAGGTCCTGGTTGATGCGCGCGAGTCGCTCCATCTCCTCGGCTACCTGGTCGCGGAACTGATCCACGCGCGCGGGATCGTACCCGCGAAACGCGCGGCCGAAGTCGTAGCGACGTACGTCCAGCGGCGTAAGATGGAAGGCTTCGTCAATCATTGCGTCTCCCTTGCTCCGAACAGAATGGTCCCGAGGCGCACCAAGGTAGCGCCTTCTTCGACCGCGATCTCGTAATCCTGCGACATCCCCATGGACAGCTCGGCGGCCGGATGCCCGGCCTCCGCCAACACTTCGCGCGCCGACCGCGCCCGAGCGAACGACGCGCGCAGCTCCGGCTCGCTCGCGCCCAACGCCGCCATCGTCATCGCGCCCGTCACCTTCAGCCCCCGCATCGAGCGCAGCCGCTCCGCGATGCGCGGGACGTCGGCGGTACCGAACCCGCCCTTCGACGCTTCGCCGGAAGCGTTCACCTGCACCAGCACCTCGAACGCGCGCCCGAGGCGCAGCGCCTCGCGATCCAGCGCCTCCGCCAGACGCTCGCTGTCGAGCGAGTGTATCAATGCGAAGCGCGCGGCCTCGCGCACCTTGTTGCGCTGCAGATGCCCGATCAGATGCCAGCGAACGGCGACGTCGGTCTGCCCCATCTTCGCGATCGCTTCCTGCACCCGGTTCTCGCCAACGTCGCTGATCCCGGCCCGCGCGACCGCCGCGACCGCGTCGGCCCCGTGCGTCTTTGTAACCGCCACGATTCGAACCGTCTGACTCCGGCCGCCTCGCGACCCCGCCGCTTCGACCCGCCCCCGGATTTCGCCGAGTCTCGCGGCTAACCCGGTGTACCCCGATTCCGCGCCATCACCGGCCCTGGGCGAGCCGCCCGCGATGGCCTGTGACGAGCCGGAAAGTGGCATAGCATATCAAGTTAAGTGGTCCAGGACCAACCGTACAGTTGATTCTTTCGACAGCTCGCCCCTCGGCATGTGGAAAACGCAGGTACCGGTTGACCTGAGGGGCACATTATGTAATCTTTCATCCGGATATACGGATGCTATCAGACTTCGCGATTCTCGACCGCATGACGGCACTGGCCGACTCCACCCGGAGCCGGCTGTTGCTCGTCCTGGAGCGCCACGAGTGCACGGTGTCGGAGCTGTGCGCCGTGCTGCAGCTGCCGCAGTCCACCGTCAGCCGGCATCTCAAGGTGCTGGCCGACGAAGGGCTCGTGGGCTCGCGGCAGGAAGGGACGAGCCGGTACTACCGCATGTCGCGCGACCGCGTGGATCCGGGCGCGCAGCGACTGTGGCGGATCGTGCGCGAGCAGATCTCGGACAGTGCCGCCGCCGACCAGGACGCGCACCGCCTCGAATCCGTGCTGCTCCGCCGCCGCGAGCGGAGCCACGAGTTTTTCTCGGGCGCGGCGGCCGAGTGGGACCGGCTGCGCACCGAGATGTTCGGACGGCGCTCCGATCTCATCGGCCTGATGGGGCTGGTGGACGACCGCTGGACGGTTGGCGATCTGGGCTGCGGCACCGGCCAGCTCACCGAGGCGCTCGCGCCATTCGTGGAGCGCGTCGTCGCGATCGACTCATCCGACGCGATGCTCGGCTCGGCGAAGAAGCGGCTGAGTGGCGTTCGCAACGTCCACCTCCGCCGCGGCGAGCTGGAAAATCTGCCGCTCGCGGACGGCTCGCTGGATGCGGCCCTCCTCTTTCTGGTGCTGCACTATCTGCCCGAGCCCGCGCTCGCCATCGCCGAGGCCGCGCGCGTCGTGCGTCCCGGCGGGAGGATCCTCGTCGTGGACATGATGCCGCACGATCATGCCGAGTACCGGCAAACGATGGGACACGTGTGGCAGGGGTTCGGCGAGGAAACGGTCGCGGAATGGTTCACGGCCGAGCAGCTGGAAGGCATTCGCTATCACGCCCTGCCGGCGGACGCCGAGGCCAAGGGACCGGCGCTCTTCTCCGCGTCCGCGCGGGTACCGGAGGCCGCGCCGCTGGCTGGCTACGCGGCCCGCATGACCGTCGCCGCGGCGGACGGCGACGATGCAATACCGTTTCCGAAGACAGCATGAGGGAGCTATTGGCTGTTGGCTATTGGCTGTTGGCCAAAAGCTCCGCAGTTCCGCCCTGTCGTTCCGCCTCAAGCCAACAGCCAACAGCTAATAGCCAATAGCAGTCTCAACATTCTACCAGGGTTTTCGACCGTGACAGCACTAGCAGAGCCGACGACGTCATTGAATTTCAAAGTCCGCGACCTCTCGCTCGCCGAATTCGGCCGCAAGGAGATCCGGCTCGCCGAGCAGGAGATGCCCGGCCTCATGTCCATCCGCGAGGAGTTCGCGGCGGCGCAGCCGCTCGCGGGCGCGCGCATCATGGGCTCGCTGCACATGACCGTGCAGACCGCCGTTCTCATCGAGACGCTGGCCGCGCTCGGCGCCGACGTGCGCTGGGTGTCGTGCAACATCTTCTCGACGCAGGACCACGCGGCCGCGGCGGTCGTCGT
>CALMKE010000185.1 GCA_937867645.1 uncultured Gemmatimonadota bacterium | reverse complement strand
CCCGCGCGCAAGTACTGCGAGGCGCTCAAGGATCTGGGGATGCTGTGCAAGGAGACGCACGACAAGGTGATCCGCATCGCGCCACCGCTGGTGGTGGAGCGCGAGGATCTGGCGTGGGCGGCGGAGAAGCTACGCGAGGTGTTCGCCGGCTGACCTGGGACGCGCCAGTCCTCACCCCCGCCGCGCCCATTTGACTCATGCCTGACATCGTCATTCGACGGGTGGAGTCGGACGCCCACATCCACGAATGTGCGACGATCATGGCGAGCTCCGAGCCGTGGCTTACGCTGCGCCGGTCCTACGACGAAATCCGGGCCAGGCTGAATTGCTCCGACCGCGAGGTGTACGCCGCGTTCTCCGGTGACGAACCGCTGGGATTCGTCGTGATCATGATGGCGGGCGCGTTTGTCGGATACGTGCATAATATTGCCGTGAAGACGGAGGCTCGAGGTCGCGGCATCGGCTCCGCGCTTCTGGCTTTCGCCGAGGAGCGCATCTGGCAGGAATCGCCGAACGTCTTCATGTGCGTCTCGTCGTTCAACCCGCGCGCTCGCTCGCTGTATGAGCGCAGAGGTTATGGCGTGGTTGGCGAGCTTTCCGACTTCATCGTCCGGGGTCATTCCGAGATCCTCCTCCGGAAGACGATCGGCCCCATCAGCGAGCACAAGGAGGACCGCGTAGCGTCGCACGTCCGCGCTCCGAGCTGATCGACCTGGCAGAGCGCCTGGCGCCGGCTCGCGCGACTCCCTGACCAGCCGCCGTCGGCCGCCTCCCCGCCGCAAGTTATGGAGGATGGGACCAGGATCATGTCCGGTAGACCGCGAACCTCCGTCCCTGGTTGGGAGATTGAGAAGATTTCACGTGCGCTTCGGCCGAAGAGCGGCGAGATTGGCCGATGCCAATTCCCCTTTTTCTCCAAGGCGCGGGCCCGGCGTGGCGCGCCGTCGCATTCCTCGCGGCGACTTTGCTCGCCCTCCCGTCAGAAACGGACGCGCAGGACGCGGCCCGGCCGATACGGCTATTCCTGGACTGCAAATACGAATGCGACATGGCGTTCACCCGTACGGAAATCCCGTGGGTGGACCACGTGCGTGACAGGGCGGATGCCGACGTGCACGTGCTCGTCACCACCAGATCCACCGCCGCCAACGCGCGCGAGTTCACGCTGACGTTCATCGGCTTGAAGGAATTCGCGAGTCTCTCGGACACCATCGTCACGGTGTCGCCCGAATCCGACTCGCAGGACCGCCGCCGGCGCGTCGTCACCGAAGCGCTCAAGCGCGGCCTCGTGCGCTACGTCGCGCGCCGCCCGGGAAGCGAGCGTCTGACGATCACGTACGCGGCCCCGGCAGGAACGGGCGCCGGCGCCGCGCCCGCGCGCGACAAGTGGAACCTGTGGGTTTTTCGCACCCGCGCGAACACCTACCTGAACGGGGAGGAAAGCTCCCGGTCGATCAATGTGAACGGATCCGTGTCCGCGAATCGCATCTCGCCGGCGTGGAAGGCGAACGTCTCGCTCGACGGCAACTATGGCGAGAACAACTTCACCTTCCAGGACGGGACGAAGTTCAACAGCTATTCGCACGGCTACGGCATTCGTGAGCTCCTCGTGAAGAGTCTCGGACCGCACTGGTCGGCGGGGCAGCGCTCGTCCATCTCCGCGTCCACCTATCAGAACATGAAGCTCGCGTTTCGCTTCGCGCCCGCGGTCGAGTACAACATTTATCCCTACTCCGAATCCACCCGGCGGCAGCTCCGCCTCCAGTACGCCGTCGGCGCGACCCACTACCGGTACGAGGACACCACGATCTTCGAGAAGATCCGGGAGACCCGCGGCGATCACTCCCTGCTTGCGTCGCTCGACACGCGCCAGCCCTGGGGGTCGGTCAGCATCGCGCTCGAGGGCCGCGCCCTGCTCGACGATCCCAAGAAGAATCAGCTGCAGCTGAATCCGGAGTTCGATGTCAGATTATTTCGCGGGTTGAGCCTGAACCTGTTCGGCTACGTGTCGCTCCTGCGCGACCAGCTGTACCTGGCCAAGGGGGGCGCGACGGATGAGGAGGTGCTGCTGCGCCGGCGCCAGCTCGCCACGTCGTACCAGTACTTCGTCGGGGCGGGGCTGTCGTACACCTTTGGCTCGATCTACAACAACGTGGTCAACCCGAGATTCGGCAACTCCGCCGGGAACTGACATACCCGGCGCGAACCGATAGCGGAGGCATCAATGATTCGGAAGGTGAAGGACGGACGGTACCGGTTGTACTTCAGGCGCTCCGGCTGATCCGCGCTCACCCAGCCCGCGCATGACACCCTCGACGGCCCCACCGGCACCGCGGACAGGACTCCGGTTACCGCACCCACTGGTCCTCCTGCTGTCAGCAGTGGGTGTCGCGGCGATCCTGACGTGGATCTTGCCTGCCGGCGCCTACGAGCGGCGCACCGACCCCGCGACGGGACGCGAAGTCGTCGTCGCCGGAACGTACGCCCCCACCGCGGCGGCGCCGGTCGGAGTGAAAGCCGCGGTGCTCGCTGTGCCGCGGGGAATCGTCGCGGGCGCCGACGTGATCGTCGTGATTCTCTTCGTCGGAGGCGCGTTCGCGCTGCTCGACACGACCGGCGCCCTGCGCCGACTGGTCGGCTCGCTCGTGGGCCGCACCCGCCGACCCCGAACCGTCGTGATCGCCCTGTGTCTGGCCTTCGCGGTTCTGGGGGCGCTGGAGAACATGCAGGAGGAGATAATCCCGCTGATTCCGGTCCTGGTGGTGTTGAGCCAGGGGCTGGGCTTCGGCCCGCTCACAGCGCTGGGGATGAGCGTGGGCGCCGCCGCCGTCGGCTCGGCGTTCGGGCCGACCAATCCGTTCCAGACGGGAATTGCGCTCCGCTTCGCCGAGCTGCCCCCGCTGTCGCTTCCCGTGCTGCGCTTCAGCCTTTTTGCGGGGGCCGTGGCGGTGTGGATCGCATGGACGCTCGCCATGGCGTCGCGCGACGAGATCCCCGCAGAAGTGACCGCTGCGCCAACCGATCGCGCCACCTTCCGCGATGTCGTTCTGCTGGCCATCGTGATCGTGCCATTCATCCCGTACGTCGTGGGCGTGGTGAGATACGACTGGGGATTCAACGAGCTGTCGGCGCTGTTTCTCGTCGCCGGCTTCGCCGTGGGAATCGTGGCCGGCATGAGCCTCAACTCGACCGCCGCCGCATTACTCAGAGGGATGGAAGCGATGGTTGGAGCGGCGCTGTTCGTGGGAGTCGCGCGGGCGATCAGCATCGTGTTCACGGATGGCCGCGTGATCGACACGATCGTGTACGGCCTCGCCACCCCGCTGGCGAACGTTCCAGGGCTGGGCGCCGCGCTGCTCATGATTCCGGTGCAAGCTCTGCTGCACGTTCCCGTGCCGTCGGTGAGCGGGCAGGCGGTGCTCACGATGCCGATCATGGCTCCCCTCTCCGATCTGCTCGGCATCAGCCGCGACGCGGCCGTCATCGCCTATCAAACCGGCGCCGGACTGATGGACATGCTCACCCCGACCAACGGGGCTCTGCTCGCGATGTTGCTCAGCGCCAAGGTCGGCTACGGGCGCTGGATCAGATTCGCCTTGCCGGGCGCGTTGCTCGTGGCGGTCGTGGGCGTGGTGGGAATCGCACTGGCGGGATGAACGACGGCACGGACGTACGGGCGCGCTTCGGCCTCGTAGCGGGGCCGCTGGCGCTGGCCGCGATGTTGCTCACGGCGCCGCCGGAGGGCATGACGATCGTGGCATGGCGGACCGCAGGGGTCGGCGCGCTCATGGCGATCTGGTGGATCACGGAGGCGATCCCCATTCCGGCCACGGCGCTGCTGCCGATCGTGCTCTTCCCGCTGCTCGGCATCGCCACGATCACGGCCACGACCGCGCCCTACGCGAACGAGGTGATCTATCTCTTCCTCGGCGGCTTCCTCATCGCGAAGGCGCTCGAGAGTTGCGGACTGCACCGGCGCATGGCACTGACCATCCTGCGAGTCGTCGGCACGCGGCCCGCCAATCTCATTCTCGGCTTCATGATCGCGACCGCGTTCATAAGCATGTGGGTGAGCAACACGGCGACCGTCGTAATGATGCTGCCGATGGCCACATCGGTCATCGCGCTCGCGGGCGGCGGGGACGGCGATCGCTCCCGGTCGCCCGGTCGCGCGTTCGACGCAGCGCTGCTCCTCGGCGTGGCATACGCGGCGAGCATTGGCGGGCTGGGCACGCTGATCGGGACTCCGCCGAACGCGTTGTTCGCCGGTTTCATGCGGCAGACGTACAACGTGGAGATCGGATTCCTCGACTGGATGCTGGTTGGCGTACCGCTCGTCGTCATCGCGCTGCCGTTCGCGTGGCTCCTGCTGACCCGGCTCCTGTACCGGCTCGGATCCGAGCCGATCGCGGGCGGGGCGGCGATGCTGGAGAAGGAGCGCCTCGCGATCGGCCCGATGTCGCGCGCGGAATGGGCGGTCGGAACGATCACCGCGCTCACCGCGGCCGCCTGGATAACGCGTCCGATTCTCGACACATGGGTGCCGGCGCTCAGCGATGCGGGAATTGCCATCGTCGGCGCTCTGCTCATGTTCGTCGTCCCGCTGACGGTGCGTCCCATGCGCGCGGCGCTGACCTGGAAGGAGGCCGAGGGGCTGCCATGGTCGGTGCTGATCCTGTTCGGAGGCGGGCTTTCGCTCGCCGCCGCGATCCAGCAAACAGGGCTCTCCGCGTGGATTGGCGGAGCGCTGGGCGCGCTCGGAGGGCTGCCGATCTTCGCCGTGCTGCTGACGGTCACCGCCGCGATCGTTCTCCTGTCGGAGCTGGCGAGCAATACGGCAACCGCCGCGGCGTTTCTTCCGGTAGCGGGCGCGCTGGCGCTCGTGATCGGCGCGGATCCCGTGCTGCTCACGCTCACCACTGCGCTCGCGGCCAGCGGCGGCTTCATGTTGCCGGTCGCCACCCCACCGAACGCAATTGTGTATGGCACAGGCGCGCTCACGGTTCCTGCGATGGTACGCGCCGGTATCTGGCTAAACATTTTCTTCGCCCTGCTGCTGCCGCTCGCCGTCTACGTTCTCGCCGGGAGAGTCTTTTCCCCGACTTGACGCCCGTGCCGGCTCGTGACAACGTTGCCGCCCTTGACCGCGCCCGCTCCGGATTACCCCGCCCAGGCCAACCGCCCGCCGCCGAACAGCACGACGTTACATCAATGACAATCACCCTGCAGCTACTGGGCGGCCTCGACTTCGTCGATGCGGATCCCGCCATATCGGTCCGCGCGCGTCGCCATCCCATGCTGCTGCTTGCGCTCGTCGCGACCGCCTCACCGCGCGCGATCAGCCGCGAAAAGATCATGGCGTTCCTTTGGCCCGAGAGCGACTCCGCCCGCGCCGGCAACAGCTTGCGCCAGGCGCTCCACGGCCTGCGCCGGACCCTTGGCGAGGACCTGTTTCTCCCGGAAACCGCCGGCGGGATTCAGCTCGATCGCAGGAAAGTGAACGTTGACCTGCTGACTTTCCGCGACGCCATCGCCGGAGGGGCTCCGGCCGAAGCGGTCGCGGCCTATCGCGGTCCCTTTCTCGACGGCTTCCAGATCGGCGGCGCTCCGGAATTCTGCCAGTGGGCCGAGGCCCAGCGCGAGCAGGTGGAGCGTGAGTACCGCGCCGCGCTCGATACGCTCGCGCGACAGGCGGAGAGCGCGGGGCGCCACGACGAAGTGGTGGCGTGGCGCCGGCGTCTGGCGGCGGCCGATCCGTTCAGCTCGCGCGTCGCGCTCGGCCTGCTCAAAGCGCTCACTGCCGCCGGCGATCGCCCCGGAGCGCTCCAGCACGCCGCCGTGCACGAGAGCCTCGTTCGGTCGCACCTGGAGCTCGATCCCGACCCCGCTATCGCGGAGTTCGTCTGGTCGATCCGGAACACGCCGCCCGGCGGCGCACACCCACGCCCGACGCAGCTTCCGGCGGCGACAGCGGCATCCGACCACGCGCTGGACGTCGAAGAGCTCTCGGGGACTGCCCCTAAAGCCATCGCCTTGCTGGCGCCGCCGAGCGCAATCGCTCCAGCGAGAAAACTTACGTCGGCGCGGGTACGGTGGCTCGGCGGGGCCGCCGGCGCGTTCGCCCTCGTCGGGGTCGGCGCTCTGGGAGCGAAGATGACTCAGCGGCCGACCGAAAACTTCCTTGTGCTCGCGTCGGGCAGCGCTGCCGTGGGTGGCCGCGACCCCAACAATCGTTTGGTCGCCTGCGACGGGCCTCTCTGTCCGAAGGGGAGTCTCCCGCAGGACGCGTACGTCATCCCCACCCATAGCGCGTATACCGACCCTGCCACGGGCACGCATTTCATCGCGCCGGTCGCGGACGCTGCCTCGCTCAAGCCGCCGGGATACGCATGCTGTTCGACAGCCACGTACGAGAACCAGTTCGCGCTTCCAGCCGATGCTGTGTCCGCAACGATCACCGTCACGGTGCTTGCCGACAACCAGGCGATAGTGGCGATCAATGGCATCGAATTCGGCCGGCAACAGGACCGACTTGCGCCATGGAACCACGGCGGGCCCCCAACGACTTTCGCCACGACCTTCCTGCCGGATCCCAGCGGTGTCAACCGCTTGCGAGTGACCTTGTGGGACGGCGGCGGCGCGGCGGGGCTCAATTACCGCGCACTGGTCACCCATGACGACGGCAGGGAGACCGAAAGCCGGGAATCGGAGAAGAAATAGCGCGATTTTCTGCCGGCAGCCGGCTCCGTTAACGCGCCGATAACAAGGGGTTCACGACCACCGTTCACCTTCGGCGTTCGCTCAGCGCAGAGACAGTTCCGGTCGCGCTGAATCACGAACCAACCCCTCGGAGGAAAGATGGACTTCGCAGCTCCTCACGGCCGGCGATGGCATGCCGGTGCCACACGCGTCACGCGCCACCTCATTTCGCTCGCCGCGCTGGTCGCGCTGGCAGCGTGCGCGGAAGCGCCCAACGAGCCCGCACTCGCTGACGTTGCGGCCAGGCCCGCGTTCAGCCACACATCCACGCACCAGGTCTATACCTCGGGGTCGGATGTGACCACGTGGGATGCGATCATCCCGGCGGTCGCGGATCCGAATTGGACCACGACCATCTGTACCAACCAGCCGCAGGTCGGTCCCAACGCGGCCTGGCAGAACCCGCACAACGCCTACGTCCTTTCAGGTCACCCGTGGGCCTACGACTATTTCATTGCCCCATGGATCAACGCCTGGAACAGTCTCGGTTCGGTGGGGCCCAGCGGGCAAAACTGGACGAAGTACCAGACGCAGGTCTCCGGGAACGGCGCGTTCGTGATCCGCTTGCTGGCGGATAACTGTTCGTGGATCTACCTCGACGGGACGCTCGTCGGCGTGCAGGGGACGAACCTGGCCGCAAACTCATACGGACTCACGCTGAACGGCACGCACACTCTGCAATTCATCATTTTCGACGGTGGCGGCTCCGCGGGCGGCAAGTTCCTGCTCGAGACTACGACCAACCCGCCCCCGCCGCTCAATCCCGACCTCGACGGTGACGGTCACAACAACGACGTGGACGCTTTCCCCCTCGACCCGACGCGGTGGTCGCTGGATGGTGATGGCGACGGCGTGAACGACGACGTGGACAACTGCCCCGCGGTCTCCAATGCCGACCAGGCGGACTACGACAACGACGGCGTCGGCGACGTTTGCGATCCCGACATAGACGGTGACGGCGTTGACAACGGGCCGGATGCCTTCCCGTACGACCCGAACGAGTCGGCCGATTCCGACGGCGACGGCTTCGGAGACAATGCCGACCGGCACGACAATTCGAATACCGGCCCCGAAATCGTAGTTCGTACGTGCAACACCGGTGTCGCGAACTGGCACATCGGTCAGGGCACGTGGGCGAACGATCTCATCGCCGACGCGTACGCCTCTTCGGCCAACCACGGCGCGTTCGTCAGAGCGGTAACCGATCTGTCGAACGGCTGGAAGAAGGCAGGGCTGATCACCGGACGGGAGCACGGCGCGATCGTGTCCTGCGCGGCGAGATCGAAGTAGCTCGACAGCAGGATTTATTCGAAAGGAGCTCCCGGTCTCAGAACCGGGAGCTTTTTTTTGGTTCTTCACGAAACACCGGGAAGGCTGCCGGGAGCTCGAGAACGGCTACGCGCGTCCCGGGAACTGCTTCTGAATCCCCGCCGTCAGCGCGTCCGCCATCTCCAGCGCCTGCGTCAGGATCGCGTCGAACGCGCGCGTGTCGGCGTTCCAGTCCCTCTGCAGCCGCGCCACCGCCTCCTGCGTCGTAAGATCAAGGTGACGGTTGAGCATGTCGGCGAGCACCGGCTTCGGCCAGTTCGGATTGGCGTTGCTCAGGAACGTCGCGATCTGGTCGGCGTTGGCGCGCCATCTCCGGTTGGCGTCGTTCTGCGCGGTGGTGTTACCCGCCTTGGCCGCGGTGACCAGGTCGACCGCGATCGTGATGTGCTCCTTGAGCCGCGTGGTGAGCTGCTGTCCGGCCGCGGCGCCGTAGAACGGGACGATAGCGTTGCCGATGTCCTCCTGGTTCCGCAGCAGCCGCGCCGCCTGCGCATCGGCGCTGGGATCGCCGGCTACGGCCGCGACGATGTAGCCCCGCGTCCAGATGACGTGCTCGGTCCAGAGGCGGCGCATGCTCGTGCCGAGATCCGACCGCGGTGTCGCCATTCCGGTGGTCATCGGCGCGCACGCTACCGCCGCTCCCGCCAGAGCGAGCCCGAGAATCCGTTGCCTCATACCGCCTCCTGTAGGATGGTGAAGGAGCGAAACAGCCGCTTATAGTTCGGAGAGCACGCCCGTTGCGGACGGTTATTTAGCGGATTTGTGAACCTTTTATTTCCCTAATTGCATGCACCGTGCCCTCCCGCCCGAATTCGGCGAACGCTTCCGCATGACTACGCGGGGACAGATCATCGAGCTGCTGCGTTGTACGCCGATGACCGCGGACGAGCTCGCCCGCGAGCTGGCGCTCACCGGGAAGGGCGTACGCGCGCAACTCGCTGGACTGGAAGCCGATGGGTTGATCCGGCACCACAGCCGCAGACGCAGCGGCAAGGCCGGCAAGCCGGCGGTGTTGTACGAGTTTGATCCGGCGGCGGAGCGTTTGTTCTGCGCGGGCTACGCGCCGGCGCTGATCGCGGCCCTGGATGCCGCCGGCGCGACGCAGTCCCGCGCCGACCGGATGCGACTGATGCGGAGAATCGGGAAGGAGCTGGCCCGGAGAGCGGAGGTTCCGCGTGGCGGCGCCCTTTCCGCGCGCGTCGCGTCCGCCGCGAAGCTGCTG
Organism: uncultured Gemmatimonadota bacterium; assembly: GCA_937867645.1. GTDB lineage: Bacteria > Gemmatimonadota > Gemmatimonadetes > Gemmatimonadales > Gemmatimonadaceae > JACDCY01. The sequence goes on along the minus strand of CALMKE010000185.1, from coordinate 1,367 downwards.
AGCGCGTGGGGCGGCGCGCCCAGGATCGAGAGATCGAACGGGACACTCGTCATCAGAAGCTGCGGCTGCCCGCTCTCGGCGGCCGTGCGCACGCAGCCCGACACGTGCAAGATCCTCGAGACGATGCTCTCCGCCGTGATCGGAGTGCCGGTGCGCGAGCGCTGCGACAGAACCCGCAACCCGTCCTGCCGCTTCGAGCTGCGCGCGCGAAAGTGAAGCAGGCGCACGTACGCCCGCGCCGCGGCGCGGCGCGGCCGACATGATCGTTCTCTTCCTCGTCGTTCTCGCGGCCGCCGGCGGCGCGATGCTGCTGCGCGATCCGGCTCCGGCGATACTGGACCGCCGCGGCTCGCTCGCCGCCGCGCACGAGGAGACGCACGAGCTCGTCGACTCGCACTACGTGCAGGTCGTCCGCCTCCGCAGCACCAGCGGGCTGACGGTCAGCATGACCACCAAGCAGCACGTCGCGGACTCCGGCGCGCGGCTCCCGCTCGCTCTGCTGCTCGGCGGACGAAACACGGGACAGGACGCGGTGCGGCTGCTGGAGAACACGCGCGGCGTCATGGCCGTGGCGCTGTCATACCCGTACACCGGCGATCCAAAACCGAAGGGCACGGGCGTGATCCGCGCGATCCCGCGAATACGACAGGCCTTCTTCGACACGCCCGCCGCGCTGCTGCTCGCGCTTGACGATTTGCTGGCCCGACCCGACGTAGACGGCAGCCAAGTGGAGGCGATCGGAGTGAGCCTGGGCGTGCCGTTCGTCATCATCGCGAGCGCGCTGGATGCGCGGGTAACGCGCGTCTGGACGCTGCACGGATCCGGCGGCACCTTCACGCCGCTGGAGTACGCCCTGCGCGACATCATTCCCTCGGCGCCGCCGCGCTTCATCGCGGCAGCGATCGGAACGCTCGCGATGTCGGGACCGCGCATCACCCCCCCCCGCGGTGGGTCGGGCGCATCAGCCCGCGCCCGTTCATCATGATCAACGCCGCCGACGACGAGCGTCTGCCGAAGCAGGCGGTTCTCTCCCTGTTTGACGCGGCGCGCGAGCCCAAGGAGCTGATCTGGCTGCCCGGGGCGCACGTGACGTCGGATGCGGAGGTCGTGCGCCCGCTTGTACAGATGGTCATGGCGCGGATAGCCCGGCCAGGTTGACTAGCTCCAGGGATGTGGCAGCGGAATCCAAGATGTGAGAGGCCAGAAGTTAGATAAGCAGGCTGTCAGCCATCACATCTGGCCTCCTGGCATTCCGTTTTCTGACTTTCTATTGCCCGGACGGGCCGGACCTGGAGCTCACCCGGTTTGATGGACACCCAGATAGCTTCGCTTAATATGCGAGGCTGGGAGGTGTTCAGTGACAGAGA
>CALMKE010000184.1 GCA_937867645.1 uncultured Gemmatimonadota bacterium | reverse complement strand
GTCGAGCCCGGCGAGCCGATGCGGTACGTCTGGTTTCCGCAGAGCGGGCTGTTGTCGATCGTGAACGACATGGCCGAGGGAAAGACGACCATTGAAGTAGGCGTCGTCGGGCGTGAAGGCATGGTGGGCCTGCCAGTCTTTCACGGCTACAGGACTCAGCCCTTCCGCGTGCTCGTGCAGGTCGCCGGTGAAGCCACGCGAATTCCCGCCGACGAATTCGACGCGGTCATCTCCAGAGCCCCCTCGCTCAAGAGGATCTTGCACACGTTCGCGCTCGCGCTCATGAACCAGGCGTGGCACCAGGTCGCATGCAACCGGCTCCACACGCTGGAGCAGCGCTGCGCCAAGTGGCTGCTTACGACGCACGATCAGATGGACTTCGCTGAGCTGCCGCTGACGCAGGAGTTTCTCGCCGTCATGCTCGGCGTGCGGCGACCCGGCGTGACCGTCGCCGCGCAGTCGCTGCAGGATGCTGGGCTCATCAAGTACCGGCGCGGCCGGATCTCGATCACCGATCGCACGGGTCTCGAGAACATCGCGTGCGAGTGCTATGGCAGAATCCGGGAAGACTACGAGCTCCTGCTCGGCGAATTCATGATTCCGCCCGCGGTCGGCGCGGAGCGGGACGGACTTCACATCGCGTGAAGCCGCGGGCCGCAGCCCGCGCATGCGCTCTGTACGGCGCCAGCGCAACGACCTCATGGCGCAGGTGGCCACGATGTGCATCGAGGAGTTCTACGGACCGCCCGGTGGAGACGGCGCCCGACGCGATTGACGCTACTGCCGCATCTGCCGCAGCACTTCTCCGAGACGCCGGATCTCTTCGCCATACGTCGCCCAGTCGCCCGCGCGCTGCGCGGCGAGCGCGCGATCGTAGTGCTGCTGCGCGCGCTGAGCGAGCGTCCCTGAGGCCGCCGCGGGCGCCGGAGCCGCCGGTATGGGGGCCGGCGGACCGCCTGAGACCGGCGCCGCGGCGCCGGACACGTCCCGGCCCGCGCGCTCAGCCCGGGCATCACCCTCGGCGCCGAACAGCCGCGCGAGCCCCTGCTCGAGCGTCTCCTCCATGACCACGTGGTTCTGGTACGCGACGATCACGCGCTTCATCTCGGGGATCGTTCCGCCACGCGCGCGGGTGTACAGCGGCTGCACGTAGATCAGGGACTCCTCGATCGGAATCACCAGCAGCTCGCCCTTGATCACCTCGGAGCCGCTCTGATCCCAGAGAGTTACCTGCCGCGAAATCTCGGTGTCCTGATTGATCCGGTTCATGATCTGCCGCGGCCCGAACACGAGCGACTGCTTGGGGAAGCGGTACACGAGCAGCTCGCCGTACCGGTCGCCGTCGTTCCGCGCGACCATCCAGGACGCGAGGTTGTCCTTCCCGCGCGGCGTGAACGGGCTCATGTAGATGTACTCGGCCGCCTGCTCTTCGGGCAGACGCATGATGATGTGCCGCATGAAGGGGTTGCCGCTCTCCGCGGCGGATTCCACGCGCGGCATCGCCCACTGGTCTTCACGACTGTAAAACGTTTTTGGCTCCACCATGTGATACGTAGCGTACAACGAGGTTTGCGCCTCGAACAGGTCGGTCGGGTACCGCAAGTGCCGCCGGAGATCCGCCGGCATGGCGGTCAGCGGCTGGAAGATTCCGCCGAAGATGCGACCGTAAGTGCGGATCAGCGGGTCGGCGGGATCCGCCACGTACGCCGTGATCTTTCCATGGTACGCGTCCACGATGAGCTTGACGCTGTTGCGCATGTAGTTCACGCCGTCCGCGCGCGGTTGCGAGTACGGGTAGTTGCTGCTCGTGGTGTACGCGTCCACGAACCACTTGAGCTCGCCCGCGTCGGTAACCACCAGGTACGGATCGCCGTCGAACGTCAGGAAGGGCAGCGCCTTGCGCACGCGCACCGCGATGTCGCGGTCGTACATCACGCGGCTCTCCGGCTTGACGTCGTTCGAGAGCAATAGCTTGAGCGACCGGAAGTGCCAGGCGAACAGCAGCTTCTTCGCGAACGATCCGATCGGAACCCCGCCGGTGCCCTTGTAGTTGGTGGTGATGTTCCGGTCACCCGACGGGTAGTCGAACTCGGGCTGCGCCGTGTTCACGAACGCGTAGCTCTCGGTCAGCTCGCCGAAGTAGATCTGCGGGCGCGTGACCTTGAGGGACACGACCGATACGGGCGGGAGATCCTTGATGAACAGGACCGGGAGACCTTCCTGCGTGACCTGATTCACCGGGGCCATGGTAAGCCCCATGCCGTGGGTGAACGTGAGCCGCTCGTTGATGAAGGTTTTCGTGGGCAGGAGCCCCGTGTTCATTTCCCGCGCGGAGAGGTGAACCTGGCGGTAGCGGCCGTCGATCGTGTACCGGTCGTCGTCCACCTGGACGAAGTCGTAGTACAGCCTGATCTCCTGCAGCGAGCCGAACGTCTGCGCGAGGAGGTCGCGCTCCCACAGGCGCACGTTCTCGATGGTCCCGGGATTGGCGGAGATGTCCGCCATGGTCAGGCGGTCCTCGCCGCTCAGATCGCGCGTGACGACTCGGTCGAGCCCCCACGCCTGCCGCGTCGCCTTGATGTGGTGGCCGAGGTAGGGCGTCTCGCGGTTGAGCTCGTTCGGGGCGACGAACAGCTTCTGCATCGCCAGCGGAAATATCCCGCGCCCGACCAGCGCGATAGCGACGTACAGCGCGATCGCTACCGTGCCGAACCAGACGAGCTTGCCGCGCACGACGCCCCAGATCACGAGCGCCGCCGACAGCAGCGCGACGATCGCCGACACGTTGAGCGCGGGCAGGGTGGCGTGGGTATCGGTGTAGCTCGCGCCGAAGAGCGGGCCCGTAGTGGAGTACAGCAGGCCCGGCACGCTGACCGCCCACAGCCGGATCGCGACGAGCACAAAGGCGAGCGCGAGCAGTCCGCCGACGTGGAAGGCCGCCGGCCGCTCCACGGCGGGACGGCGCGGGGGCAGGATCAGGTCGCCACGCACCCAGTACATCGCCGTGGTGGCCAGCAGCGAAAGAACGGTGAGAGAGACGAGCACGTTCAGCGCTGCCGATGCCAGCGGGAGCGTGAACAGATAGTAGCCGATGTCGCGGCCGAAGATCGGGTCCGTGGCGCCTACGGTCACGCCATACGTTGCCTGGAGCACCGTCATCCACAGCGCCGAGAGCGAGATCCCGAACAGGAACGAGAGGACGAGCGCGAGGGGAAGCGCGAGCTTGCCGATGATGGCGACCAGGTCCACCGGCGGACCGCTGGGATTCGCGAGCAGGATCGGCTGTGTCACGGGTCCGCGCTGCGCGAGTCGCAGGTTGCCGTACAGGAAGGCAAACGTGATGAGCGCGCCGATCCCGAACAGCGCGCCGCGCGTGTTGAGATCGGTCCAGAAGACCGTCTGGTAGCCAAGCTCCTTGAACCAGAGCCAATCCGCGGCGGCTCCGACCAGCCAGGGAATGAGGCCGAAGAAGACCACGAGGAACAGCACGGTCCACTTTCTGAGGCGCCGCTTCGGTCGTGCGGGAAGCTGGCGGAAGGAGCCGAAGTCGATCGGGAGCTCGTGCGGGGGGTTGGTCATGGAGAGAAGGTATCACCACGGTGACTGCAAGGGACAGCGTTGTGCTGAGGGGGTCGCAGGGGGATTCCCAATGGCTGGTCAGGGGGTAACTTTATCCGGCATAAAACCCTCCCAGCTTGCCACACACTTTTCCGATGCCATGAGAATCCGTGTTCCTTGCATTGCCCTGACGTCCTGCCTCGTCGCGTTACCGGCCGCGGCGCAAACCGACTATTACAACACTGACGCTGGTCGTCCGATCACGATCGAGGACGCCTACGCGACGGAGCGCTACGCCTTCGAGCTACAGCTGGCGCCCGTGCGACTCGAGCGTGCGCGCGGCGGAGTCTACAGTTGGGAGGTGGAGCCTGAGATCGCGTATGGGATATTTCCCCGTACCCACATCGAGCTCGGCTTCCCGATCTCCTATGCGGATGCCGGCGGCGGCGTGCGTAACGCCGGCTTGACCGGTATCGCCGTTTCGGCGCTGCACAACCTCAACGCGGAGACCTCCATCCCGGCCCTCGGCGTGGTGGGTGAGCTTCTTTTCCCGGTGGGTGCGCTCGCCTCCGACGGTACGTACGGGACCGTGAAGGGGATCGCCACGCGTTCGCTGTCATGGGCTCGCTTCCACCTGAACGGAGCATACACCTTCGGCAGTGAGCCGCCCGCCGGCTCCGTTCGGCTCGGCGCGCCGGACATGTCGCGCTGGATGGCCGGCGTCGCCGCCGATCGCACTTTCCCGCTCAAGGCCCTGTTGATCACCGCGGAGACGGTCGCGCGGCAGCCGATTGTCGAGGACGACGGCACGGAGTGGAGCGTTGGCGCCGGCGTCAGGTATCAGATATCACCAACGATCTCCGTGGACGGCGGAGTCGGAAAGGCGATCACCGGCGACGAGCAGGCCTGGCACATCACGTTCGGATTGGCGCGTGCGTTCGGGATCAGATCGTTGTTCCCGACCGGACGCGCCACGAGGTAGGACTATGCGTATTCGACTTGGAGCCGCGCCACTCACGCTCCGAACCGCGATTTTTGGAGTGTTTGCCGCGGCGGCGTTCAGCGTTCCCGCCGCGGCACAGTGGTCCCGCACTTACGAGCAGTTCTACTTGCCGGGGGGGTTCAACTGGCAGTTCCTGCACAACTATCCGGCCGGCGCGAAGCTGTTCAATGCGTTCGATTTCGGCCACGCCATACTATATGAGTCGCTTTGGACCAAGCCAAACGCCCCAGTGAGCGAGCTGGAAGTGCGGTGGTACGATCGCCTGACCAAGGAGATTCTCGTACATCCTCCCCACGTGCCGCTCGAGGAAGCGGCGATCGAGATAGAGTATGCCAAGCTGGCGCCGGAAGCGAAGGCAATGTTCGACTGGGCGCATCTACTGCACCGTCAGATCTATGACGTGTGGGCGGATGAGCGCATTCCCGTCGAACGCAAGGACGCTCTGGTCGCCGAGTTGGTCGCGTACTACAAGACTCGGCCCGATCTCGCGTTCAGTTCCATGCCCAAAACCATGGAGCTCATGGAGGGCCAACCGTACTCCACCGCGTTCCGAAAGAATTATCCGAAATTCAACGGGTTGATCTGGGCGTACCACTGGCTGCAGATCGGGCTGTACGAGCCGCTGCTGGCGGGAAGGAACAAGGATGAACGGCAGACGGGGGTTCTCGCCACGGTCGCGCGGTTTCGGCAGATGATCGAGGACGCCCCCACATGGATGCCGCGCGTGATGCCGATGACTCCCGCGGTAGCGCCGCTTTTCACCGCCCGCTATCCGGAGGCGGCGATCATCTTCGACAACCTGCACTCCATGCACGACGTCGTTTCCGATATCCTGGCGAATCCGGCGGTGCCCCGCGGGCAGAAGCGCGCCGAGATCCTCCGCGCGGCCGCGCGCTATCGCGACGACACTTCGTTCGTCCAGACGCGCGAGGAATGGATGGAGATGGCGCGGATGATGGGGATACAGAACATGGGCGGCCCCGTGATCGGGTTTCTGGCCGCGTTCCCCACACCGACCGTCGAGCGCGGCGCGGTGATGGCGGGAATGGATCACTCCAACATGGCTGGAATGCAGGGGATGGCGCACGACTCGTCGCGCGCCGGCGGCATGCCGGCCATGGCCGGGATGGATCACTCGCGGATGGGTGGGGACAGCACCCGCGCCGGCGCGATGGCAGGGATGGATCACGCGGCGATGGGCCCGGACTCGAGCGCGCACGCGGAAAAGATGATGGCTCTGCACATGCGCATGCTGGCCGATACCGGAATGCGCCGCCACATCCGCTCGGACACGACGCTGAGCCGGATGATGCGTGAGATGATCGCGGACATGCCCGCCGAGCACAGGTCGCAGATGGAGGCTTTGATGTCTGCGCCGCTGCCCGCTCCCCGCCCGCGAGCGGCGCCCCGGCGCGCGACGCCTGCGCGTTCGACTCGGGCACGGCGCGCTAGTCCACCCGCGAAGAAGCCGGCGGCACGGCCGGCCGCCGCGCGTCCGGCACCGAAGCCTGATCCAATGGAGGGAATGGATCACAGCAAGATGAGGATGCCGCCGCCTCCACCGCCCAGGAAACCCTGAGCTCCGCGTGTCTCGACCATCCCGGTGCGGGCGGCCGTCACCGGCGCAGGGAATTGCGGCTGCATTGACCTTTTACCCGGGGATTTGATCATGCGAGGAGTGGCACGCGGGCTGACGCGAAGGGCAGCGACGATCGGGATCGCCGGCATCATCGGTGTCGCGCTCGCTTCGCGGGCAGCCGCGCAGAACCCGCGTCCGACTGCGGACGAGGCGGCGGTCGCTGCCGCGATCGCAGCCGTGTTTGCGGCGGTCGAGCGGGGCGATCTGGCCGCGCTCGACACTCTGTACGCTGGTGACAGCCTGACGATCGGCGAAGGCGCCGGGCTGGATCGCACGTGGAAGAGCTATCGGGA
>CALMKE010000183.1 GCA_937867645.1 uncultured Gemmatimonadota bacterium | reverse complement strand
CCGACGATGTCCACGCCGGCGTTGCGAAAAGCGCGGGCGAGTCCCTGGCCGACCCGTCCCGCGCCGACGATGAATACCCGCTCGCTCATTCCTGGAGCGCTTTCTTCTCGTCCGCCGCGCCCATCGCCTCCGCCTTCGCCACCAGGTCCCGCGCGTCGCGCGCGCCCGCAATGGCGCGCAGCGCGCCCGCTATCACCGCGTCGTCAGCCGCGCGCCGCTGGAACTCCGCCTCCGGCCCGAAGACGTACCGCGCTATCTCGTACGCGAGCAGACGGCTAACGTACGGCGACGCGTCGTCGTAGATGACCCGCGGAATGTCTATACCGCGCGTGCGCATGCGGCTCCAGAGGTCGTCCAGCATCGCCGGCGTGACGGCGAATCCCGGGCGGATGCCGTTGCCGTTTCGCTTGGCGCCCAGCGCGTAATCCGTCACCGCGTCGCGGAAGAGCCGCACGTCCGGACCCAGCTCGTGCAGCAGCTCCGCGGCCTCCGGCGGCTGCGCCGTGTCGCCGGCCAGCGCGTCGGGGACGATCCCGCCCCCGCCGAGTATCGTCCGGCCGCTGCTGCTCCGGAAGCGCGTGCGCTTTCTTGCCGGCTCTTCGTCGAGCTCGGAGCGCTCAGGCTCCGACGGCTGCGCGATCGAGCGGCCGAGGGGCGTGTACCACCTCGCGGTCGTGAGCCGCACCGCTCCGGCATCCTCGACGTTCATGGGGAAAAGCGCCTGCGCGCTCCCCTTCCCGTACGTCGGCTGGCCTATGATCGCCGCGCGGTCGTGGTCCTGCAGCGCCCCCGCGACGATCTCCGCGGCGCTCGCGCTTCGCCCGTCCACCAGCACGACGAGGGGCAGGTCCGGCCACGTCTGCGCCGCCGTGTCCACGAAGTCGCGATTCGTATCCGGCGTGCGGCCGCGAATCCGCACGATGGGATCGCCGCGGTCGAGGAACAGGTCCGCTACGCGCACGCCCTGCTCCAGCAGCCCGCCCGGATTGACGCGCAGGTCGAGGATGAGCGTCTTCATGCCCGCGTCCGTCAGCTCGCGAATCGCGCGCTCGACTTCGTCGGCCGTGGAGTCCGTGAAGACCTTGAGATCGATGTACCCGACGCCAGGCGAAAGCATCGCCGCCCGGCGGACAGCGCTCTGGTGCACGCGACCGCGGGTAAATCGGAGCCTCAGCGGCTGCTCGAAGTTCACCCGGTCCACGACGACGGTCAGCGGGCTTCCTTCCGGACCGCGCAGCGCGCGCGAAGCTTCCTCCGAAGTCCAGTTGTGCGTGGACTTCCCGTTGATCTCCAGAATACGGTCGCCGGTCTGCAAGCCGGCACGCTCGGCCGGGCTACCCGGCAGCGGCGCGACGACGATGATCCAGCCGTCGCGAATGTCCACCTGCATCCCGACGCCGACGTAGTTCCCGCTCGTGGCCTCCGACAGCCGCTGCACTCTGTCGGCCGTGAGAAAGCGCGTGTACGGATCGCCGAGCTCGCGCAGCAGCCCGTCCACCGACAGCCGGTACAGCTGATCTTCTCCGATCGAGTCCACGTAATCGCGCGCGATGTGGGAGCGCACATTGTCGTACAGGCGCGCGGCCTCGTACGCGGTAGGCGGTCCGCCGTTCGCGCCGCGCCGCACCAGCGAGCCGCCGGCGACGATCGCGATCAGGAATACGACCGCGACGAGCCCGGTACGATAAGCCTGATCGCCGCGAAGACGTCTAAGAAAGTCCACTGTGCTCCGGTTGCCGTAACATCCAGAATCTTTCGGGCAGGTTGTCGGCCAGCGCGTCGCCGACGCGCGCGGCTACCTCATCCGCGTTGCCGCGCGCGTCCACGCTCACGATCCGCCCGCATTCGGGGTGGCTCGCCCCCCACGCGTCCGTCGCGAACGTCGCGAACGCACGGCCGATGCGCTCGTGGAACTCGGCATCCTGCTGCTCCATCCGGTCGTGCGACCCGCGCCCGCCGGCCCGCTCGAGCCCGCTCTTCACCGGGTAATCGAGCAGTACGGTGAGATCCGGGACCAGCCCGCGCGTCGCGAGCTTGTTCGCGGCACGAACGGCGTCTTCATCGAGTCCGCGCCCGCCGACCTGGTACGCGTAAGTCGAAAGAAAGAACCGGTCGAGCACCACTACCTTTCCCGCGGCCAGAGTCGGCGCGATCTCCCGCTCGCACAGCTCGGCGCGCGACGCCATGAACAGCAGCGCCTCCGCCACCGGAGTGATCACGTTGCCAGGCCGCAGCAGTATCTCGCGGATCCGGTCGCCGACGGCCGTGCCGCCCGGCTCCCGAAACGTAACGGCGGCGATACCCGCGTCAGCGAGGCGGCGCAGCAGCAGATCCACCTGCGTGGACTTACCGACTCCCTCCGCTCCCTCGAAGACGACGAGACTGCCGCTGGACATCGATCAACCGAGCGTGATGATGGGACTCGCGGCGCCCTTCTTCATGCCGTCGAGAATCCAGCCGTTCACCTGCGCCATCAGCTTGTCGAAGTTTTCCTGCGCCACGATCGCGCGCTGGTAGACGGGATTCACCTGGATGCGGCCGAGCAGGTCGTCGAGCTGCTGCTCCATCTCGGGAGTGGGCTGCTCGCCGCGCTCCATCATGCGCTGCGCGTCCGTGCGGATCTTCTCCATCTCCTTGAGCAGCCCGACGGCTTCAGCGTCGCCGTTGAGCGCTTCACCGGAGCGCTTCACCGCCTTGTACTCCTCCGTCTGGCCGATCTGCCGGCCCAGATCCTTTGCTTTTTCCTCGAGCATCTATTTCTCCGGGCGATATTCGCCAGTTTCAGCCGTACAGTCGCGCGACCAGCACGCGGTCGCGACCCGTGAGATCGGGGTGCACGGCAATCTCCGCGTACCCGCCCTGCGCGCGAACCAATGTCTCCGCGACATGCGCCCGGGACGAATCGACCTCGAGCACGAGCCATCCCCCCGGCGCTATGACGCGATGCGCACCCTCAATGATAGTCGCCGTAGCGTCCATTCCGTCCTCCCCCGACAGCAGGGCCAGCGGCGGCTCCCAGCCCCTGACGTTGGCGGGTAGAGAGTCCAGCTCGCCGGTCGCGATGTACGGGGGATTCGACACGAGCAGGCGGGCGCCGAGGCCGACCACCGGGGCCAGAAACGAGCCCAGCCGGAATTCGACGCGCGTCTTCAACGGCGGCGCTATGCGCGCCAGATTCGCCCGGGCGACGTCCAGCGCATCGGACGACACGTCCGTCCCCACAACTCTGGCGAACCCTCCCTCCATGGCCAGCGACAGCGCGATCGCGCCACTCCCTGTGCCTATGTCCACCGCCGTTCCGCCCTTCCCGCCAGCGAGTCGCAGCGCCCAATCCACCACGACTTCCGTCTCGGGACGCGGGATGAGCACGCGCTCGTCCACCCCCAGCTCGAGGTGTCGGAAGTACGCCTTGCCCTCAGAATACTGAACGGGCCGTTCGCTGCCAGCCGCCAGCTGCTCGCTGCCAGCCGTCATGCCAGTCGCTCCTCGACCTCGGCCTCGGCCAGCGCGTCCACCAGCGGCTCGATCCCGCCGTCCAGCACGCGATCGAGCTCGTGCAACGTGAAGTTGATCCGGTGATCGGTGACGCGGTTCTGCGGAAAGTTGTACGTGCGGATCTTGGCCGAGCGGTCGCCGGTCCCGACCTGCGTCTTCCGCATCTTGGAGCGCTCGGCCTCCTGCTCCGACACGCGCAGGTCCAGCAGCCGCGCGCGCAAGACTTCCATGCCCTTGAGCTTGTTCTGCAGCTGCGACTTCTGGTCCTGCTGGCTCACGACGATTCCCGTCGGCAGGTGCGTGATGCGGACGGCGGAATCGGTGGTGTTCACCGACTGTCCGCCGGGACCCGACGAGCGAAACACGTCTATGCGCAGGTCCTTGTCCTCGATCTTCACGTCCACTTCCGCCGCTTCCGGCAGCACGGCGACAGTCGCGGCTGAAGTGTGGATGCGGCCCTGACTCTCAGTCACGGGAACGCGCTGCACGCGATGCACACCGGATTCGTAGCGCATCACGCCGAACGCGCCGTTCCCCACGACCTTGAAGATCGCTTCCTTGACCCCGTCGTGCGCGCCGGCGGAGTGCGACATCATCTCGATCTTCCATCCGCGCTTTTCGGCGAAGCGCGTGTACATGCGGAAGAGATCGCCGGCGAAAATCGCGGCTTCATCACCGCCGGTGCCGGCGCGGATCTCGACGATGGCGGGACGATCGTCGAGCGGATCCCGGGGAATCAGGACCGGCTTGAGCTTGCGCTCGAGCTCCGCGAGCTGCTCCTCGAGCCTGCGCACTTCCGCGCGCGCCTCTGCGGCCATCTCGGGGTCGTCAACGGAAACGAGCTCGCGCGCCTGCGCGAGCTCGTTCGTCAGCTTGTCGATTCGATCGCCCAGCTCGACCACGGTGCCGAGCCGCTGGTGCTCCCTGCCTAGTGAAGCGAACCGCTGCGGGTCCCTGGTCGTCCTTGGATCAGACAGCTCCCGTTCGACCTCGGCCGCGCGCTGTAGCGCTTCCGCGAGCCGATCGCGGAGACTCAGGCTTCCTTCTTCCGGTACTTCTGGCGGAAGCGCTCGACGCGGCCTGCGGTGTCGATGAGCTTCTGCTTGCCGGTGAAGAACGGATGGCACTCCGCGCAGATGTCGGTGTGGATCTCCGCCTGCGTGGATCTGGTCTCGAAAGAATTCCCGCACGCGCACTTCACGTGAGCGGTGGCGTAAACGGGATGGATGTCGGCCTTCATGTGAACCTCTCAGCGGAAGCCGCGGTCATGGACACGCGGCCAGCCCGGGACGGTGACGAACCTGGTTAGCCTGTAAATATCGCCAAATCCTTGCACCAAAACAAGTTGGGGGTGGCCGATCGCGGGGACTGCCGCCGACAACAGGTTCGGGTAACAGGTACTTGGCTAAAGGCCGCGGGTTGACTGACTGGTGAACGGTGAACGGTTGATGGTCACCGGCAACCATCAACCGTTCACCCGCAACCGATCAGTTAACCACAACCCTACAACCAACAACCTGTTACCCGAACCTGTTGTTGCAGTTCAACTCGAAACCATTAACTCCTCGCCAACCTTCTGACCTCCGCGGCCATCGCTCTCACCCTGGCCGCATCGCTCGACCCGCGCGCATCGCGGTCCAGCGAAGCGGCGAGCCTGTTCAGCGCGCTGCGCCGCGCGCCCGCGCTCAACCCCTCCGCGCGGGTCAGCTCCGCGGCAACCGCCGCGGACCGCGCGCTTGCCAGGCCGTTGCTCCGGCCAAGCTGATCGAGGTACGACCGCACGACCGCGAAGCTCGCCGGCCACACGATCCGCTCCTGCGTCTGCGGGTTGAGCCGGCCTACCCGCACCGAGTTCGCCGCGTCGATCTCATTCTGTGACAGGAACTCGCTCGGCTTGAGCTTGAAGATGTCCAGCCCGCGACCGATCTCCGACCCAACGATCATGCCGTTGTACCAGTACGCCGACCAGTGGCCGGCCAGCGCCAGGGTGTTGCGGTCGATCGGACCGCGGTCGAAGAACGCGATCTCGAACGGACGCGCCGGGTCGGTGAAGTCGAACACCGAGATTCCGCCCTGATACCACGCCTGCACCATGATGTCGCGGCCGGGCACCGGGATGATCGAGCCGTTGTGCGCGACGCAATTCTCCTGCGCGGTCTGCGGCGCCGGCAACTTGTAGTAGCCGGCGAGGCTGAGCCTGCCGCCAGTCAGGTTGAAGATGGCGTCCGCGCCCCACTCCTTGCGGTCCGACGCCTGGCAGCGCGGAGCTCCGCCGCCGCCCCACTCGTCGGTGAAGATGACCTTCCGCGCGTCGTTGCTGAACGTCGCCGAGTGCCAGTAGGCGAAGTTCGGGTCGACGACCTCGTGCGTGCGCTTCGGGTTAGCTGGATCGCGGATGTCGAGGATGATTCCGTTCCCGGAGCACGCTCCAGCCGCGATGCCCATCTCGGGATATACGGTAATGTCGTGGCACATGTTCGTCTGCGCCGTGCGCTGCGTGCCTTCGCCGTGCGGGCCGCCGGGCCAGAGGCCGGCGATCCGCCCGGTCGCGGGATCGGCGAAGATGCGCGGCATGCTCACGATCCGGGCGTCCTGCGGCGCGCTCAGCGGAACGCGGATCACCTCGATCCGGAACAGCGCGGTGGCCGTGTCGTCAGGCGAGCGCACGCAACCGGCCAGCTCCGACGCCGGACGCACCGGCCCGGTGCCCTGCACGTACACGTAGATGACGCCACGGTCCTTCGGGTCGGGCACGAGCGTGTGCGTGTGGGAGCCGCGGCATGTCTGGACCGTCGCCACCTGCTTCGGCGACGCGAGATTGCTTATGTCGAAGATGCGCACGCCGCGGAACCGCTCGTTGCTCACCGTGTCCCGGACGCCCTGCGTGCCGCAGTCGAGCCGGCCGCGCGTCTCTTCCACCGACACGAACATCAGGTTGTTGTACACCGACACGTCGGCCTGACCGCCGGGGCAAACGATGCCGGCCGCCAGCGTCGGCGTGGCCGGATTCGAGATGTCCCAGATCTGGATGCCGCTGTAGTTCCCCATGAACACGCGATTGCCGTCGAAGGCGAGATCGGTATTCGCGAAGCCGAAGTCGTTCGGGTTCGACGGGTTGAAGAAGCGCGCCGGGCGGGTAGTGAAGGAGACTCGCTCGAGGTTGCGAATCGCCTCGTCCGCGGGCACCCAGTGTCCGCCGGCCAGGCCGACGCGCGGATCGGCCGCCTGCGCGGCCGCATCGCCCGGAAGGGTGAAGAGCGCGGCGACGAGCAGCAGCGCCCCCAGCGTGAGGGAGATGGATCGAGCGAATGTTGGGAACTTCGTGGAGCTCATATCGGGTCTCGTTTGAAGTGGTCGGAATGGACCTTAAAGCTGTTCAACGGTACTGTCCGTGGCTACGGGGTCGGACTCGGCCCCAGAGCCCTCAACATCGATTGCATGCGGGCGATCTCGGCACGCTGGTCAGCGTCGATGTCCGAGATCAGGGCGTACAGCTCGGAATCCTGCGCGGCGCCCTGGCTCCCCAGCAGCTCCGCCACCATGGTCAGCGCGCCCTCGTGGTGCTTGATCATCAGTTCCAGAAACAGGCGCTCGAACTCGCTCCCGGTGGCCGCCCGCAACCTCGCCATGTCGGCGTCGGTGAGCATCCCCGGCATGGCCATGTTCATGCTGTGCTCGCCGGGCGGAGGCGGCAGCGGCTTGGCTCGCCGTTCCAGCCAGCGGCGCATGAGCGCGATCTCATCTCTCTGCGAGACTGTGATCCGCTCGGCGAGCAGCCCCAGCCCCCGGCTCGGATTGCGGCTGGGCACCAGGCTCGTCATCGCCAGCGCTTGCGCGTGGTGCATCGTCATGTGGTGCATGAACCGGACGTCCGGATCCATCTGGTGCGCCATCGCGGTGTCCCGCCGCGCGGTGTCCATCACCATCCCTGGAGCATGCTGGATCTCGCCGGGAGACGCGGCCGCGGGAGCCTGCGCCACCTCGGCCTGGGTGGTTGCCTGGCAGGCCGCGGCAAGCGCGAGAAAAACAGGTGTGACAGCGCGGAGCGCGCGTAAAGTCGGGCAATTC
Organism: uncultured Gemmatimonadota bacterium; assembly: GCA_937867645.1. Lineage (GTDB taxonomy): Bacteria > Gemmatimonadota > Gemmatimonadetes > Gemmatimonadales > Gemmatimonadaceae > JACDCY01. The sequence goes on along the minus strand of CALMKE010000183.1, from coordinate 16,748 downwards.
TCGATCATTGACATCTCCATTCGTTACCCTGCATGACGGCGCGGAGTTTCACTCCTGCGCCCCTACCGCCGCGACGAACGCATCCACGGCCGGCGGTCCCGATCCTTCCCCTTCATCGTGCTTGAAGTAAACGTACGCCTCCGTCCAGGGCTGGTCCGCCACGCACTTCGCCCACTCGGTCAGCGCGGCCTCCCCGTAGTCGAACCGGTGCAGCCGCAGGTATCCCCATGAGGTCGTGCACACCACCGGACACTTGAACTCCTCCTGCTCGGCCACGCACATGGCGACGTTGCGGCTGCGAAGAGCTTCGTACACGTCGTCCTCGAACCAGCTGTCATGCCGGAACTCGATTACGAACCTGCGATCCGGCGGCAGCAGCTCCAGGAACCCGCGCAGCCGGTCGAGATCCTTCTTCATGTTCGGCGGCAGCTGAAAGAGAATCGGGCCGAGATGATCCTCCAGAAGCGCCGTATTCTTCAGCAGGAACCCAAGCAAATCGGCCGAGTGCTCCGGCTTGAGGCGCGCGTGGTGGGTGATCCGCTGGCTGGCCTTGATCGCGAACCGGAAACCGTCCGGCACCTGCGCCGCCCACTCGAGTAACACGCTCTCCCGCGGCAGGCGGTAGAACGTGTTGTTGATCTCCACCGTCGGGAATCGCGTGGCGTAGAAGGCGAGCATTCCGTCGGGCTTGATGTCCGAGGGATAGAAAGAGCCCTTCCACTCCTTGAACGCGTAGCCGCTGGTTCCCGCGATGATCTGCACGAGCGGAATCTGACATGGTCAATAGCGCCGCGCGACGGTCACGTGATATACGGGCTGCAGGCGCTCGAGCGTGACCATGATTTTTCCCTCGCCCTGCAGCTGAAGCAGGACGTTTCCGAGGATCGCCATCAGCTCCCGTGAGCGGCGCGCGGCAACGGTTTCCGCGCGCATTCCCGCCACCCATGCCAGGTACGGTTGCAGCCAGCGGGCTTCGGGAATCGAGGGCCGCACGACTGGCGCCGGCGGCGGCGCGAAGGCGTTGTAGGCGATGTCGAATGTCGTGCCGAACTGGTGCGTGCTCTCGCCGGCCGCGGCATTGACGTTGCCGGCGCGAAGCGCGGCCTGATCCTCCGCGCTCCGCAAAGCGGAAGTCAGCTCGAGCCGGTACGCCGGCAGGCCGCGGCGTACCAGCGCGCGCTGGAAGCCCTGCGCGATTTCACGCAGGGCGGCCTCCGCGTCCCGCGTCAGATACGGCGAAGAATGGTCCAGCTTCCGCACGACCCAGTGCTCGGTGCTGTCGGCGACCCGCACCATTCGTCCTTCAGCCACCGTTCGGTCCAGGGCCGAGCGCGGCGTGTTTGCCGGAATCCCCAACCGCCTCGCGACAGCAAGCTGAGCGTCGTTGTCGAAGCGGCGAAGTGCCGCTTCCTGCTGCGGCCGGAGCAGCGGCAGCGGCTGGAAGATCGCGTCGATCGAATCCACGCGTCCTTGAATACGGGCCAGCTCCCTCCTCAACGCGCTCTCGGACGCGCTCGATCCGCGTTGAGCGGTCGCCGGCGCTTCCGCGCTGCACGCGGCCAGGAATGCCAGCAGCCATGGCAATATCGGCCGCCGGTGCCGCGCGATCACCATTCCACTGATCGTGCCGCGCCCGCGTCGCCTTCCTGTCCGCTGCGGGCAGTGAACAGGAAGGCAATCACGAGCCGCTTAGTACCCTGCCGAAACCCCTCGCGGGCCACGGCTGTTGCGCCCTAAATGTCCCAGGGTCGCAGGGCTACAACCATGCGGTCACTGCGGAGATCGCCGTTCACATCCACGATTTCCGCGACGGGATACCGTCCCGAATTCACCAGCAGAACTCGCGGTCCAGCCGGGTCGGTGCGCCACGTTCCCACGAGCGGGTCGACGAGGCCCAGGGTGATGGCGTGCAGTGCCAGACGATCGACGGCGCGCTGGCCGAGCACCGCTTCCAGCGCCGCGCGCGTCAGAGTAGCTGAGGTCGGCTCGCGAACGAACACGACATCGTTCGCGTCGAGAGCGCGGCCCCAACGGACATTGTTCAGGCCGTTGTCCACTCCGAGGCCGAAGCCCTTGTCTATGCACCACTGGCGGCCCCAATTCGGGTGGCCCGCGCCCGAGCGACAGAAGCTCGGCGATCCCTCGCGCACGTCATCGTCGATCGGCTTGACCTTCCAGCCCCCGAGGTTACGCGCGCGGTCCTCGTCCAGCGCCACCAGCACGTCGCCCTTGCGGTTTCGCACCAGCATCATCTGGCCGGACGGCGCAATCACGAGCGCGTTCTCGCGAACGTCACGCGCGAATGCATGCGCCAGCGCGCCGGCGGCAACGCGCTCCGCCCACCGGTCGCTGGCGATGCGGCGGCGGAGCTCCGGGCGGATGTCCGACGTCGTCCACGTCCGCTTGAAGCGGGCGTTACTGCTCGCGCGCTCGATGGCCCGCGCGCTCGGATTCGGAGCGGAAGCGCTGCGTCCGCGGTTCGCGTCATCTCCGCGGTTCGCGTCATCATTGTCGCGGTTGCCACGATTGTCGCCCCGGGCCTCCGCGCTGCGCCCGCGGTTCTGGCCGCGCGCGGACTGCGCCGCGTCGTCCCGTCCGCGATTGGGTCTGTCCTCGTTCCGCGCTTGCTGCGGCCTGGCCTTGTCGTCGCCGCGATCAGCGGCCGGCCGCTCCGCGCGACCCTGGCTCGCCTTCGGCTTGTCGCTGCCCTGTCCCTGCCCCCGGCCCTGCGCGCCGGCAACGGTGACCAGGGCGCACAACGCGAGCGGCAGGATCGAAAATCGGATCCGTTTGGTGTGATACATCGTTAGCTCCCAGAAGAGGGGCACCAGCCCCGTAATTAGGGAGCTAAATAAGCAAGGAACCGGCCATGTGCCCCGCGAAAAAACGGCTGTGGCGGGGAACTTTTCAGGGACTTGCCTTAGCCCTCCTTTCGCCGCGCGTCCGGGCCACCGCCAGCGCCAGAATGGCCACCAGGATCGCCGCGCTCAACCAGCTCACCCAGTCGCCGAGCCGGCTGTACAGGGTCGGGATTCCCGCCCGCTCCACGGTGTGGGTCCAAGCCCCTTCCACCTGCAGAGGCGAAGCGCCGTGCACGCGGCCGAGCGGGTCGATGTAAGCGGAGATACCGGTGTTGGCGGAGCGCGCGATCGGCAACCGATTCTCGATCGCGCGGATCGGCAGGTGGGCGAAATGCTGGTACGGCGCGGTACTGCGTCCGAACCACGCGTCGTTCGTGACGTTGACCAGCAGCTCGACCCCGTCCCTGCGATACCGGCGGGAGAGCTGCGGGAAGGTCGACTCGTAACAGATCAGCACGCCGACTTTGCCGAACGGCAGGGTGAAAGGGACCGGATCCACCCCCCGGCCGAACGAACCGAAGTAGTTGAACCGCGCAAACCAGGCGGGATTCACGAACGGCACTCGCTCCACGATGGGAACGAGGAACGCTTTCCGGTACGGCTGCTGCCCGGAAAGATTTCCCCGCGCGTCCGTCAGCGCCGCGGCGTTGTAGTACTCGAGCCGGTCGCGGGTCGGAAAAGAGAAATCGAGAAAGCCGAACAGGATTGGAACGCCGCTGGATCCCACAGTCGCGCGCAGCGAATCCGCCCAGTGCGGATGCCGCGAGAGAAAATCGGGCACGGCAGTCTCCGGCCACACGACCAGGTCGCTCCGCGTGCGCGCCAGCTCCGCGCGCGTGACTCGTCCGGCGATGCCGAGGTACTTGTCCTTGTCCTGCGCCCGCAGCTTGTCCTCTTCGGGAATGTTGGGCTGCACCACCGTCACGCGCGCGAGCGGCGTGAGCTCGATCGTTCGCATTCGCCACATGCCGTAACCCGCGACGGCCGCGGCCAGCAGCAGCGCCATCCCGCCGCGCAGCGCGACGGGCCGCAGGCGCTCGCCCGCGGGAACACCGCGCGCCAGCAGCCACGCGTCCACCGCCAGCCCGTTGGTCGCCGCGATCCAGAAGCTCAGCCCGCGCACGCCGCTGAGATCGGCCATCTGTGCGAGGACCGGCCACGGCGACAGAGAGAGCCCCAGCGGAAGCCACGGGAACGACAGGTCGCTCAGGTAGTTCAGCGTGAGCTCGAACGACACCCACGTGAGCGGGAGCAGGATTGCCATCGGCCAGCCGGTATGCCGGCGCGCCGTGAAAAGCACGGCGACGGCCAGCGCACCGAACGGCGCGAGCCAGACGAGCGCCGCCGCATAGCCCGCGAACGCGAGCTTGGTGAACAGCGAGAGCGCGACCGCGATCCAGTAGATGTTGCAGCCATAGCCGAGCAGCGTGAACCAGAGGCCCGCGCGCGCGGCCTCCCGAGCGGTGCCCTGGCGGTCCGCAAGTCGCGCGACGTGCACGCCCAGCGGAACCAGGCAGATGAATGCCGGGAGCAGCAGCTCGAAAGGCGGAAACGCGATCGCGAAGAGCGCCGCGGACGAGGCGACCGCGACCGCCTCGCTCCGCGTCGGCACGAGCCCGCGAAGCTTCACAGCCTGATCACCTCGGCCATGCTACTCCCGCTCAAAGCCTGATCTCCGTCCCTTCCTCGGCTGAGCGGTAGATCGCCTCGATGATCCGGTGCAGCTCGAGCTGGTCCGTCGGCGGCTCGTACTCGGCCGCGCCCGTCACAACGGCGATGAAATGCGCGAGCTCCGCGCGATACGACTGAAGGAATACGCTTTCGCGGGCCGCGGCGCCCGTGGGAGAAACGTCGGTCGGCTTTCCGTTCAGCTCCTTAACCACGCGGAGCGGCGCGAGACGCGCGCTGCCGCGCGAGCCGAGCACCTCGAACCACCAGCGCTCGCTCTGGCCGATGTAGCACCAGTTGATGTCGAAGGTGAAATCGACTTTCTCGACGCACTCGATGTGCACGAACATCGAGTCCTCCACGGCGCCCGGCTTCGACGGCTCCCCCGAGAACGCCGACACCCTGATCGGATCGGGAAATCCCGCCAGCCACATCGCCATGTCCAGCAGCGGGAACCCGTGCTCGAAGAACGCTCCCCCGCCCGCTTCGGCGCGCCGGTAGCGCCATCCCTCGCGCGAGGATCGGAACCGGTACTCTCCAGCCCGCATGCCGGTCACCCGCCCCAGCTCGCCGCCGTACAGGAACCTGCTCAGCTGCTGCACGTCGTTCCTGAAGCGATGGTTGTTGCCGACGACGACCTTTCGGCCGGAGCGCTCGGCGGCATCGAGGATCCGTTCCACGCCGCGGGAGTCCATCGAGAGCGGCCGCTCGCACAGAACGTCCACGTTGGCCCGCAGCGCGCTCAGCACGTGCGGCTCGTGCAGATGATTGGGCGTCGCGATGATGACGGCGTCCAGCTCGTCGAGCTCGAGCATGTCCTGGAGGTCCGTGAACACGTGCGGCACCTCGAACCGCTCCGCCAGCGCGCCCGCTTTCGGCCCGTCATTGTCGCACAGCGCGACGAGCTGTCCGCCGCGCAGCTTCGACAACGCGGGCAGGTGCGCGAGCTGCGCGATCGCGCCCGCGCCGACGAGTCCGAGGCGGATCGGCGTGCCCGTCATCAGTAGATCGTCTCCAATCGCGTTCCCGGAAAATACGTCTGAAGAATGCTCTGCCAGCTCTGTCCGGCTCGCGCACGCCCGATCGCGCCCCATTGGCACATACCCACTCCGTGGCCGTTGCCCCTGCCACGGAACGTAACGCGCGCGAGCGCGCCACCGGGACCGCGAACGGACTCGGCGGAAAAATAGGTACTGGGCAGAATCTCGCCATTCGGCGGTCTGATCACGAAGCGCGCGTTGTTCCCCTGTACGACATGCGTGCCCCGGTCGGTGCGGATCCGGAGCGCCGCGACCCGTCCCGAGGGCGTGCGGCCGGCTTCTTCCACCGCGACCGCCCGCCCCGCCCCGCCCCGCAGTCCCGCCACGTAGTCGCGCAGATACTTCTCGAGCGCGGCGTTCACGTCCCGCGCCTCGATCGTGCGCGACCACTCGGCGCGCGGATAGATGTCGCAGTAGTGCGCATCGCTCCCCGGTATTCGGTCGCTGACCGAGGGAAGGTATGGCCGCTCCGCGCCGGCGCCGTACAGCTCGCTCGCCGCCGCCGTCCGCCCCCCGCAGCTCGCGTGATACGGCGCATCCACCGGGGCGCCCCGGTAGCGCAGCACCACGCCGCGCGTGCCTACGATCGCGCTGTCGGTGAGCGCGGTCTCCGCGTCCGAGCCGCCATACACCTGATTGCTCACCGTGCCGACCAGATCGAAAGGACGCCCGACGGACGTGCGAATCCGCGTGTGCGCGTAGCTTCGCGCGGCCACCGCCTGGGCGCGCACGGCGGCCATCTCGTTCGGCAGCCTGCGCCCGATCTCGAGCGGGACGACTCCGCGCAGATAGCTCTCGAGCGCTAGCCGGTTGATGACGAGCAGCGCCTGGCCCGCCGGCGTGACGCCGATCTCGCCTCTGTAGCGCTTCCCGTCGACGATGAGGCGGGCCGTGGAGTCAACCGGACGCAGGACCACGCCTCCGCTCCTGGCGGGCAGGGAGAGCCCGCTCTGGGAGGCGCCGCGCACGCGGCCGCCGACAGGCTCGAAGCGCCAGCGATCACGCGCGGAAGGCCGGAAAAGCAGCGTCTTCCCGTCCGCGGCGTACACCCGCCACGGCCCCGTCGCGCCCACCATGGCGACGGTCGCCGAAGGAACCAGCGCGACTCGGATGCGCGGCTCGGATCGCCGTGCCTGGGCCGCTGCCGCGCCGGCCCCCGCGAGCATGCAGCACGCGAGCAGCACCCCGGTCGCGGCGCGAGCGCAGCGCGCGAGTGTCGCTTGCGAGCGTGCCCTACCGGCCAAAGCTGTGCGAGCCGGCCGCCGCCAGAGGGAGCGCCGCGCGCGCCGGCCGCTGAGAAAGACCGGCATCTTCGATGTCGCGCACGGCCGTGGCAACGAAATCGTAATCGTCGCGCACTTCGGTGATCGCCACTTCCACGAACGAGCCGGGCCTGCGCACTGAATCGATCCAGGTCACGCCGTCAACGTCGTCGGCCTGCCACTGCAATCGCGCGCGCGACGTGCCACCGGCGGCGTCCGCGCGGTCCACCAGCGCGACCGCGCGCCGGCCGATTCTCTCCTCGTTCTTCTCGGCGCTGATCGCGCGCTGCAGCTCGGTGAGCCGCTCCAGCCGCTCCCGCTTGAGCGCCTCCGGCACGTCATCCACCAGCTCGGCCGCGCGCGTGCCTTCCTGCGCGGAGTACGTGAACGCTCCGACCCGGTCGAAGCGCACGTCTTCGAGAAAGCTCAACAGGTGCTCGAAGGCCGCGTCGGTCTCGCCGGGAAAGCCAACGATGCAGGTGGTCCGAATGGCCACGTCCGGTATCGCCTCACGAAAGCGCGCGACCTTTTCGCGGATCGTCCGGTCGCGCTCGGGACGGCGCATCCGCGCGAGCACGACGTCGGACGCGTGCTGAATCGGCGTGTCCAGGTAGCGTACGATTCGCGGCTCACCCGCGATCACTTCCAGCAGCGGGGACGTGATCCCGGCGGAGTACAGGTACAGCATTCTGATCCACGGGATCGAGGTCTCGCGGACCAGCGCGTCGAGCAGCCGCGCGAGATTGGTCCCATCCCGGAGATCCCGACCGTAGTGCGCCAGGTCCTGCGCCACGAGGTTGACTTCGCGGGCGCCGGCCAACTCCAGGAGCTGCGCCTCGCGCACCACTTCGGTGAGCGGGAACGAGCGGTGCCGGCCGCGCATGAGCGGAATGGCGCAAAAGGCGCAACCGTGGTCGCAGCCCTCGCTGACTTTCAGGTAGCGCACGTGCGGAAGGTCGCCCATGTACTGGCGCACTCCGGGGTGCGCGAGCACCTCCGCGCCGAGCACGCCGCGCGCCTCGAGCTCCGGCACCAGCCGGTCGGAGTCCGAGGTGCCGAGGAAGAGATCCACTTCGGGCAGCTCCGCTTCCAGCTCCGCGCGGTGCCGCTCGATCATGCACCCGATCGCCACGAGCGCGCGGCAGGAGCCCGCGGTCTTGTACCTGGCCGCGTTCACGATCGCGTCGATCGACTCGGCCTTGGCGGCGTCGATGAAGCCGCAGGTATTCACGACGATGATCTCGGCTTCGTCGAGGCTGTCAGCCTGCTCCGCGCCGTACGCGCCGAGCCGTGCCAGGTACCGCTCGCTGTCCACCGTGTTCTTGTCGCACCCGAGGGTGACGACACCGACCTTCATCTGTAATTCCCGAACTTCAGCTCGACCCCGAAGTCCTTCTGCTTGAGCATCGCCATCGCGGCCTGGAGATCGTCGCGCGACGGTGACGACACCCGCACCGTGTCGCCCTGAATGGCGGCCTGCACCTTCTTCAGCTTCGCTTCCTTGATGGCGGCGGCGACTTTCCGGGCCGTGTCGGAATCGAGCGCGGTCTTGAGCTTCACGTCGCGGGTAACGGTGTCACCGCCCGCGGTCTTGTTCTCGCCGAGGTCGAGGTTCTTCACCGAGATGCCGCGGCGGATGAGTCTCGTCTGCAGGACGTCCAGCAGCGCGGTCATCTTGAAGTCGTCGTCCGCGACGAGCGCGATCACGGCTTCGGCTTTCCTGAAGCTGATGGAGGCCTTGGAGTCCTTGAAGTCGTAGCGCTGGGCGATCTCCTTCTGGGCCTGGTTGACAGCGTTGTCCACTTCCTGGAGGTCGACTCCGGTGGTTACGTCGAAAGAGTTTTGTTGGGCCATAGGTTCAAAGTTATCTGGCTGGCAGGCTCCGGGAATATTCCCGGCGGAATCCGGGCTGTTGGCTGTGGGCTCTCCGCAATGGGCTGTCGGACAACTGACAATTTGGACGGTTGGTCTTCCGCCGATAGAAAGATCTGTCCAGATCGCCGTTATCCGTTGGCTGAAACCCGATGGCCCATAGCCGAGAGCCCGGATTCCGCTAGCCCTCACTCGGGAGATCCAACGCGGTCGTAAGCCAGACACTCGCCCCGACCAGTAGTCCCGCCATTAGGTACGCGACTCCCGCTCCAAGCCTGTCCATCGCCAGCCCGACGGCGATCGGGAACGCGACTCGGGAAACTCCGCCGAAGCTCGCCTGCACGCCGAGGTACAGGCCCCGCTCGCGCTTGCGGATCGCCCGCGTGAGCAACGACGTCACGCACGGAAACGTGAACGCCGTGCCGAGCGGCATCAGCGTCAGCGACACGAACAGCACCGGGTAGGTGAACGTCACCCACAGCAGCGCGAGTCCGGTCGCGAGCAGCGCCAGCCCGAGCCGGCACAGGCGGATCTCGCCGAGCCGATCCACCATGGGGCCGAGAATCGTCGAGCGGATCACGAGGCCCATTCCGCCGAGGTACATGATGAAGTAGCCGATCGTCGTCTCGGTGACCGCGAGCCGGTCGGCGAGCAGCAGCGGCAGAACGGGCACCGTGCCGTAGAACGCGCCGATGGCGATGGTGTAGATCCAGATCAGGCGCGAGGCGGGCTCGCTCGGGCTGCGGAGCACGCGCGTGATCGCGCTCCTGCTCGTCGCGGGGAGAGTCGCGGTGTGCGTGTCGGAATCCGTCAGCTCCGCTTTCGCCTCGCCGAGGTACTTCCACGCGAAGATCGCCACGCCGACGCACAGGCCGGCTGCCGCGAGTCCCGGCGCGGAGCGGCCGTAGAAGCGCACGAGCAGGGATCCGAGCGCGGGGCCGACGACGGCGCCGAGACTGGTCGCCGCCGAAAGCCAGCCCAGCCCCTTCGCCCGCTCGTTGGCCTCGCTCGCGTCGGCCACGTACGCCTGCACCACTCCGATAGTCCCACCGCCGAAGCCCTGCACGAGGCGGGACAGCAGCAGCACCAGCAGCGAGCCCGCGTACGCGAAGATCACGTACGCGATCGCGGACACGAGCAAGCCCGCGAGAATCGCGGGCCTGCGGCCGCGCACGTCGGACAGCCGCCCCCAGTACGGCGCGCTCAGCAGCTGCGCGATGGAAAAAGCCGACACGAGCACACCTACGGTCAGCGCGTCGGCGCCGAACTCGCTGGCGTAGAACGGCAGCAGCGGGAGGACCATCACCAGCCCGACCATGTCCACGAATGCAGTGAACATGAGGACGATGAGCTTGCGCATCTGGGGAGAGTCCTGGTGTGGGGCTGGCGGGATCCTAGCTGTTAGCCGTGAGTGGACAAATCAGTAACAAGTAGGAAGTACCCGCGGGAACGCCTTCGGCTCGATTGCGGCGCTGACGTTTCATGCAGCCTTCTGTTCGAGCTAAACTGTTGCAGTTCTCAGTAAAGTTGAGTGGCGCGCCACTTTACTCGTGACTGTCAGTGTATCTCCGCCCGTACTTCCTGCTGACCACTGATTAGTCCACTCAGTGCTAACAGCTAGGATCCCCTATCGGTTGAGCAGGAGCTGGGCTCTTAGCCGAGGAACGACTCCAGCGCGCGCTTCCTCGACGCATGCCGCAGCCGCGACAGCGCTTTCTCCTTGATCTGTCGTACTCTCTCACGCGTGATGCCGAGCACCGCCCCGATCTCCTCCAGCGTCATCGGCTCCGACTCACCCAGACCGAAGTACAGCCGCAGGATCTTCGCCTCGCGCTCCTTGAGCTGCGACAGCGACTCCTGCACGGCGTCCGTGAGCGCCTTCTCCAGCGTCTGCTCGTCGGGTGTAGGATTGAGCGTGTCGGGGAGATAATCGAGCAGCTTGTTGTCTTCCCCCGGCGTCATCGGCGCGTCGAGCGAGAGATGCGTCTGCGAGATGGACATCGTCTTCGCGACTTCTTCCTCGGTGATGTCCATCCCCTCCGCGATCTCTTCGTGCGTCGGCTCGCGGCCGAGCTCCTGCAGCAGCGAGCTCGCGCGCTTGCCGATGCGGTGCAGCGTGCCGGCGCGGTTGAGCGGAACGCGCACGATGCGCGACTGCTCGGCCAGCGCCTGCAGAATCGCCTGCCGGATCCACCACACCGCGTACGAGATGAACTTGATGCCTTTCGTCTCGTCGAACTTGTGGGCCGCGCGGATGAGGCCGAGGTTGCCCTCGTTGATGAGGTCGGAGAGCGAGACGCCCTGGTTCTGGTATTTCTTGGCGACCGACACCACGAAACGGAGGTTCGAGCGCACGAGCGTGTCGAGCGCTTCCTGGTCGGTCTTGCGGATCCGCTTGGCGAGCTCGACTTCCTGCTCGCGCGTGATCAGCGGATACACGCTGATGTCGCGCAGGTACTGGTCGAGCGACCCTTCGTCGGAGGAGGGCTTGCGGTGCGGTCGCATCGCGCTCATGCGCTGTGGAGAGTAGTGGGGGCCGCGCGGGGTGAACTCGGCATCGGCCCGCCGCTCAGTGTACTCGTGAGCCTACCCGTGCCCAGCGCACGCGAGATCCGTTCTGCTCGCGGTCCGGGCTTTCCGCGTCATAGCTGTAATACACGAACACCGGCTGGCCGCGCACCAGGGAGTCCGGCACGAAGCCCCAGTACCGGCTGTCCTGCGAGTTGTCGCGATTGTCGCCGAGCACGAAGTAATTGTTCGGCGGCACCACGAGCGGACCCCAGTCGTCGCGCGTCGGATGATACTGGCGGGCGGTCGCTCCACCAACGAGATGGGGAAGCTGCCAGTCGAACTCCCGACGCGCGGCGCGGACGCGCCGGTTGGTGTGCACCGCATACGGCTCGTTCTCGTACGACCCGTTGCGGTACAGGCGCCCGTCGCGCATGGCGAGGGTATCGCCCGGCGTCCCGACGACCCGCTTCACGAAGCTCTGCCGAGTGTCGGGCGGGGCCTGGAAGATGATTACGTCGCCGCGGCTCGGCTGCCGAAAGCCCGGGATGCGGGCGTTGAGGAACGGCAGCTCGGCGCCGTACACCAGCTTGTTGACGATGAGGAAGTCGCCCGCGAAAAGCGTGCCCTCCATGCTGCCGCTGGCGATCTTGTACGCCTCGACGAGCGTGGACCGCAGCACGAGGAAGAGCGCCAGCGCGATCACGACCGACTTCAGCCACTCGCGGAAGAAACGGGCGCGCGGCCGCGGAGCGCGGTGATTCAGGCTGCGGAGCGCGTCGGTTCTGCGGCGGTCGTCGATGACTGGTTGCATCTGATTTGAATTAATCGGAACCGGGAAATAGAAGCAAGCGGGAAGCTCTTGGCTCTTGGCTCTTGGCTATTGGTAACTACCCGATGGACTTGCCGTTCCCGTTCTCCGCAACAAGCCAATAGCCAATAGCCAACAGCTGCTGGTCAAGTCGGACTCCCAGCATAGTTGTCTATCTGCGCCCGCTGCAACGTGCCGGAGAAGTCCACGTAGCCCACCTTCGTCTCCGAATAGAACTCGTACACTTCCCACCCGCCCTCGCGGTGCCCGTTGCCGGTCTGCTTTACACCGCCGAACGGCAGGTGTGCCTCGGCCCCGATCGTGGGCGCGTTCACGTAGGTGATCCCGTTGTCCAGCTCGTTCAGCGCCCGGAAAGCGACGTTCACGCTGCCGGTGTACACCGAGGATGACAGCCCGTACCGCACGGAGTTGTTGACCGCGAACGCCTCGTCCACGGTGCGGACGCGAATGACCGACAGGACCGGGCCGAAGATCTCCTCCTGCGCGATCCGGTGATCGGGCTCCACCCGCGCGAATATCGTCGGCTGGAAGAAATAACCGTCGCCCGCCTCCTCCGCCCGGCGCCCGCCGCACAGCATGTCCGCTCCGTCCTCCACGCCGATGTCCACGTACCGCTCGACCTTCTTCCGCGAAGCCTCGTTGATCAGCGGTCCGACGTCCGTGCCCGCCTTGCGTCCGTCGCCCAGCTTGAGCGAGCGCGTCTTCGCGAGGAGCATCCCCACGAACTCGTCGTGGATCCCGCTCTGCAGGATCAGTCTGCTGGTGGCCGTGCACCGCTGGCCGGTCGTGCCGAACGCGCCCCACAGCGCGCCCTCGAGCGCGAGGTCGAGATCGGCGTCGTCCAGCACGATCTGCGCGTTCTTCCCGCCCATCTCCAGCGACAGCCGCTTGTGCATGCGGCCGCACGTCTCGCCCACGATCCGCCCTGTTTCCGTGGAGCCGGTGAACGAGATGAGCGGGATGTCGGGATGCTCGACGATCGCGGCGCCGGCCGTCTCGCCCATGCCGTGCACCAGCTGGATCACTTCGGGCGGCAGCCCGGCCTCGAGGAGGATCTCCACGAGAATCGTCCCGGTGTGCGGCACGTCCTCCGCCGGCTTGAACACGCACGCGTTCCCGCACACCAGCGCGGGGAACATCTTCCAGGTGGGGATCGCGAGCGGGAAGTTGAACGGACAGATGATGCCCGCCACGCCGATCGGCCGGCGGAAGCTCATCGCCCACTTGTTGCGGAGCTCGCTCGGCACGGTGTGCCCGAACAGCCGCCGCCCTTCGCTCGACGCGTAGTACGCCGTGTCGATCCCCTCCTGCACGTCGCCACGCGTCTCCACGAGGGGCTTCCCCATCTCCCTGGTCATGGCGTCGGCGATCTCTTCCTTGCGCGACGTCATGATGTCGCCCACCCGCTTGAGGACGTCGCCGCGCGCGGGCGCCGGCCACCGGCGCCAGGCCTCGAAGCCGCGGCGGGCGCTCTCCACCGCGCGGGCGACTTCCGCCCGTCCCGACAGCGGAAATTCACCGATCACGTCCGAGGGATTGGCGGGGTTTCTGTTCTCGAAGTACGCGCCGCCGTCGGGAGCGGACCAGCGGCCCGCGATGAAGTTGTTGAACTGTTTCATGGAGTCGTTGCCTTTAGTGGGGTCTATCTTTCTTCGCGCGAGAGCCCGTACCGCTCGATCTTCTTGTACAGGTTCGAGCGCGGCATGTCTATCACGCGCGCGGTCTCGGACACGTTCCAGTCGAACTGCCGGAGCTTGGACAGGAGGTACGCGCGCTCCGCCGCGTCCTTGAACGATTCGAAGGTCTCAGCCTGGAGCAGCGCGCCGCCGCCCTTGTCGTCGGCGGCCGCGCGCGAAGTGACGAGCCGGTCCACGTCCGCGCCGGTGATCGCGGCTCCCGGAGCGAGAATCAGCAGCCGCTCCACCGTGTTGCGCAGCTCGCGCACGTTCCCCGGCCAGTCCAGAGCCTTCAGCTTCGCCATCGCGTCGTCGGTGAACTCGCGCGCCGCCGCGTTCTCGCGCACGCCGATCCCCGCCACGAAATGGCGCACCAGCAACGGAATGTCTTCCTTCCGCTCACGCAGCGGCGGGACATGGATCGGCACCACGTTCACGCGGTAGTACAGGTCCTCGCGGAAATGCCCCGCCGAGATCTCCGACTCCACGTTCTTGTTCGTCGCCGCGATCACCCGCACGTCCACCGAGATCGGCTTCGATCCGCCGATGCGCGTGAGCACTCCATCCTGCAGCACGCGCAGAACCTTGGCCTGCGCGGCCAGGCTCATGTCGCCGATCTCGTCGAGGAAGAGCGTCCCCTTGTTCGCCTGCTCGAACTTGCCGGTGCGGTCGGTGAGCGCGCCGGTGAACGATCCCTTCACGTGCCCGAACAGCTCGCTCTCGATCAGCTCGCTCGGAATCGCCGCGCAGTTGACCTCGACGAACGGTCCCGACGCCCGCGTGGAGCGCTTGTGCAGCGCGCGCGCCACCAGCTCCTTGCCCGTCCCGTTCTCGCCGGTGATCAGCACCCGTGCCGGCGTCGGCGCCACCTTCTCGATCTTCTCCAGCAGCGCCCGCACGGCGGCGGACTCCCCGACGATCTCGTAACTCGATCCGATCGCCTCCTTGAGGCGCGTGTTCTCTTCCTTGAGCTCCAGGTGCGCGAGCGCATTGCGGATCGTGACGAGAATCCGGTCGGTGTCGAGCGGCTTCTCCATGATGTCGTAGGCGCCGAGCTGGGTCGCTTCGACCGCCGTCTGGATCGTGGCGTGGCCGCTGATCATGACGATCGGCACGGTATCGTCCTTCTCGCGCATGCGCTTCAGCGCTTCGAGCCCGTCTACGCCCGCCATCTTCACGTCGAGAAAGACCAGGTGCGGTCGCCACTGCGCGAACGCCGTGAGCCCGTCGGCCGCGTTCGATTCGGCGCGCACCTTGTACCCTTCGTATTCCAGCAGCTGGCCGAGCGCGGCACGTATGCCCTGCTCGTCGTCCACGATCAGCACGCGCCGCGACGCGACGGCGTCCCCGCTTCCGCCTTCGCGGGCGCGAGCCGCGCTCACTGCGGCGTCTTGTACAGGGTCACCATTCCGCCCGCGACGCGGACATCGCCCACTCCCCGAGGCAGCGGCAGCGAGATCGCGGTCGGCGCCAGCGGCCCGCGGTCTTCGGTCTTGTCTATCTGCCGGACGATCCGCGGGATGATCCCGGAGGGCGCGCGAAAATCGCCGAATCGCACCTCCTTCACGACGAACTGCCCCTCACCGGTGGCGAGCACGCTCATGGTGCCGCTGAGGAGCAGCGTGTCCCGGTCGCTGAGTATCTGCGCGAGAGGGCCGAGGACCTTGGCTCCGCCGATATCCGCGAGCGACACGAGGCCGCGCACCGCCAGCCGGTCGCCGATCACAGCGGCCTCGAGATCCTGGGCGGTCTCCGGCAGCGAGTTCGCCATTTCGAGGAAGATGTACGACGCCACCTGCCCCGCGCTCAGCGTCGCGTACGCCTGTCCCCCCGCGAGACTCTCGACCGCCGAGCGCCCCTGCGCTCCCAGCGCCGGACTGAGCCGCTCCCAGACGATCGCGCGCGTGGCGCCCTGGGCGGCGGGCTCGTCGTCCGGGATGCGCGCCCAGAAGTAATACGCGACCGCGGCGCACACTAAGAGGACCACCAGACAGCCAAGCTTGCGGATGCAGCCGAACATGCGGTTTCCTGGTACGGGGGATCGGGCTCAGTGAAAGATATTCCCCCGCCGCGCTCCCGGGCGCCTAGACGCCGCCTTCCGGGAGCACGGGCGCGCGGTATCGCAGAGCCTCGGCCACGTGCGCCGGTTGGACCGCGGCGTCGCCGTCCAGGTCAGCTATCGTGCGGGCCACCTTGATCACGCGATGATAGCCGCGGGCCGACAGCGCGAGCTTGTCGGACGCGGTCTCGAGCAGCGAGCGCGCCTCGCCCGCGATCTTCGTGTTGGCGCTCATCCACCGGCCAGGCACGTGCGCGTTCCCGCGATCGCCGAAGATCTTTCCATATCGCCGCCGCTGGCGCGCGTGAGCGGACGCTACGCGCTGCCGCATGCTGGCGGAGCATTCCGCGCGCGCGCCGCTGCCGAGGTCCCGCACCGGCACCGCGCCCACCGTGACGTGCATATCCACGCGATCCAGCAGCGGACCAGATAGCCGCGAGCGATACCGCGCGACGTCGGCCGGCGTGCAGGTGCACGAAGCTGCCGGATCGCCCGCGTGGCCGCACGGACATGGGTTCATCGCGCCCACGAGCGTGAATCGCGCCGGATAGGTCACGGAGCTGGACGCGCGGGCGATAACGACGCGCGCGTCCTCCAGCGGCTGCCGCAGCGATTCCAGGACGTGCCGCGGGAACTCGAGCAGCTCGTCGAGGAACAGCACGCCGTGGTGCGCGAGACTCACTTCGCCCGGACGCGGCGCGCTCCCGCCGCCGATGAGCCCCGCCCCCGAGATGGAGTGGTGCGGCGCGCGGAAGGGCCTCTGCGGCGTCACCGCGGCGTCCGCAGTCAACGCGCCGGCCACGGAGTGGATCGCGACGACCTCGAGCGCTTCGTCTTCGGTGAGCTCGGGCAACACGGTCGGCAGCCGCCGCGCAAGCATCGTCTTGCCCGTTCCCGGCGGCCCCACCATGAGCACGTTGTGCCGCCCCGCCGCCGCCACCTCGAGCGCGCGCTTGGCCGACTCCTGCCC
>CALMKE010000182.1 GCA_937867645.1 uncultured Gemmatimonadota bacterium | reverse complement strand
TCGTCGTTGGCGAGTCCCGCGCGCTCGCGCAGCGCGCGGTCGAAGCCCTCGGCGATGTCGCGGATCGTCACTTCGTTGGTGAGCGACCGGTAGTTGCAGACGTGGATCGCGCTGACGTCGAACCCGCGCGCGCTCAGCTCGGCGGACCATTTGCGGAACGAGCCCGCGTCCGCCGAATATCCGTGCACCAGCACCAACGGCAATCTGCTCATCGTCGCCTCGAAGCCATTAAACGCCTCGCGATCGCTCAAAAGACCGGCTTACGCGGCAAAAATACGGCTGATTCGGTCTTATTCGCATCAATGGGAGGCCAACCGGTCTATCTTCCTTATGTAGGACAATTACCTAAGCCCACAAAAACACTAAATGTCTTTCGGTTCGTTCGACCTCCACCCCGACCTGCTCAAGGGCATCAAGGAGCTGGGATTCACCCGGCCCACGCCCATCCAGGCCGACGCCATTCCGCCGGCCGTCGAGGGCAAGGACGTCCTCGCCTGCGCGATGACGGGCAGCGGCAAGACCGTCGCGTTCCTCCTGCCGATCCTCAACAGCCTGCTCGCCAAGCCTCGCCGCACCACGCGCGCGCTGATCCTCACGCCGACGCGCGAGCTCGCCGCCCAGATCCTGGAAGACCTCGAGGATCTCGCCGTCCACACGCCGATCACCTCCGCGTCGGTTTTCGGCGGCGTCGCGATGGGTCCGCAGGAGCACGCGTTCCGTACCGGCGTTGACGTCATCGTCGCCACGCCGGGCCGGCTGCTCGATCACCTCCGCTTTCCGTACGCCAAGCTCGACAAGATCGAGCACCTCGTGCTTGACGAAGCCGACCGCATGCTCGACATGGGCTTCCTGCCGGACATCCGCCGAGTGCTGCGCTACCTGCCTGCGAAGCGGCAGACGCTGTTCTTCAGCGCGACCATGCCCGGCCAGATCGTGCAGCTCACGCGCGAGATGCTCAAGGATCCCGCGACCATCAACCTCGAGCGCAAGTCGAAGCCGGCGGTAGGAATCACGCAGGCCATCTATCTCGTGCCGCAGGAGCGGAAGTCGGAATTGCTGCTCACTTTGCTCGAGCGCGAAGTGATGCAGGACGCGCTCGTGTTCACGCGCACCAAGCACCGCGCGAACCGGCTGTGGGAGTATCTCGACAAGCGCGGCATCAACGCCGCGCGCATCCACGGCAACCGCTCGCAGCCGCAGCGGACCGAAGCGCTGGAGGGATTCAAGAACGGTGTGTACCGCGTGCTGATCGCGACAGACATCGCCGCGCGCGGCATCGACGTCGAGGCGCTCGGTCACGTCGTCAACTTCGACGTGCCCAACAAGCCCGAGGATTACATCCATCGCGTGGGGCGCACCGCGCGCGCGGAGCTGACGGGCGACGCATTCACGTTCGTCGCGCCTGCCGAGCTGGGTGATCTGCACGCGATCGAGCGTGTCGTTGGTCACCCGTTGTTGCGCGTTACCGTTCCAGACTTCGACTACTCGGCCAAGAGCGCCGAGAGCCTGGAGATCCCGCTGGCCGAGCGGCTCGCGAAGATGCGCGCGCAGCGCAGCGCGGACAGAACGCGGTCGAAGGAAAAGAAGGCGCGCCCGGCGCCGCGTCCGGAGCTGAAGGAGCAGTCGTCGAAGCCGGCGGAGCCCGCTGGCCCGCAGAAGACCGGACTCCGACGGAAAGGGCCGGTCAGCAGCCGCCGGCGCGGCCCGGGCAGACCGCGAACCTGAGCCCCGGTGCGTAGTGACTAGAGCATGAGGTGTCCTCTACGCGCCCTACGCGAGCAGACTGCGCTCGCTAAGACGGGCGCTATGAGGACACCTCACGCTCTAGTCACCAGTCACTTCAGCTGCGGCAGCGCAGCTTCGATTTGGGCGCGGCTCGGCTCCAGCCACGGGGGCAGGACCAGCTTCTCACCGAGCGATTCGAGCTTTTCGTCTACCGTAAATCCGGGTCCGTCGGTCGCGATCTCGAACAGCGCGCCGCCCGGCTCCAGGAAATACACGGACTTGAACCAGAAGCGGTCGATCACGTCGGTCGGCCGCCGTCGCGCCGCGCCGATGCGCTCGCGCACCGCCAGCTCGGCGTCCAGGTCCGCGACGCGCCACGCAATGTGATGCACGCCGCCCGTGCCCCATGCGCCCCGCGCAGTCTCCGGCAGCTCGCGGAGCTCGAGAAACTTGCCCGAGCCCCCGCCGTGCACGCCGAAACGGTGCCACTCTCCGTCAGCGCCCAGATCTTCGAAGCCGAGCACCTTCGTGAGAAAGGCGGACGTGTCGTCGAGCGAGCGCTCCCACAATCGCACCGAGTGCAGTCCCATGATCTGCTTCTTCGCCGCAATCGGACTTTTGTCCCACGCGACGAACTCACGCGCGTCCGCGGTCTCCGCGAGCACGAGCGGCAGGCCGTGCGGGTCGGCAAACGGCAGGCACCGCTCGCCACGCCTCTCCTCGAGCGTGCCAGTCTTAACTCCGCTGCTCTCGAGTCGCTCGATCCAGAACTCGAGCGATCCCCCGGGGATGGCGAGCGACACTTCCATGGTGAGACCGACGCCCGCTTTCGCCGGCGCCATCTCCGGCCACGGAAAGAACGTTAGGTCGGTACCCGGGTGCGCGACCGCGTCCGCGTAGAAGAGGTGATACGTGCCGGGCGAATCCTGATTGACGCTCCGCTTCACGAGCCGCATCCCGAGCGTGCGCGTATAGAACGCCAGGTTCTCCCGCGCGTCGCCCGCGATCGCGGTGACGTGATGCAGTCCGAGGATCTCGTTCATCCCAGCAATCCGAGCAGCCACTTGATGACCGTGATCGCCACGACCACGCCGCCGATGGCGAGCAGCGCCAGCGCGCCGATAATGACGATCAGCAGCGCGCTGCTCGATTTCCGCGTCGCGACGGGCTGCTCGACGTACCGCTCCAGCAGCGCCATGTTGCGGATGTTGGACTTCCACGCGACGTCGAACAGATCGCCGAGCACGGGCACGACGCCCGCGAGCGTGTCGAGCGCGACGTTCAGCGCCATGCGCGCGAGCACCGGTTTCGGCGCGCCGAGCCGGGAGCCGAGCAGAAGGAAGTAGCCGCCCATCGCGGCGCCGGCGACGTCGCCGAGGCCGGGCACGAGTCCCAGCAGCGCGTCGAGACCGAAGCGGATGTTCGTGCCCGGAATCCGCACGGCGCTGTCGAGCGCGCGCGCGAGGACGCGGGCGCGCTCCACCTCCGTTCCACTGCTCTTCCGCCCCTCCTCAGTCCTCACTTGATCGCCGATCCTCGGTTGTAGTTGGTCCTGAGGCCGCATGGGTCCGCAATCCGTGGTCCCCTAAACCCGAAATTCAGGTATATCTATAATGATAGGGACAGCTATCGGTTTTGAGCCCCGTTCCGAGGCGAACATGTCAGACGCAATTTCCCGACGAGATCTTCTCAAGAGCATGGCCCTCGCCACCGCCGGCATCGGCTTGGCCGCGTGCCAGCGCCCGCAAGCCAGCGCCAGCGCCGCGACTGATACAGCGGCCGCCGCCGCCAACGCAGCGCCGGCCAACACGGACGAAGCCCGCCTCAATGAGTGGGCCGCTACGGTTCGCCGTGAAGCGCTGGCCCGGGAGGATGTCCCGCTCGGCCGCAGCGCGGTCCGCGTCGGCGAGCTGGCGGTCGGCACGCCGTACGAGGCCTACACGCTCGAGGCCTACCTGCGCGCGGGTCGCAGCCCGTCCCGCACGGAGCCACTTACCCTCTCGCTCACGAAATTCGATTGCGTCTCCCTGGTCGAGTCATGCCTCGCCATTTCGCGCGTCGCGGACGATCCGGGCCCCCCGACGTGGGAGCGCTTCGGCAGCGAGATGGAGCGCATGCGCTACCGCGGCGGGGTGCGCCGCGGCTACACGTCACGTCTGCACTACTTCAGCGAGTGGATCACCGACGGCGCGAAGCGCGGCCTGTACCGTGAGCTCGGGGCCGAGCTCGGCGGGGTCGAGGACAACCGTCCGCTCCGGTTCATGACCGAGCACCGCGCCAGCTACCCCGCGCTCGCGGACGACGGCGTGTACCGGGAGATCGGCGAGATGGAGCGGGGCCTCGACGGACAGCCGCGCCACGTCATCCCCACCGCGCGCATCGCGGAAGTGTCCGACAAGATCCAGACCGGGGACATCCTCGCGTTCGCCACGGCGATACCGGGGTTGGACGTAACGCACGCGGCTTACGCGTACCGCGACAGCGAGAACGTTCTGCGCGTGCTGCACGCGCCGCTGTCGGGCGGGGCGGTCGAGGTCACGAAGACCACGCTGCCGGAGTACGTAGCAGCCATTCGGCGATCCACGGGCATCCTCCTGGCCCGGCCACTGCGCGCGTAAGCGAGCTACTGGAGACACGCAGGGGAATCCAAGTCTGGAGTGTGGCAGTTCGGAGTAGGCAGTTAGGAGTCAGCGATGCTACTCCGTACTGCACACTCCCGACTGCCACACTCCAGACTTGGATTCCCCTGAGCCCCGCTCGTAGCCCGTAATAAGCAACGGTGTGTCCCTTACCGACGTACTATAAGGAAGGCAACGATTCCCCATAACAATGGGTCGAATCGAGCGTCACATCTCACCCACCCATGCCCTTTAAAGCCACGTACGCTCTGGCCGCTCTGATCGCGGCCATGTTTGCTTTGACCTGGTCGCCGGCGGCTGCCGCCGCGCAGCAGACCGACGTCATCCGTGGCCGCATCACCGGGCCCGACAGCGCCGCGGTCGAAGGCGCGACGGTCACGGCGACATCCATCTCCGGCAACGTCAGTCGCACGGCCAGGACCGATCGCAACGGACGGTTCACGATCACCTTCCCCGGCGGGGACGGCGACTACATGATCACCGTCGCCCTGCTTGGCTTCACCGCCAAGCGCTTCGAGGTCAAGCGCGTCGCGGACGAAGAGATCCTGGTCGCCGATGCGCGGCTGACGCGCATGGGCGCGCTGCTCGAAGACGTGACGGTGACCGCGCAGCGGCCGCGGGTGCCGCGCACCGACAATCCTCCGCCCGACGTGAGCGGAACGGAGCAGGCAATAACCAATGCCGCGGTGCCCGCGGATCTACTCGGCGATCTGGCGGCGATGGCAGCCACGCTGCCCGGCGTGCAGGGCGTGCCCGGAGCCGATGGCGCGGCTGACGGCTACTCCGTCCTCGGCCTCGGCGCCGACCAGAACAACGCGGTGCTCAACGGCATGAATTTCGGAGGGTCGAGCTTGCCGCGTGACGCGGCCGTTTTTTCTTCCGTCATCACCTCGCCGTACGACGTGTCGCGTGGCGGCTTCAGCGGCGCGCAGATGAACCTGCGCACCCGG
Source organism: uncultured Gemmatimonadota bacterium (assembly GCA_937867645.1). Taxonomy (GTDB): domain Bacteria; phylum Gemmatimonadota; class Gemmatimonadetes; order Gemmatimonadales; family Gemmatimonadaceae; genus JACDCY01. The sequence continues at coordinate 13,385 of CALMKE010000182.1, read as the reverse complement.
CCGGGCTCCAACTTCGTCACCCGCGGAATGAGCCTGAACCTCGACGCGCCGCAGATGCAGTGGACGGACCGCGCCGCGCGCTCGCTCGGACAGGAATATTCCAACCTGTCGCTCGGCGGGGCGATGTCCGGCCCCATCAAGTTCGACAAGGCGTTTTACAACGTGTCTTATCAGCTCGGCCGCCGGTCGAGCGACCTGTTCACGCTGCTCACCACCGGACCGGATGGATTCCAGGCCGCGGGCGTGGCGCCTGATTCCGCCGCGCGCGCGATCGCGCTGATGCAGGCGCGCGGAATCCCGCTCGACGCGGGCTCGGTCAGCAATCGCGCGAGCGATCAGGGATCGGTGTTCGGCAGCATTGACGTCGCGCCGCCTTCGTCCAGCAGCGGCCAGGCGCTGAACTTCTCGTTCAACGCCAACTGGAGCCGGCAGAATCCGCTCGGCGGGCAGGCGACCGAGCTGCCATCCTACAGCGGCGAGCGCACGAGCTGGCGAGGCGGGATTCAGGGAAGGCACAGCGGCTATTTCAGGAACACGATTCTTACCGAGACCTCGCTTGGCTTCAGCGCGTCCCACAATTATTCGTCGCCGTTTCTCGAGATGCCGGCGGGAACGGTGCGGGTCAACTCCGACCTCGCCGACGGCACGCGCAGCCTGCAATCGCTGTTTTTCGGCGGCAATCAGCGGCTCAACAGCAGCCAGCGCACGACCAGCACGAACTTCCTGAACCAGCTGTCCTGGTTCAGCGTCAACAACAAGCATCGCGTGAAGCTCACCAGCGAGCTGCGCTTCGATACCAACGAGCAGGAGTCGTCGAACAACAGGCTGGGCACGTTCACGTTCAACTCGCTCGCCGATTACGAGGCGGGACGCCCCGCCCGGTTCACCCGTGAGCTCGGCACCCGCGACCGCCGCGTGGGGCAGCTCGTCGCGGGCTTCTCGCTGGGCGACGCGTACCGCCGCACCGACCGGCTTCAGATCCAGTACGGCGTTCGAGTAGACGCCAACAGATTCACCTCGCGCCCTAAGCTCAACCCCGAAGTCGAGTCGCTGTTCGGCGTGCGCAACGACGTCGTGCCCAACAACGTGTACTTCAGCCCGCGCGCCGGATTCTCCTGGACCTACGGCAGCGGCACGCAGATCCAGGGGTTCGAGGGAGCCGCGCGTGTACCGCGCGCGGTCGTGCGCGGCGGCATCGGCGTCTTTCAGAATACCCCCGGCACCAACCTGATCGCGGGCGCCATGGACAACACCGCCCTTCCCGGCGCGACTCAACAATTGATGTGCGTCGGCGCGGCCGCGCCGGTCCCGGAGTGGGCAGCGTACGCCGACGACCCGGCGACCATCCCCACGCAATGCGCGGACGGCACGACCGGGTCGACGTTCTCCAACGCCGCGCCGAACGTCTCGCTCTTTTCGCCCGACTACTCGTCCCCGCGCAGCGTTCGCTCGAACCTGCAGTGGAGCAGCCCCATTCTGACGAACCGCTTCAACTTCACGGTCGAAGGCACGTACTCGCTCAATCTGGATCAGCAGGGCGTCACCGACCTCAACTTCAACGGCATCCAGCGCTTCGCGCTCGGCGACGAAGCTGGCCGGCCGGTGTTCGTGCAACCGTCGAACATCGTTCCCGCTACGGGCGCGGTCGCGTCGCAAGGCGCGCGCGTCAGCACTGAATTCTCCCGCGTCACGCAGATCGGCTCCGATCTCAAGTCTGCGAGCCGGCAGCTGAGCATGCGACTGTCGCCCGTGCGCTTCGATCCGAACTTCAGCTGGAGCCTCGCGTACGTCCTGTCCGACGTGCGCGAGCAGGTGCGCGGCTTCACCAACACCGCCGGTAATCCGCTGTCCACGGAATGGTCGCGGTCCGGCTCGACTTCGCGGCACCAGATCGTGTACAACCTCGGCTATAACTTCTTCGATTTCGTGCGCGTGGGCTGGTTCGGGCAGTTCCGCTCGGGCGCCGCCTTCACGCCGATGGTCGCGGGAGACGTGAACGGCGACGGCTACTCCAACGACCGCGCGTTCATCTTCGATCCCGCCACGGCGGACCCGGGGATCTCGGCGGCGATGCGCAACCTGCTCGACAACGGGTCTTCCGAGGCGCGGTCCTGCCTCGCGTCGCAGGTCGGGTCTCTCGCCGGAAGGAACAGCTGCCGGGGACCGTGGTTCTCGACGGCGAGCATGTCCATCACCTTCAATCCGTTGAAGGTGCGCATGCCCCATCGTTCCTCGCTTTCCTTCTCGCTGTCGAATCCGCTCGGCGCCGCCGACCTGCTGCTCAACGGCTCTGGCAAGCTGCGCGGATGGGGCCAGCCCGCGCCGGTCGATCAGCAGCTGCTGTACGTCCGCGGATTCGATCCGGCAGCGCGGCGCTTCCGCTACGAGGTGAACGAGCGGTTCGGCGGGACGAACCGCGCGGTCACCGGCATGCGGATCCCCGTGACGCTTACCGCCATGCTCCGCTTCGATCTCGGTCCGATGCGCGAGCGGCAGATGCTCACGCAACAGCTCGACCGCGGCAGGCGCACGGAGGGAACGCGCGTACCCGAGGCGATGTTCCGCGGCATGTACAACGGCGGTGGATTGCTGAATCCGATGGCTACGATCCTCCGGCAGCAGGACTCTCTTCGGCTCACCGCCACGCAGGCCGACAGCATCGCGGTGCTCAACCGGGCGTACACGATCCGCACGAACGCGATCTGGGCGCCGATAGCCACCGAGTTCGCCCAGCTCCCCGACAACTACGATCGCGACGCGGTGTATTCCCGGTACATGCGCGCGCGGAAGGAAACCATCGACTTGTTGAGCCGGAACGGTCCGCTGATCAGGCGGCTGCTGACGGCGGAGCAGCTGCGCAAGCTGCCGCCCAACGTCGCCAGCTATCTCGAGCCACGGTACCTCGCGTCCATTCGCAACGGCACGGCGACGTTCACCGGCGGTGGCATGGGCGGCGGAGGCGTGGTCTTCACGGGCGGTGGTGGACTCCTGCCGACTGGCGGCGGACAGCACATCGAGATCATCAGACATTAGGCGTCAACCGCAAACCCGACCTTTCAATAGAAGTCAGCCAATGAAAACGCACCCACTCGCGAAATTGCTCGGTCTTGTTCTCGTGCTCGGCAGCTCGGCGGGCGCGCAGGACCGGAACGTCATCCGTCCGCTCGGCCCCGTCACCGCGCGCACCGCCGAGCCCGTGAACGTCGGTGGAATCCGAGCTCTCGCCAACGGCGTTCTCGTGAACGATCCGCGGCGGCGCCGCGTGCTGCTGTTCGACAACCAGCTCTCGGCGTACACGATCGTCGCGGACTCGACGCCGGAGACCGGAAACGCGTACAGCGGCCGGATCGGCGGGCTGTACGCCTACAAGGGGGACTCGAGCCTGTTCGTGGATCCCGGCTCGCTGTCCATGCTCGTCATCGACGCGTCGGGCAGGATCGCCCGCGTGCTGTCGGTGCCGCGCGCGCAGGACGCGATGATGCTGTCGGGCGCGATGGGCGGTGCAGCCTACGACGGGAGCGGCCTGATTTACCGCGGAATGTTTCGCCCGCAGTTCCACGGCGGGCCGCCCGGCGCCGGAAGCGGGACCGGCGGAAACTTCACTCCGCCGGAGATACCTGACTCCGCTCCCATTCTCCGCATCGATTTCGCGACGCGCCGGGTTGACACCCTCGGGTACATCAAGACGCCGAAGGTGAAGATGGACGTGACGCGCGCCGAAGACGGACGCGTCTCGATGCGGTCGCAGTTGAACCCGCTGCCGGTCGTGGACGACTGGGCGGTTCTTCCCGACGGCTCCATCGCCTTTGTTCGCGGCCGCGATTACCACGTGGATTGGCGCGCCCCCGACGGGACGATGACGTCTTCGCCGAAGATCGCTTTCGATTGGCAGCGGCTCACCGACGACGACAAGGTGGCGTTTCTCGATTCCCTCCGCGCGGCGCGTGAGCGCCTGGGCGAAGGCGCGCCCGGCGTCGCGGCGATCGGATCGGCGCTCGGCGTGAGCGAAGCTGTGATCGGCGGTGGATCGCCGAACATCCAGATTTTCACTGGTCCGGGTGGCGGCCTGCCCGGCGGCGCGGGTGGCGGTCGTCAGGGTGCTGGCCGTGGTGGCGCGGGCGGCGGAGGCCAGCGCGCCGTCGCCCAGGTCAACTTCGTCGAGCCGAGCGAGCTGCCCGACTACAAGCCCGCGTTCTTTGCCGGCGCTGTGCGCGTGGACACCGAAGGCAACCTGTGGATCCGCACGATCCCGACGAAGGCGATTCCCGGCGGGCCGGTGTACGACGTCATCGGCCGCAACGGCGCGCTCATCGAGCGCGTGCAGGTGCCGGAAGGCCGGGCGATCGCCGGATTCGGGCCGAACGGAAGCGTGTACCTGATCGCGAGAGATCGGGGGGAGATGCACTTGGAAAGGGCAACCATCAGGTAGCCCGCTTTGGCTTCGTTCAGTTGACGAGGAATCCAAGTACGGAGTGTGGCAGTTCGGAGCACTGAGTCAGGAGTACGGGAGACTCCTTACTCTCCGCTCCCAACTGCCACACTCCCTACTTGGATTCCCCCGCAGCCTCCCTGGGGCCCGTTAACGTTCCCAATGTTGAGCGGTCCTATGGGCTGAACCCACAGGGAACTTCGATGCGCCTGGCCCGCTTCTCCGGATTTTTGTTCCTGGCTCTGACCGCGGTCGCACTACCCGCCCAGCAAATGGAGCGGGAGCAGGCGGCGGACCAGCAGATCCTCCACGCGCTGAACCGGCTCGCCTTCGGCCCCCGCCCGGGCGACGTGCAGAAAGTCCGCGCCATGGGCCTCGACCAATGGATCGAGCAGCAGCTTCACCCCGAGCGGATCGACGATTCGGCGTTCGAGCGCAAGTTTCCCCGCTACTCCACGTTCGGTCAACCGGAGAACGCGCTCCTCAGGCAGTACGCCGAGGCCCAGCGGGACAGACGGCAGATTCGCGCCGACAGCGGCGCATCGCTCTCGCGCGAGGACAGCATCGCGCTCCGGCAGCGCGCGCAGCAGCTGCGCGCCGTCGTTACCGATCTTCAATCGGCGAAAGTCGCGCGCGCGGTAGCCAGCGAGCGGCAGCTCCAGGAAGTGATGACCGATTTCTGGTTCAATCACTTCAATGTCTTCATCCGCAAAGGCGGCCCGCAGCCCTTCTACATGCGGTCGTATGAAGAAGGCATCCGTCAGCGCGCGCTCGGCAATTTCCGCGACCTGCTCGGCTTCGTCGCGAAAAGTCCGGCGATGCTCTTCTATCTCGACAACGCGCGCAGCATGGCCGACAGCGGCCGGCCGACGCTCGTGCCAATGCGCGCGATGGGACGACGACGCACGGGATTGAACGAGAACTACGGCCGCGAGCTGCTCGAGCTGCATACGCTCGGCGTGGACGGCGGGTACACCCAGCAGGACGTGATCGAGGTCGCGCGCGCCCTCACTGGTTGGACCATCCGTCCGCCACAGGAAGGCGGCGGCTTCGTGTTCCGCCCGATCATGCACGACGCCGCGCCCAAGATAGTCCTGGGGCGGCAGCTCCGCGGCGGGCGCGGCATCGAGGACGGCGAGGACGTGCTCGACATCGCCGCGCGGCACCCCAGTACCGCCCGCTTCATCGCCACCAAGCTGGCCCGGCGATTCGTGAGCGACACTCCGTCCACGGCGCTCATCGATCGCGCGGCCGCGGTGTTTACCCGCACTGACGGCGACATTCGCGAAGTCGTGCGCGCGATCATTCAGTCGCCTGAGTTCTTCGCTGCTTCATCGTATCGCTCGAAGGTGAAATCGCCGTTCGAGGTAGTCGTGAGCGCCGCGCGAGCGCTGGGCGCCGAGCCCGACGCCACGCCGCGCACCGCCGGCGCGATCGCGCTGCTCGGCCAGCCGTTGTACGCGCACCAGGCGCCCAACGGATACCCCGAGACCGGCGACGCGTGGATCAACACCGGCTCGATTCTGAATCGGATCAACTTCGGGCTCGCTGCCGCGGCCGGTCGCCTGCCGGGAGTAAGCGCGACGAGCTCATCGTTCGCGCCCGAAGTGGCCGCGGCGCCGCGCGCGCAGCAGGTGGACGCCGTCGTGTCGGCGCTGCTCGGCGGGTCGGTATCGCCTGACACGCGCGCGATCCTGTTGTCGGGCGACCACCCGATGATCTCCAGCGGCGCCGTCGAGCGCGCCGCCGCGGAGCGCGCTGCGCCGGAGGATTCGGAAGGTGACATGATGGCTCCGCCGCAGGGGCGCCGTCGACCCGGCGCGGCTGGACGCAACGCGGTCATGGGCCGGCCCGGCCAGATCCCGCGGCTCGAAGGTTTCGCCCAGATCGTCGGCCTCGCGCTCGGCTCACCGGAATTTCAGCGTCGCTGAGGAGGACGTCCCATGCAACGCAGAGTATTCGTGAAGTCCGGCGCGCTCGCCCTCGTCACCATGGGGTTGAGTCCGAGCTTCCTTCGCCGCACCGCTTTCGGAGCGGAGCTGACCAGAGCTGCCAACGGGAAGACGCTGATCTGCCTTTTCCAGCGCGGGGCGGCCGATGCGCTGAACCTCATCGTTCCTCACGGCGAGCAGGCGTACTACGCGCTGCGGCCATCCATCGCGATTCCACGTCCTTCCGCGCGCGCGGCCGGGGCGGCGCTCGACCTCGACGGATTCTTCGGCCTGCATCCGGCCCTCGCGCCGCTCAAGCCGCTGTACGATCGCAAGCTGCTTGCGCCGATCCACGCCGTGGGGAGCCCTTCGGCGACGCGCTCGCACTTCGACGCGCAGGACTACATGGAGACAGCCACTCCGGACAGGAAAGGCACGCCGGATGGCTGGCTGAACCGGCTGCTCGCCGTCCAGGGCACATGCGACGAGTGCAAGACGCCCCCGAGCGCGTTCCGCGGAGTGTCCATGTCCGCGCAGACTCCACGGAGCATGCAGGGCGCCGCGGAAACCGTCGCCATGAATTCGATCGAGCAGTTCACGATTCGCGCGGCGGGCGGGCAGGCGGAACGGCTCGAAGCTCTATATAGGACCGGCAGCGCCGATCTCGTGCACGGCGCGGGCCGCGAAATGTTCGAGGCCGTGGAGATGCTGCGCGCGGCGAACCCGCAGCGGTACCAGCCGCGCAACGGCGCGGAGTATCCGCGCACGGAGTTCGGCAGGCGGCTGCTGCAGATCGCGCAGCTCATCAAGGCGAACGTCGGAATGGAGATCGCCTTCGCCGACATCGGCGGATGGGACACGCATGTGAATCAGGGCGGATCCACCGGCCAGCTCGCAAACCGACTCGACGATTTCGCGCGTTCCATAGCCGCGCTCGTCACCGACCTGGGCGACAGGATGGACGATGTCGTCATCCTCACCATGTCGGAGTTCGGGCGGATGGCGCGGGAGAACGGCAATCGCGGAACCGATCACGGTCACGCCGGCGCGATGTTCGCGATCGGCACGGCGGTACAGGGCGGCAAGGTGCACGGCCGGTGGCCGGGCCTCGAGCGCGAGCAGCTGTTCGAGCAGCGCGACCTCGCTCTCACCACCGACTTCCGCGCCGTGTTCGCCGAAGTGGCGGGCGGCCACCTCGGCGCCGGCCGCCTCGATACGATTTTTCCGGGTTACGGCGAGCGCAGGTCGGACTGGATCGGACTGCTTTGAGCGGTCAGGTCCCGGTGGCTACCGGCGAGGGAACGGCGTAAGACACGCGGTTCCGGCCGCTCTGCTTGGCGTGATACAGCGCGGTGTCGGCTTCGTGCAGCACTTCGTCGGCATCGATCGAGAGCGACGACGCCGTGGCTATGCCGATGCTCACCGTGATGGGAGCGTCGGTCCAGTCGTGCCGCTCCACCGCGACGCGGAGCCGCTCCGCGATCTCCCGGGCTCCCGCCTCCGCCGTGTGCGGGAGCAGCACGACGAATTCTTCACCGCCATACCGCCCCACGATATCGGTCGCGCGGCAGGTGGTTGCGAACAGCTGGGCCACGGTTTTCAGGACTTCGTCCCCGGCGAGATGGCCGAAGCTGTCGTTGAACTGCTTGAAGTTGTCCACGTCGAGCATGAGCACCGAGAATATCTCGGTCTCGTAGCGATGCAGGTTCAGCATTGCCCTCGACAGCTCTTCGTCGAGCGCCATGCGGTTTCGCACCCTCGTCAGACTGTCGGTGCGGACCTGGAGCGCGAGCGCTTCATTGGCCGCTCTGAGCGCGGATTCCGAAACCCTCAGCGCTTCCTCCACCGCCAGCCGGCGGCGGTCCGCGCTCGAGATGAGCGTGGCGTTCCACCAGAGCAGGCCTGCCAGCGCGATGATCGAAGCCGACACCAGGAGCGCGGCTCCCATCTCGGTGTCGTACCAGCCGACCCGCTGGCCGAAGAGGCTGACGAAGCCCAACGCGATTATCGTGACCACGACCGGCGGGAAAAATTCCCGCACTATTTTTCCGCCCTGATCTGCTCGCGACACCAGCTTGATGGCCCGGGTTCCCGGAGCGATCAGCAGCCCGGTTCCCAGCACGACGAAAGAGCCTGCCGTGTGCAGGGCCATCGGAACCAGCGCGCCGAAGCCACGTACCATGTCGGCGCCGTACAGGTAGGCGATGAGCGGCACGAGCGCGAGCATGGTTCCCGCGGTCGAGAACAGTTGCGAGAGGTGGTGGCTGAGCTTGCTCTCGCCCGCGAAGTAAACGAGCGCCATGCCGAACAGGATCAGTCCGATCGCCGTGCTGGTCGCCATCTCCTCGTGCACATCGAACGCGTCACGCATCGACGGGACGAAATGATCCACCGCGAAGCCCGAGCCCGAAGCGGCGCCCGCCACGTTCGCGAGTCCGATCAGGACGACGATGAACGCGAGCAGCTGCGCGGTGAGCCTGCGGCGCCGGGTCAACCTGCTCTCTCGCAGGAGCGCCAGGGAGAAGCCGCACAGAATGAGCGATGCCGCGGTCGCCGCGTTCATCGCGCGCAGACCGGGAAGCACGCGTTTCAGGACCTCGACGCGCAGCGTCCATCCAACGAGCACCGAGGTTCCGACAGTCGTGACGATCACGGCCGCCGCCGTGGACCACCGCTCGAATCTCGCGTTGAGCACGGCCTCTCTCGCGTCGTGCTCGGGCGGAGTTGTCATCGCGGCCAAATCTGCCCGCTCCCTCCCCACCCGTCAAACACCCGCCCTCCTCTCCGCAGTCCGTTCGCCCCAGAAGCCCGGCCGACGCGATTGACGGTCCGGTGCGTGTCGCGTGCGACGGAGGGCTCCGCGAAGGCGCGTCTTAGCGAGCGCGGTTTGCGAGCGTAGGCGCCGCAGCGGAGTACCCGAGCCCTCGACCCGCGCACCAGACCAGGCCTCGCGCGGGCTCGTTCGCTCAGACTGGAGCGAGCGCTACCAGCGGAAGATGCGGCGGAGACGACGGCCGAGGCTGCGGCCGACGGAGTCGATCACCTCGGGCACTTCCTCCCAACCCTGCATCTGATCGTCTTCCCATACCGGGATCGGCTCCGAATGCTGCGGGCAGACCGCGCTCGGCTCGGTGCCGGGCTCGAACCACTCGCTCTGCCGGCTGGGGCACCACTCGTTGGCGAGGTAGCCCGTGGTCGGATCGATCACGCGCATGATCATCCCGTCCGGCGGATCCCACGATGCATCAGCGGTCGCGCTCTCGCGCCATCCGCCGCGGTACCATTCGGCCCACGCCGGCGCCGCGAAGCGACCGCCAGCCGCGCCCGATCCCATCGATCGCGGCTCGTCGAATCCGAACCAGAAGCCGGCCACGATCGTCGGCGTATAGCCGATGAACCACACGTCGCTCGCGTTGTTGGTCGTGCCCGTTTTGCCCGCGACCATTCCGCGCACGCCGTAGTCCCGCAGCGCCCGACCCGTCCCGAAGTCCACCGCTCCGCGCAGCATCGAGGTCAGCTGGTACGCGTCACGCGGGTCCATCACCTGCTCGCGCTCTTCCTCCTGCGTGAACAGAATCTCGCCGTCACCCGCCTCGATTCGTCTGACCAACCGCGGCTTTACGCGAAACCCGCCGTTCGCGAACGGCGCGTACGCGGTCACCAGCTCCAGCGGCGTGACTTCCAGCGCGCCGAGCGCGATGGATGGCAGCGGCTGCAGCTCGGCGGTGATTCCGTTCTTGTGGGCTGTCTCGATGATCGCTCGCTCGCCCACGACCTGCGACACGCGCACGGTCGCCGCGTTCGCCGAGTGGATCAGCGCCTGCCGGAACGTCGTCCGGCCGAGATAGTTTCCGTCGTAGTTCTTCGGCTCCCAGGTGCGTCCCTGCATCCGCACCATTATGGGCTCGTCGTCCACTTCGGTCGCCGTGCCGTATCCCGCGCCGAGCGCGGCCGCGTACACGAACGGCTTGAACGCCGATCCCGGCTGTCTCTTGGCGTACAGCGCGCGATTGAAAGTCCCGCGCTTGAACCGCCGGCCGCCGCTCAGCGCGCGGATGTCTCCCGTGCGCGGATCGATGGCGACCATCGCGCCTTCGACCGAGCGCCCGATGGCGGCTGCCCTTCGCCGCACCGCCGCGTCCGCCGCGCGCTGCGCCCGAGCGTCGAGCGCTGTGTACACGGTGAGCTCGCTGAGATCGAGGCGCGTGCCCTTGATGACCGAATCCGCGATCGCGCGCACGGCGTCCAGCGCGTACGAATCGTTGCTTTGATCCGGGTACCACCCCTCCCGATTGATTCGCAGCCGGGTCGCCTTCAGCGCGGGAAGCCGGTCAGCCGAGACGTACCCTTGCCGCACCATCAGATCGAGCACGAGGTTCCGGCGATTGACCGCGCGGTTGGCGCTGCGGCGCGGCGTGTAGTACGACGGCGCCTTCGGGAGGGCGGCCAGCGTCGCCGCCTCAGGCAGCGTGATGTTCCTGACGCTCTTGTCGAACAGGTCGCGGCTGGCGGCCTCGACTCCGTACACGCCGTTCCCCATGTAGATCACGTTCAGGTACAGCTCGAGGATCTCCTGCTTGGTGAGCGACCGCTCCATCAGCTTCGCGAGCCGCAGCTCCAGCATCTTCTGGCGCAGGGTGCGCCCCCGGTACTGATTGACCACGAAGGTGTTGCGCGCCGCCTGCATCGTGATCGTCGAGAACCCCTCGCGGATCCCCAGCGACTTGATGTTCCGGAAGAACGCCCGGACGAATCCGCGCCAGTCGGTTCCATTGTGACTGTAGAACCTGCGATCTTCCACGGCGATGAATGCCTGCTGCACGAACACCGGAACCGTATCGAGAGGGACATTGAGTCGCCGCACGGTCTCCAGTCGTCCGAGCAGCACACCGTTGCGGTCCAGAATCTGTCCGCCCAGCGAAGGACGGAAGGCACGGATCTCGCTCGCGCTCGGGCAGCCTTCGAAGCCGCACGTCACCAGCCACGAATTGAGGAGTAACATGCCGGCCAGCGCAGCACCCAGCCCGCCGACCCACCACGGATTCGGCGTGACTCTCCTGTGCCACAGCTCGCGCAGCTCCGCGCGCCTCCTCTGGATGTCGAGCCTGATCACGATTGCTGTCTCATGTTCGGATACGAAAGAGAACCCGGCCGCCGGTGAAGCCCGGACCGCTCAACCTGATACACCATCAGTCGTGGCGGGTACCCCGGGGGTTGCCTCTCGACCCGATTCAGCGACCGGCCTCGGCGACCCGTCGCGCGCTCCGAACGAGCTCGGCCGCATCCCTGTGCTCGAATATCATCTCATAGGAGATGAAGAAGGCAGATGGCAGAGGTCGCATGCGCGTTTCAGGCAGGATCTGGAGTTATTGTACCGGAAAGGGTACCGGCCCGTCACTATCTCGCAGATTCTGGACCGCGACCTGAACCTCCCCGCCGGTCTCTCCCCGGTGGTGCTGGTCTTCGACGACGCTTCGCCCAGCCAGTTCCGCTATATCGAGCGAAACGGACGTCTGGAGATCGATCCCAACTCGGCCGTGGGCATTCTGACCGAGTTCAACTCACGGCACCCTGACTGGACCAACTCGGCTGTTTTCTGCACCCTCTCCGGAGCCGAGGCGGGACGCTCCCTGTTCGGCGACAAGGAAATCGAAGGACAGAAGAGTGAATGGCGCTTCCCGAAGATGCGCTTTCTGGCGGAACGAGGCTTCGAGCTGTGCAACCACACGCTGTGGCACGCGAACCTCGGCAAGTACGACGACGCCTTCGTGCAGGAACAGATCGCTCGCGGAATGATGGCGATTGATTCGGCGGTCCCCGGCTACAAGGTGCGGACCTTCGCGCTCCCGCTCGGCGTTTGGCCCAAAAACCGCGCCCTGGCGAAGAAAGGATCGTGGCGCGACCCGAAGAGCGGACGCGTGGTCGGCTACGACTTCGACGCGATCCTCGAGGTCTCCGGCGGTCCGACGCGGAGCCCGTTCGATCCGAAGTTCAATCCGCTCAGCATCAGCCGCGTGCAGGTGTACGCCGAAGAACTGGAGCGCACACTCGTTGCGCTCGACAGACCCGGCGCGCGATACGTGTCCGACGGGGTGAGCAACAAAGTTGCGCGGCCGGCGCCGACGCCATGACGCGATACACAATCGTTGCAGACATTTCGGCCGGTGACCAATAGATTGTCGCCGCCATGCGAAATCGCCCGGCCCGCACGAGCTCCTTGATCGTTCCCCAAAACGACACCGCCACCCAGGAGATTCGATGAGCAGGTCCCGTTCCGTGCTGTTGGTAGCCATCGTGATCGTGGCGTTCGCCGCCGCCTGCGCCGACACCGTTCCCACAATGCCCATCAGTCCGAGTTACACCCCGCGCCTGGCAGTCGGCGGAGCGGAAAACCCGGTCGTGATCAACGAAGTGATGGCCGACCCGTCTGCTGTCGGCGACGACAGGGGCGAGTGGTTCGAGATTCACAACACCGGCTCGTCTTCCGTGGGCCTGCAGGGGTGGACGATAACGTCGAACAACGATGCCCCGCACACCATCTCCGCCGCGGTCACGGTAGCGGCGGGCGGATTCGCGGTGTTGGGAATCAACGGCACCAAGAGCAAGAACGGCGGCGTGACCGTCAACTATGTGTACGGCGCGGGAATCAACCTCGCGAACGCATCCGACTGGCTGGTCCTGAAGAACGGCTCCGGCGTGGTCATCGATTCCGTGGCGTGGGCCAGCGCGATGCCGGCGGGTGCCGCCAGAGGAGTATCGGATCCGCTTGGCGACAACCTCGACGTCAAGGGAAGCAACTGGACCACCCAGACTTCGCTGCTGAGCAAGGGTGACAAGGGAACGCCAGGCAAGGTGAATGACGGGTACATGGCGCCGCCGCCCCCACCCCCTCCGCCCGGCGACACCGGTGGTGGCGGTGGTGGCGGTGGAACAGCCTCCGAGCTGATCGTAAAAGTCCTGGACATCGGACAGGGCGACGCGACCCTCATTACCAACGGCACGAGCAAGGTCATAATCGACGGCGG
>CALMKE010000181.1 GCA_937867645.1 uncultured Gemmatimonadota bacterium | reverse complement strand
ATGGTAGTTCTCGTGGGCGCGCCACGACCGGGACCAGTGCTTCCTGACCCACTCCTCGCGGTGCTTGTTGGTCGCATCGACGAGCCTGGCGGCTTCCTCCGGCGGCAGCTTCTCCCGCGCGGCCGCCCGCGCTATCAGGGCCGGGCGGGGCGCGTAGCAGAAGACGTGCAGCGCGTCCGCGCGCGCCGCGAGCATGGATTGCGCGCCGCGCCCCACCACGACGACAGGTCCGCGTGCCACGGCTTCCTCCACCACGCGCGTCGTGACCTCCACCAGCCGCTCGTCGCTCGGCGGAAGCTTGGCGTCGGTCATCGGCGAGATCCATTCCTGCGAGCTGAGCGCCATCGCGCTCGCGAGTCGCTCGACCATGGACGGGAGCCGCTCCTCGCGGGACGCGACTTCGGCCGGCGTCGCGCCGATACGCTCGGCGACGGCGTCCACCACCGCGTTGTCGAGCAGCGTCCAACCCAGATCGTCGGCGACCAGGCGCGCCACCTCCGAGCCGCCCGAGCCGTACATCCGGGAGATCGTAACGATCGGCATGTTAGCCCGCGTCAGCCGGCTGAAGCCGATGGACCCGCAGCTCTTCGACCGGAGTGAAGCCGAGCGAGCTCCACGCGGCGCGCGCCACGTCGTCTTCCACCGAGACGTACAGACGAACTTCGCTCAAACCGCGCGCTCTGCACCAGCGGACACCTTCGTCGAAGAGAGCTTTCAAGATACCGGCTCGCCGCTCGCCAGGGGTGACGTAGGCGGACGACATGTAGCAATAGCTCTCGGGAAGGAGCAACGGAGAGCTCGCCGCGTGCACGCAGCGGAGAATCCCGACCGCTTGTCCGTCGCGCTCGGCCAGGAGGACGACCTGGTCGGGGGACTCCAGATGGCCGCGATAAACGTCACGCGCGCGCGACGGCGCCTCGGGGTGCAGCCGCTCGAACAAGGGATTGCTCCGGTGCTCGCGCAGCAGGGCGAGGCGCAGCGCGACGACCGTGTCGAGGTCGGAGGAGCTGGCCGCGCGGACGGTGATAGACATAGCTGTTGGCTGTTGGCTTTTGGCTCTTGGCTCGCTAACAGCCAATAGCCAAGAGCCAACAGCTTCCCTTCATGCCGACAATCCGCCAAAATAATCCTGGCCCGGCCGGCGCCGCTTCTCCTCGAGCGCGCGGCCGTAGCTGCCGCCGTCGGTGCGCGAGATCTTGCGCCGGGCGACGAGCGATTCGAGGACGAGCTCGCACGCGGCCGCCGTGACCGCGGTGTCGCCGGGCTTCGCCAGCGCCACGAGCTCGACGAGATCCACGAGGCCCGGGACCGCTTCGAAGCCGCGGACCGCGACGCCGGCGGCGACGTCGTCCGTCACCTGCAGCGCGCCGCCCGCGTCGAACCACATCACGATCTCGTCGGTGATCGCACCGCCGGCACGGCCGCGGAACGTCTCGTCGGCCGCGCGACGGATCAGCTCGCGCGCGATCGCCTGGCCGCCGACGATCTCGCCCTCGTACTCGAGCTCGAGCTTGCCGGTGATCGCCGGGAGCGCGCCGTACACGTCCGCGATCCGCGGGACGATCTCCACTTCGCCCGTCGTGACCGCGCGGCGCTCGGCGTTGGAGACGACGTTCTCCATCACGGTGATCGGCAGCCGCTGCGACACGCCGGAACGCTTGTCCACGCGCTTGTCGGTGCGCGCCTCGAACGCGATCCGCTCGATCAGCTCGGCCATGAAGTCCGGAATGCGCACGCACCGTCCGTGGCGCGCGGTCCAGGCTTCCTGTGCCGTGATCTCCATCCCGAGCTCGACGGTCTCCGGATAGTGCGTCGTGATCTCGCTGCCGATGCGGTCCTTCAGCGGCGTGATGATCTTGCCGCGCGCCGTGTAATCCTCCGGATTCGCGGTGAAGCAGAGCATGACGTCGAGCACGAGGCGGACGGGATAGCCTTTTATCTGGACGTCGCCTTCCTGCATGATGTTGAACAGGCCGACCTGCACCTTGCCCGCGAGGTCGGGCAGCTCGTTCAGCGCGAAGATGCCGCGGTTGGCGCGCGGGAGCATCCCGTAATGCATCGTGAGCTCGTCGGCCAGCACATGACCGCCACGCGCCGCCTTGATCGGATCGACGTCGCCGATGATGTCCGCGATCGTCACGTCGGGCGTCGCCAGCTTTTCGACATACCGGCTCGAGCGATCCACCCACGCTATCGGCGTATCGTCGCCCGCTTCGGCCAGCAGCTGCCGGGCGTATTTGGAGATGGGAGCGAACGGACTGTCGTTGACCTCGCTCCCCGCGACTATTGGAATGACCGGATCGAGCAGCTCGGTCAAGCTGCGGAGGATGCGTGATTTCGCCTGGCCGCGGAGGCCGAGCAGGATGAAGTTATGCCGGCTGAGGATGGCGTTAATGATCTGCGGCATGACGGTCTCGCCGTAGCCGATCAGGCCTTCGAACAGAGGCCCGCGGTCGTTCAGCCGCTGGAGGAGGTTCTGACGGAGCTCCTGCTTGACGGAGCGCATGGCCAGCTCCGGCCTGGCGTACTCCGACCGGCGCAGTGCACCAAATGTTTCTGCTAGACGCGACACCGGGCTACTCCGACCATCCTGAAGGAAAGAGGCGGGGAGGGCGGAATGTACAGGTCACACCGAGCCCCTTCCAGAGCGGGCTAAGTCTTGACAGCTTATCCGTGTGGGATAGATTCTTGCCGCGCCTGTACCGGGCACTGCGACAGCTGATCCAGCCCGGCTTTTTAATCATCAGCCCCTCTCCAAGGAGATCTGTACATGAAGCGCCTGGCTCTTGTCGCCGCAGTGCTGTTTGCAGTTGCATGCACCGCTAAGGACGACGCCGCTACGACCGACACCGCCGCGCCCGCGATGGCGCCCGCTCCTGCCACGATGGACACGGGCATGAGAATGGACACGATGGCGACAGATACGACGACCCGCGACACGACGCCGTAAGGTTTTCGGATCAGAAGGAAAGGCGCGACCAACCGGTCGCGCCTTTTTTTTACGACGGTTTACGGTTTACGGTTCGAGCACTGCAGGTTCGGGCAACAGGTTGTAGGTTATAGGTTCCCGGTTAACTGACTGGTCACGGGTAACAAGTAACGCGTTGTTGGTTACCTGCGACCGTGGACCGTTCACGGTTCACCGGTCGAGACCGGGAGCCAAAAACGAGTCACCTGTTACCCGAACCCGTTTCTAGGACGACGTTCGAGTCATCATCTAGATGACCATGATCGTCGCTTCAACGCTTTCCCAGCGCGCGCTGAGCTCCGCGCCCGCTTCGATCTCTCGCCGCACCATTGCAATCCCCACCCCGCCTGACCGCGGCGATACCGCCGCGCTTCGCGTATCACCCACCGTCTTTCCGCTTGCGTCCACGAGCTCCGTCCCGCGCGGCGGAACGCGATCCCCCGCGAACGTGATTCGCCGCAGCGTCTTGTTCACGTGCCCGCGAAAATGAATTCGCGCGACGACCTCCTGGCCGACGTAGCAACCTTTCGAGTAAGAGATCGCTCCCAGCTCGTCGAGGTTTGCTTCCTGCGCCAGAGTGTCTTCGTTCATGTCCACTCCCCACTCCGGAAACCCGGCCTCGATTCTCGCCACCGCATACACCTCGGCCGGCGCGGCCGTCGCGCCGAGTGATCGTAGCTCGGCGCGGATCGCTTCCGCGGATTGTGCCGGCGTGATGATGTCGAACCCCGGGATCTCGCCGAGCTCCACCGCGCGGGCCACCAGCGCTTCAGCTCCATCGCGCTTGAATCGCACCCGCGCGTGCGCGTACGGCCGGAGCTGCTCGAGCGCGCACCCGCCGTCCTCGATCGCGCGCGAGATCAGCTGCGCCGCGCCGGCGCCGAAAACGCCGACGTCGGCCGTCTCCGCGGAGGTCTCGCTGAACGGCGCGACGCGCGGGTTGATGTACTTCCGCGCCATCGCGCGCCACCCGGGCGCGGCGGCCCCCGTATCCAGCAGGAATTCGTCGCCGTCCCGGAAGATTCTCAGATCGGCGATGATCTTCCCCTTCGGAGTCAGCGCGGCCGCGTATAGTCCCTCGCCCGCCTGCAGCGCGAGCACGTCGTTGGTGACGAGCCCCGTCAGCGTCTCCGCCGCCTTTGGTCCGGTGAAGCGCCAGCGGCCGCGGTCGCTTCGATCGAACAGCACCGCGCCCGCGCGCAGAGCTTCGTAGCCGGGCATCGCCGGCGCGCCGGCGATCTCAGCCACGCGCCGCATAGGAAGCGTCGAGCAAATCCACCGGGTGCACGGTGCGCGCGGCCATGCCGGCCCGCAGCATTCCCGCTCCGATCTGCATCATGCACCCCGGGTTGCCGGTAGCGACCCAGGGCGCTCCCGTCGCCCTGATGTTCGCGAGCTTCGGCTCGAGCACCCGGTCCGACACTTCCGGCTCGATGAGATTGTAGATGCCCGCGCTCCCGCAGCACTGATCCGAGTCGTGCAGCGGCACCAGCTGCAGTCCCGGTATCGCGCTCAGCACGGCGAGCGGCGCCCGCACCACCCGTTGCGCGTGCTGCAGATGGCAGGGCGCGTCGTACGTGACCTTGAAGGGCAGCGGATTTCCGCTCATCGGTCCCGCCGCGGCCAGCAGCTCGCTGACGTCGCGCGTCTTCGCCGCCATCGCGCTGGCGCGCTCCGCCCATTCCGCGTCATGCTCGAGCAGGAGGCCGTAATCCTTCATCATCGCTCCGCAGCCGGCCGCGTTCACGGCGATGTAGTCCGCGCCCGATTGCTCGAACGCCGCGATGTTGCGGCGCGCGAGCCGCCGCGCGGTAGCGAGATCGCCGGCGTGCGCGTGCAGCGCTCCGCAGCACCGCTGCCCGCGGGCGGCGCGCAGCTCGTACCCGTTGACCGCGAGCGTGCGCTCCGTCGCGCGGTTCGTCGCCGTGAAGAGACCTTCCATCACGCACCCTTCGAGCAGCGCGAAGGATCCACGGGACGGCTGCGTCGTGGGTCTGTACCCGCCGCGCTCGAGCCGGCTCTCCGTGGATGCGAGCATCGCCATCGCGAACCCGAGCTTGCCGGGAAGACGCGAGAGCAGCCACGGGATCGGCGTGGCCGCAAGCAGCCGCCCCGCCGCCATCGCGATCGCGAGGAGCCAGGGCCGCGCGAACGACCACAGCATCAGTCTCGCCAGCACGGGAATGGGGCGCGCCTGCGTAAGCGTCGCGCGGGTCGCCTCGAGCAGCTGGCCGTACGGGACGCCAGAGGGACACGCCGTCTCGCACGCGCGGCAGCCCAGGCACCGGTCTATGTGCTCGCGCACGGACGGATCGTCCACCGCCACAGTTCCCTCGAGCAGCGAGCGCATCAGGAAGATCCGTCCGCGCGGACTGTCGTTCTCGTCCTCCATCGCGATGTACGTCGGACACGCCTGCAGGCAGAAGCCGCAGTGCACGCAGGCGTTGATTCCGGGAAGCGCGTCCGCGAGCGGAGTCCCGGGCAGCGCGCATACGACCGCGTCCTCCGGCGGCGTCGCGGTCGCAGCCGATCCCGTGACGTTCGCGGCCGTGGTCATTGCGCTGCTCCGAGTATCCCCGGGTTGAGCACATTCGCCGGGTCGAACGCCTCCTTCACGCGGCGCGAGATGGGATCGTTCACCGACGACGGCGCGAGCCTGCTCCACATCGCGCCGAGCCGCTCCGGGATCAGCCGCGCGCTCTCGAGCGGGCGCGCGACGGCCGCGAGCGAGTCGGGCGCCGGCGGCGCGGCTCCCGCGGGCGTCCGCACGAGACAGCGCACGATACCGCGCATGACCGTCGCATGCCGAAGGATCAGGTGGTCGCCGACCGATACATCCGCCAGCGCGTCCCACAGGATCGGCAGGTCCGTGAGCGGAGTGGAGAATCGGAGCGTCGCCGTCATCTCGGCGTCGAGCGCGCGCAGCCGCTCCCAGCAACCGTCCGAAGCCGTGATAGACTCGCCGAGCGACGCCAGCTCGGCGAGCTGCGCGTTCACACTCTCGTCGTTCCCGCCCAGCCGGGCGAGCAGCACGGTTCCGCCGCGCAATCCGACGCCCTCCGCCACTTCCGGCGATAGCAGCTCGAGCGCGAGCGGCGCGAGTCGCGCGTTGCGGACGGTGGCGAGCGCGGCGGCGAGCTTCGGGCCGCGCGCGGGCACGGCGACCGCGGCCGTGCGCTCGACGTCGCTCCGCGCGCGGAGACGGAGCGTGATCTGCGTGATGACGCCGAGCGTGCCCCAGGACCCGACGAGCAGGCGGGTGAGATCGAAGCCCGCGACGTTCTTCACTACGCGCGAGCCGACGGTGATGACTTCACCGGTGCCCGTCACGGCTTCCAGGCCAAGCACCTGGTCCCGCGGTCTCCCGAACGCCGAGGCTAGCGGGCCGTAGGATCCCGTGGCTACGGTGGCGCCGATCGATCCATCTGGCGAGCCCGGCGGATCGAGCGGCAGCCACTGGCCGTGCTCGGCCGTCGCCGCCGCGATCTCGCCGAGGGGCGTGCCGGCGCGCACCGTGATCGTGAGGTCGCCGGGCACGTAGTCCACGATGCCGGAGTACGCCGCGAGACTCAGCGTCTCGCCGGCCGCCACCGGCGCGCCCGCCTCGAGCCAGCTTCCGCGGCCGGCGATGCGCAGCGCGCGTCCGCTCTCCGCCGCGCCCGCGACGCGCGAGCCGATCTCGCTCAGCGTGAGCGCGGTCACTCCCCGCGTCCGGCTGGCGTGGCGTGCCATTCCCGGCACGAGTGCAGCGGCACGACCTTGCCGGGATTGATCCGGCGCTCGGGGTCGAACACCTCCCGCAGCCGGCACATCGCCGCGAGCGAGTTGGGCGTGAAGATCTTCTCCATGTAGCCGATCTTGTCCAGCCCGACGCCGTGCTCGCCCGTGATCGTGCCGCCGGCGGCGATGCACACTCCCATTATCTCCCGCATCGCCTGGTGGACGCGCTCGCTCTGCTCGGCGTCGTCCGCGTTGTACGGAATGTTCGGGTGAAGGTTGCCGTCGCCGGCGTGGAAGATGTTGCACACCAGCACGCCGTATTTCTGCGAGATGCCGTGAATCGCGGCGAGGATCTCCGGAATCTTCGTGCGAGGTATCACGGCGTCCTGCACCACGAGGTGCGGGGCGAGCCGGCCCATCGCGCCGAACGCTTTCTTGCGACCCTGCCAGAGCTTGAGCCGCTCGGCGTCGTCGCGCGCGACGCGCACGTTGCGCGCGCCCGCGTCCATGCAGATCCGCTTCACCCGCTCGACGTCCACGTCGATGCCGTCCACCAGGCCGTCGAGCTCGACGAGGAGGATCGCCTCGGCGTCCGTCGGATAGCCGGCCGCGTATATGGAAGACTCCACCACGCGCGTGGTCGGTCCGTCGAGAAACTCGAGCGCAGCGGGGACCATGCCGCTCGCGACTATCGCGGACGTGGCCCGCGCCCCGCCATCGATCGTGAGAAAATCGGCGAGCATCGTGCGCACGGCTTCGGGCGCCCGGGTCAGGCGCACGGTAATCTCGATCGCCACGCCGAAGCAGCCTTCGGAGCCGACGAACGCGCCGACGAGGTCGTATCCCGCGTGATCGCCGACTTCGTCGCCGAGCGTCACCACCGACCCGTTCGGAAGAACGACTGTTACGGCGAGAATGTGGTTGAGCGTGACGCCGTACTTGAGGCAATGCGGGCCGCCAGCGTTCTCGGCGACGTTTCCGCCGATCGTGCACGCCGCCTGGCTCGATGGATCCGGAGCGTAGAGCAAGCCTTTCGGCCCGAGAGCGCGGTTGAGATGGAGGTTCACCACGCCCGGCTCGACCGTCGCGGTGCGATTCTCGACGTCGATCGAGATGATCTGCTTCAGGCGATTGAGCCCCAGCAGGACGATCCCGTCGGCGAGCGCCCCTCCCGAGAGTCCGGTGCCCGCGCCACGCGGAACGAACGGCGCGCCCACGGCGTGCAGCGCGCGCACTACCTCGATCACCTCATCTCGCGTTCCCGGGAAGACGGCGAGCGACGGCTGCCTGCGGTATCCCGGCAAGCCGTCGGAGTTGTACACGAGCAGCTGCGATTGCCGCGAGAGCACGTGCTTCTCGCCGACGATCTCCGCGAGCGTGCGCGCGAGGCCGGCGTCGAGCGTGTAGTCACCGCCCGGCGGACGGGCGGGCTCCGCGTTCAGGGACATCTCGCCGCCACTACTTTCAACGCGCCCGGTTCGAGCCGTAGCTCGAGCGGCGCGGGCAGGCGCATGATCTCGCCGTCCACCGCGACCAGCGCGCTCCTGCGCGCCAGGTGAATCGTGCAGCGCTCCACGATGAAGGAATCGAGCTCGGGTCCTTCCGCCGCGCGCTCCACGCCGCGCGCCGCCGCGGCCATCGCCATCGCGACCAGCCGCGCGCGCCGGCGGCCCGTCACGATGATCACGTGCAGCCCCTGCCGGCCGCCTTCGATGCGCGCGCCGAGCTTCGGCGCCTTCAGCTCTCGCTCGCCGACTCCGACGAACACGAGCGCGGTCTTGTAGCGGCGAACCCTGCCTTCGACCTCCAGCTCCACCGACATCGTGTACATCCGGATGAACGTACGGAGCACCGCGATGACGCTCGCCAGGCGGTAGCCGAGGCGCTTCTCCAGCCGGTCGCGGGTGCGGACATAGCCTACGTACATCCCGACGGAGAACGTATTGAGGAAGAGCTTGTCTCCCACGTAACCGACGTCGATCTCCGCGAACTCTTCGCCGCGCGCCGCCGCCAGCGCCTTGGCGAGATCGGTCGGGATGTGATGGTCCCTGGCGAAGTGGTTGAGCGTCCCGCCCGGCAGCACCGCCAGCTCCACGCCGGTACCGGCGAGCACGTGCGCCGCGGAGGCGATGGTGCCGTCACCTCCGCACACCAGCACGCGCTTCGCCCCCGACTCCACTGTCTCCCGGATGGCCTGCGTCATCGCGTCCGCGTCCGTCTCGCGAATGTCGAACGCCTCGGCGGACTCGAGCGCCTTGCGCGCGGCGTCGGCGGAGCCCGCCCTGCTGTTGAGAAACGCGACGACCGGAGAGTCTTCCGATCGCATCATGCCAGCCGTGGTTGTAGCGGGGCTCGCCATCCCTTCAATCAAAACAGGGACGCCGGCATTAGCCAACGTCCCTGTAAAAACCGCGAGATCGGAGATGCTAGGCCGTGGTCCAGAACCCGGAGAGCGCCGCTCCGTCAGGCGACTGCCGCAGCTTCTCGAACGCGCGCTCGCGAATCTGGCGGATGCGCTCGCGCGTCACGCCCATCAGCGCCCCGATCTTCTCGAGCGTCATCGCCTCGGACCCTTCCTCCAGTCCGTAGTACAGGTACAGGATCTTCCGCTCGCGCGGAGTGAGGTACGTGCGGAAGACGCGATCGATGAACTCGCGCATGAGGTTGAAGTCGGTGACGTCCTCGATCTCCATGCCGTCCACGCCGGCGAAGCGCTCGCCGAGTGTGGACGCTTCGCGGTCGGACCGGTCGATCGGCGCGTCGAGCGAGAGCTCGGTCGCCGACATCTGCTTGGCCGAGCGTACCTGCTCCGGCGTTTCCTCGAGCAGCCGGCCGAGCTCGTTGTCGGTCGGGTCGCGCTTCAGCACCTGCGAGAGCACCGTTTCGGCCCGCGACAGCTTGATCAGCTGCGAGTTCTGGTTCAGCGGGATTCGGACGGACCGCGTCTGCTCGGCGAGCGCCTTGAGCACGGCCTGGCGCACCCACCACACGGCGTACGAGATGAACTTCACGCCCTGGTCGGGATCGAACTTGCGCACGGCCTTGAGCAGTCCTTCGTTGCCGATCGCGACCAGCTCGCTCAGATCGAGCCCGTGACCCTGATACTTCTTTACGTATGAAATGACGAAGCGGAGGTTGGCCGTGACCAATCGCTCCGCTGCCTGTTCATCGCCTTTTTGCGCGAGCCGCGCGAGGCGCCGCTCTTCCTGGACATCCTTGATGAGCGGAAGCTTCTGGATGTCGTGCAGGTACTGGTCGAAAGCGGTGGAAGGAGAGGAGCGAAAAAAACCCTTAGACCTGCTTTCGGCCGTGGTCTGCATGAGCTGCCCTTAGCGGTAATTTTTGGGCGGCCCGGGGTGGGCCGCGGAACCAGCTGGTGGGAACCGGACGGCCACGATAATGTCGCGTCCTGGAACGGTCAACAGACACGTTGACGCCATCCCCGGGGGTGGGATGGCGGGTCGCTTACGAGCTAATCGGCGAGCTTAACGGCGGCTCTCGCCGCCGTCTGTAGTCAGACCGTCGGCGGGTCTTTGGGCTTCGTTCGGCTGGTCGCCATGAGGATGCCTAGGCCGACCATCACGATCACGCCGACCGCGATCCACATGGGGGGCGCGTTGAGCAGATACGCGGCGATGGCCAATCCGAGAACCAGCACCACGAAGCCGATCATGTACGTCGAGAAGGAAGACATGGGAGAACCGGTGACTGGTGACTATTGACTGGTGATTAGTGACTAGTGACTGGTGACTAGTCAACTGCTCCGTGCATCAAGCATGACCCGCGGAGGGAAGCCATGCAAGAGCGTTACCAGTAGTTCCCAGTCACTAGTCACTGGTTACCATCGTTATTTCTGTCCCCTCGCGACCAGCACCGCGTGTCCCCACTTCCGCCCGAAGCGACGCGCCTGATTGCAGTCCTCCGTCCAGATGTCGAGCGTGGGACCGACGACGTTCTTGCCGGTGTCGTCCACCAGGAACCGCCCGATGTATTCCTTTTCGAGGAATACTTCGACGTAGCGCGCGAGCGGGAACACGCGCGGATCCGCGGCGACGATTCCGGGACGTACGTAGCGCCCGCGACGCGTCGTTCCCTGCAGGCAGTACTGCGTCAGGGAAACGGGAACAGCCCGGCCCGGATGCGCGCGATCGAACGGACCCGCGAGGCGCGGATCGAGAAAGAAGCTGCGCTTGGCGCGGACCAGCGTCGGCGGGAGCGACGGCTCGCCATATACCACTATGGGAGCGTGCTCCAGGATGTGCGTCCTGTACGGCATATGTACTACATCGGCCTTCACCAGCGCGGCGGCAGTCACGCACGCAACCGCTGTCCGGATCAGCGTTTGAGCTCTCATTGCATCGCCTCCTCGACGAGCGCGTCCGGCAGCGGCAGCGTCCATCCGCTGTCGCCACCGGCCATTCTTCCCACCTTCTCGGGTAGCGCGAACTCCAGCGTCCCCGAGCGCTTCTTCTTGTCCGCCCGAGCGAGCTGCAGCACCCGCTCCACGCTGACGTCCAGCGGCCTGGCGGTCGGCAGCCCCGCCAGACACACCGCCCCACGGATCGCCTCGGCCGTGCCGGCTTCCGCGATCCCCGCGCGTTCCGCCGCCCTGGCCTCCGCGCACATCCCGATCGCCACCGCTTCGCCATGCAAGAGCGAGTAGCCGCTGGCCGTCTCGATCGCATGGCCGAGCGTGTGGCCGAAATTCAAGATTTTCCTGAGGCCGTGCTCCCGCTCATCGCGAGCCACGATCCCCGTCTTTATCTCCACACTACGGACGATGAGCCGAGTGAGACTGTCACCCACCGCCGCTGATTGACTCAGCAATCCGGGCAGCTCGGCGACGACGTCCGTGAAATATTGCGCGTCCTGGACGATTCCATGTTTCAATATTTCTGCCAGTCCCGCCTGGAATTCTCTAAGTGGAAGTGTGGCAAGCACTTCCGGATCAATGAAAATTGCGGCTGGGCGGTGAAAAACCCCCACCAGGTTCTTTCCGGCCGGAGTATCGACCCCCGTTTTGCCGCCGTGCGCGGCGTCCACCATCGCCAGGAGGGTGGTCGGCACGTGCACGAGATTGATACCCCGCATGTACGTGCCGGCGACAAAGCCGGCGAGGTCTCCGATCATGCCGCCGCCGAGCGCGACGATGGTTGTGTCTCGTCCGTGGCCAGTGCTGCTCAACTGGTCGGTTAATGTCGCCCAACTGTCTCTAGTTTTGTGGCCCTCACCTGATGGAACGGTCAGGACACTCACTCGCTCATGGTCAGGGAACGATCCGGCCAGGCGGCCGCCATGAAGAGGGCCGACCGTAGAGTCGGTGACGATCGCATAAGAAAAGGAGGGAGAGGCCGCGATGATCTCCGGGCCCATGCTACCGAGCGATCCCCGGGCGACCGTGACCGGCGGCCCGGGAACGGACAACCTGTGGGAGGCAGCCATCAGGCGAGGGGTCGGGCTACCAGGTCACTTCGCCGACGCCCGAGCGCCTGTTGGCGACGCGGGCCAGGACGAACAGCAGATCGGAGAGCCGGTTCAGGTAGATGACGACGACCGGAGGAATGGCCGTCTCCCGGGCGAGCCCGACGACCGCGCGCTCCGCTCTCCGGCACACGGTGCGGGCCAGATGCAGCGTCGCTCCCTTGGGAGATCCACCGGGAACGATGAACGCCTTGAGCGGCTCCAGCTCGGCCTCGCACGAGTCGATGGCGCGCTCGAGCTCCAGGATCCGCGTGGCGTCTATCCGCGCCTTCGCGAGATGCTGCTGCATTTTCTCGAGGTCCGGCGTCGCCAGCAACGCGCCGATTCCGAACAGGTCGCGCTGGATACCCACGAGCACTTCGTCCACGCGCGGGAGAGCATCGGCGGACCGCGCCACTCCGATCATCGAATTCAGCTCATCCACGTCGCCATAAGCGGCGACGCGCGGATCATCTTTCTGAACGCGCCCGCCTCCAAAGAGGCCAGTGTCTCCTAGGTCGCCAGTGCGCGTGTAGATTTTCATTCCCGTTGAACATAATGAACCACGAATCAGTCGACATCACGATCATCGGTGCCGGGCCCACGGGTCTGTTCGCACTCTTTTACGCGGGCATGCGCGGAGTCAGGGCGCAGATCCTGGACGCGCTCCCGGAGATCGGCGGGCAGCTGACCGCGCTCTATCCCGAGAAGTACATCTTCGACGTCGGTGGCTACCGTCAGGTCCTGGCCAAGAACCTGGTGCGGGAGCTGGCCGAGCAGGCGTTTCAGTTCGGCGCGCCGGTGCACCTGAACCAGAACGTGACCGCGCTGGAGGAAGCCGACGGCGGCTTCGTCCTCGCGACCGGGACCGACCGCTTTCCGACGCGCGCCGTGGTGATCGCCGGCGGCCTCGGCGCGTTTTCGCCGCGGCGGCTGCCGCAGCCGGGAACCGAGGAATGGTACGGCCGCGGCGTGTACGACCGCGTGGTCGATCCGTCGCAGTTCAAGTCGCAGCGCATCGTGATCATCGGCGGCGGCGATTCCGCGTTCGACTGGGCGCATCAGCTGCGCGACGTCGCGACGGACATCACGCTGGTTCATCGGAGCGATCGCTTCCGCGCGCACGCGTCCACCGTCGCGGACGTGCAGGCGGCTGCGCCGCCGGTCGGCCGGACGACGCTGCTTCCGTTTCACGAGCTGCAGGAGATACTGTCCGACGGCGGCAGGCTGCGCGGCGTGCGCGTGCGCGACGTGAAGCAGAAGACCACCCGCGACATCGACGCCGACTCCGTGCTGCCCATGCTCGGCTTTCACAGCGAGCTTGGCGCGCTCAAGGACTGGGGGCTGACGTTCGAGGGGAACGACATCGCGGTGAACAGCCGGATGGAGACCGGGCGCGCCGGCATCTGGGCGGCGGGCGACATCACGACCTATCCAGGCAAGCTCAAGCTGATTGCGACAGGCTTCGGTGAGGCAGCGGCCGCGGTGAACCAGGCGGTGCACTGGATTTACCCGGAGAAGAAGGTCGCGCCCGGGCACAGCTCGAACATGGCGATCTTCGGGCAGAAGGACGACTAGGTCTCTGACCGCCTGAAAGGTTTCTGAATGCTCATTGCTATCCATGCCGGGCCGGAGCTATACTTGGGGTATGCCACGACCTCCCTTGCAGTTCCGGCTGAAGCCGCAGGACGCGAAGGCGTTGGATGCGCTGTTGCATGGCGGCGTGCAGCAGGTACGGGTAGTGCTCCGGACCTTGGCGCTGTTGCACCTGCATCGCGGAGCCAGCGCCCCAGAAGTCGCGGGCTTGGTCCCGCTGACGCCGCAGGCCATTCGGAAGATCGCCCATCGCTACCGAACCGGGGGCGTCGCGTCCGCGTTATACGAGCGGCCGCGCCCCGGCGCGGCGGAAGTTCTGGCGGCGGCGGAGAAGCAGCGCATCGTCGCAATGGCCTGCAGCTCCCCGCCGCTGGGCGCGGCCCGGTGGACGGTCCGCTTGATCGCACAGGAAGCGGTGAAGCGACGATTGGTGCCGCGAGTGGGACGAGAGACGATCCGCGTACTCTTGCAATCCCACGACCTGAAACCGTGGCGGGAAAAAAATGTGGTGCGTGGCTGAACTGGACGCCGCCTACATCGCGAGGATGGAGGACGTCCTGGCGCTCTATGAGAAACCATACACCGTGCGGGAACCGGTGATCTGCCTGGACGAAAAACCGGTGTCGCTCCATGCCGAGGTGCGGCCCTCGCGCCCGGCACGCCCCGGCCACATCGCCAAACGCGATAGCGAGTATCGCCGCTGTGGCACGGCCAACATTTTCGCCATCGTAGAACCGAAAGCCGGCCGGCACTTCACCTGCGCGACGCCCGACCGATCGGCGCCGCAATTCGCGCGAGTTGTCCGGCGCGTCATTGCGGCATACCCGAGAGCCGGGACCATTCATTTGGTAATGGACAATCTCAACATCCACTGTGAGAAGTCGCTCACCGATCACTTCGGCCGTCGTCTTGGGAAACGGCTCTGGCGGCGCATCACCACGCACTTCACCCCGAAGCATGGCAGTTGGCTGAATCAGGCGGAAATCGAACTGAGCTTGGTAAGCCGCGGATGCCTCGGCAGCCGCCGTATCGATAGCCTGACGCAGCTCCGCCGCGACACGCGAGCCTGGAATGCCCGCGCGAACCGGACCAGGACCCGTATCAACTGGCGGTTTACCCGCAAAGATGCCCGCACCAAGTTCGGCTATCAAAAGAATCCTTTTAACCGGTCAAAGACCTAGGAGCGTCTAAATCGGCTCGGATAACGGCACATCTTTCAAGTCAAGATGGGTCGCCATGGCTTTTGGTTACTCGGCGGCCAACATCTTCACAAACTTGGCTAAACGCTCGGCCTCCGCAGGCGTCAGATCCGTAGGTATGTTGACGAGCGTCACCACTGTCCCGGGTCGAATCGGAAGCGAGGACTGATATCCGTTCGCGGTCTGGTTCGAAGTTAGAGCAATATCTCTCTGCTCAGGCGCGACGGCGGCCGGTTCAGGACGTACAGAGCGATCTTTCTTGCCGGCCGTCGAAGCCCTTGTTTTGACAGTAAAATTGGCTGGGTCACCTCGCCAACTTAGAAACAGATCGAGGGCTTTGTGTACGCGCCGCCCGTACTCCTTCAGGGAGGAGGGACTGAACTCGCGGGCGCGCTTATTGGTGAAGCGTTTTATTACGGCGTCGAGATCAAGCTTTCTGACATCTTCTCGTTCCGGCCCATCCAAGACACCGAGAACGTTGCGGGTCGCCACGCCTAAGGCTGTGGCTGTGGCCGCCGGCATTAGCCCCTTGTCGCTGGCATGGGATAGGAAATCCAGTAGATCGTCCACTGAGTAGTCGTTTGCCATAGATCTCCTCAAACGTTATATTGTTCGTACAGGAGCAATATAACGTTGAAATACGAAGAAAACAACACTAAATACCCGCGGTCCATGCGGGCGACCATTACGGCCGATATGGGACTATATCCGGTCGTTGCCGTGATGGGGGCACGGCAGGTGGGGAAAAGCACTCTCTGTCGGGAGATCGGAGACCAAAAAGGTCTGGCTTATCGGACTCTAGACGACCAAGACGTGCTTCAGCAGGCTCGGGAAGACCCTGAAGGTCTCCTTGCAGAATTGGGAGAGCCAGGTGCTTTCATCGACGAAGCGCAGCGCGCTCCGAATCTTTTCATGGCTATCAAGGCTGTCATTGATCGCACCCGGCGGCCTGGCCAATACCTGCTAAGCGGTTCCAATCAGCCAAAGATGACTGGTGGTGTTGGAGATTCCCTCTTGGGCCGTGCGGCGTACCGAACACTGCGACCGTTGACTCTCAGCGAACTTCGGCTAGACGAGGATCATCCAGGGTGGAGCTTTCTATTCGGTGACGATGACGCTGCCGTCATCAAAGAGCTTGAGCGCCGTGCCGATGCAAGCGGCAGGCTCGATTGGCAAGACATAGCGAAGACAGGCGGTTTTCCTCGAGCATTAGCGGCGCCGCCCGAACAGCGCATGCGGGTACTTAATGATTACACCGAGGTGTTCGCGCGCCGCGATATTCGTGAGGTGATAGGGGTTGAAGCCAATGATAGGTTTGAAAGTTTCTTGCGACTCGTCGCAGCACGGACGGGACAAGAGTTGAATTACTCAGGGCTCTCGAATGATCTGGGCATTTCGGTAAGCACCGTCCGTCGCTGGCTAGACGCGCTCTTGCGGAGCTACTTGATAGAACTATTGCCGCCGTTCTCCAGAAACGCGGGACACCGCGTGATCAAAGCTCCAAAGTTGTTCATGGCGGATACGGCGTTTGCAATGGCCGCAGCTCGCGAAGCCACTCCAACGGGATTCCATCTTGAGAACCTGGTGGCTACCGACCTCGGAGTGTGGAAGGACTTGGATCCTGCACGCGGTCTGTACCACTGGCGATTGGGAAGCGGGCAAGAAGTCGATTTCGTTGCTGAAGAGAGGTCGAGATTCTTACCCGTGGAGATCAAATCAGCCAGCAGTATTGGCGCCAGCGATGTCCGTCATCTTAGGAAGTTCAGAGCCGAGTACGCGAATACGCCACGCGGGTTGGTCCTCAGCTGTATGCCAGAAACTCGGGTTTTCCAGGGCGGGATCGTGGCCGCGCCTTGGTGGGGCGTTTTGTAGGACCTTCGGGTCATCGGTTAAGGCGCGGCTGCGGGGCGAGCGTTACGGTTCCGTTGCCAGTCGCCGGCAGATTCAATCTCATTTCCTGCTACCCGCCTAGCTTGCTGTCTTATACGCCACTCGCGGATCCGCTTTCGCGTACGCGAGATCCGTGATCAGGTTCACCAGCACGAACACGACGCTCAGGAATAGAACCGATCCCTGGATCGCGGGCAGGTCTCGCCGCGAGATCGCGTTCACCACGTAACGGCCCAGTCCCGGCCAGCTGAAGATCGTCTCGGTGAGGATGCTGCCGGTGAGGTAGTAACCGAAGTCGAGGCCCAGCACGGTGATGATCGGGATGAGCGCGTTCCGCAGCGCGTGCCGCGTGATCACCAGCCGCTCGCTCTGGCCTTTCGCCCGCGCGGTGCGGACGAAATCGCTGCCAAGAACATCGAGCATCGCCGAGCGCGTGACGCGCGCGAGGAACGCGATGGAGCGAGAGCCAAGCGCGAGCGCGGGCAGAATCAGGTACTCGATTCCGCCGTAGCCCGACGGTGGGAGCCAGCGCAGCATCACCGCGAAAACAAGGATCAGGATCAAGCCGACCCAGTATACGGGAAACGAGATTCCCAGGTAGGCGACGCCGAGCGAGATGCGGTCGAACCAGCCGCCGGGAACCCGCGCGCTGAGTATTCCGATCGTGATCCCTATGACCGACGCGAGCAGCATCGCGGCGCCCGCGAGCTGGAGCGTCTTGGGAAACCGCTCGCGGATGTCCTGCAGAATCGGCCGACGGGTGATGTACGATCTGCCGAGGTCGCCCTGGACCACGCCGCCCGCGTAGTGGACGAACTGCTTGTGCAGCGGGTCGTCCAGCCGCAGCTCGGCGCGCAGCCGCGCGACCGTTTCCGGATCGGCCCGCTCGCCGACCATCTCCTGGACAGGATCCCCCGGCGCGACGTACAGCAGCAGAAACACGATCACCA
This sequence comes from uncultured Gemmatimonadota bacterium, assembly GCA_937867645.1. Taxonomy (GTDB): domain Bacteria; phylum Gemmatimonadota; class Gemmatimonadetes; order Gemmatimonadales; family Gemmatimonadaceae; genus JACDCY01. The sequence goes on along the minus strand of CALMKE010000181.1, from coordinate 2,011 downwards.
GCACTCCGAAGAGCGTGGGAATCGCGAGGAGCAGTCGCCGCAATATGAAGGAGAGCATAAAGCTGTTGGCTCTTGGCTGTTGGCTGTTGGCTAAGCTAAGAGCCAATAGCCAACGGCCAACAGCTCATCTCGCTATCGACACACCCGTCCAGTTCTGTCCATTGAAGATCGTCGGGATCTCGAAACCCTTGATCCACGGCTGGATCGCGTACAGCACGCGATGATGGAACAGGAAAATCATCGGCGCGTCGGCGAACGCGATCGCGTCCGCCTGGCGGTACAGCGCGGCGCGCGCGGCGTCGTCCTGCTCGCGCCTCGCCTGGTCAACTATCCGGTCGAAGTTCGGATTGCTGTAGAACGAAATGTTGCCGCCCACGCCGCGGTTGGTGGTGTGCAGCAGCGGATACAGGAAGTTCTCGGCGTCCGGATAGTCCGCGAACCATTCCTTGAGAATCATGTCGGTTTCGCCTTTGCGCGATGCTTCGCGCACCGACGACGCGTCCCGCTGCACGAGCTTGGCGCGGATGCCGGCCTCGGCGAGATATGCCTGAATCGTCTGCGCGATACGCGGGAACGGCGGCGACTGCGAGGACCACAGCTCGACGTCTATCCCATTCGGGAACCCGGCCTCCGCGAGCAGCTGTTTCGCGCGCGCGACGTCCCGCTTGTACGGCGCGCGCATCGTGTCGGCGCCGGGCAGAGTCGGCGGGATCACGCCCGCGGCGATCCGGCCGTGCCCGCTGACCATGCGGTCGAGGATCGTCGGTACGTCCACCGCCAGATTAAGCGCCTGCCGCACGCGCGCGTCCCGCAGCGGACCCCGGGTAGTGTTGATGCCGACGTACCAGAAGCGCAGCGCCGGCGCGGACGACAGCATCGCGCTCTTCTCGTCCGTCTGCTCCCAGTTCCGCGCTTCCTGCTCCGGTACCTGCAGTACGTCCACGTTCCCGGTCTCGAACTCCGCGACCGCTGTGCTCGGCTCTGCGATGATGCGCGCCATCAGCGAATCGGCCTTCGCCGCTCCGCCCCAGTACGCGTCGTTGCGCGCGAAGAGCAGGTAGTCGTCGTGCTTCCACTCCACGAACTTCCATGGCCCGGTGCCTATCGGGCGCTCGCCGAAGTTCGCAGGCACGGAGTCGGGGATGATGGACGTCACCGGCATCGCCAGCAGCTTCGGGAAAATCGCCAGGGGCTCGGTGAGGGCAATGACGACCGTGGAGTCATTCGGCGCGGAGAGGCCCGTGATGGACTGGGCCTTGCCGTCGCCGTACTCGCGCGCGCCCTGGATCGGGTACAGGGGCCATCCCCGTCCGCCGGTAGTGGCGGGGTCGAGCACCCGCTGGAAGCTGTTTATGACGTTCTGCGCGGTGAACGGTCTGCCGTCATGGAACTTGACGCCCGTTCGAAGGTGAAAGGTGTACACCTTCCCGCCGTCGGAAACTTCCCAGGATCTCGCCAGGCCGGGCACTATCTCCGCCGCCGGGGTAAAACGCACGAGCCCGTCGAAGACGTAGGCGACGGCGCGCCCCGTGGGAACATCGGTGGAAAGAGCGGGGTCGAGCGAGCGCGGGTCGTACGTGTCCCGCGAATCGATCAGCGTGCGGCGCGTCGGGGAGGATTCGCCCCCGCGGCATGCCACCGAGGCGAGCAGAAGGAGAATTAAGGAGGCTCGGCGCATAGGGCTAAACTGTTGACTGGTGGTGAGTTTCGCGTGAACTTAGAGAACCATTCCAAGAGCATAAATCGTGACCGCGGAATATCACTATCGCCGAAACCTTGGTCTCGCCGAGCTGCTTCCCGCGATCGCGATCGGGTTGGGCGCGGGTCTCGCGGGTTTCTATCTCGCCCGCGTGATGGCCGAGAAGACGCCGCTCGTACCGCGCTCCAACGGGACGAAAAGCATCGCACGTTCCGAGCCGCCGCAGCCTCCCCGCGCAGCGATAAAGCCGGCAGCGCGTTGATGTCCCGCCGCCCCGCGCGGCTCGTCTGCCTTGTAACATCGCTCATCGCC
>CALMKE010000180.1 GCA_937867645.1 uncultured Gemmatimonadota bacterium | reverse complement strand
AACGGGTCATAGCGGAACAAGCCCGTCCGAACGCCGGCCGCGTCGGCCTCGGCGGCCAGATCCCCATGCCCCGAGTAGTAGAGGAACGTAGGTGTCGAGCTGGTCGGATCGCCCGCGCTCGCGGTTACAGTAGACAGACCGTCCCGCATACGCTCGCACACGCCGAGCAACGACCGCGTGCCCCCGTTCTATCCAGCCGCATCGAGACCTAGTCCAGTATCAGCGGTCACACCAGGGAGAAGCCATCGCCTGCGCAAGCTAAGCGAAACGTCCGAAATGGAGTGTTCGACGAAAAGACTGAATTCTTTGCATGACTCCACAGAGACGAAATTGCCAACAGGAGGCTCTGTGGTGCTGACTCGAATTCGACAGAATCCTGAGCCGAATGGCGTCGGCCAGACGTACAGCCTTCCACCGTGTCGGTTAACCCACCGCGATACACCGAGCCCGACTGTGATCACTCGTCTTGGGGCGCCAGAGGACAATGGCAGGACGCTCTCGACATCGAGCGGGCCGCTCCTGGTTTCAGCGCATCAACTCTGGTTAGCGGAGATTCTTACGTGCAAAGCGCAGGATCCAATGCCGAGTGAATAATGCCTCTTCGCGTATCGCCTCTTCGATAGCCGGCTGCACTGCCGGATCGCCGAAATGCGCCAGTGCGACGGCTGCAGATCGGCGCATGTCCGGCTGGGGGGACGCCAGGAGCGCCATAAGGGAGGATCGCGCTGGCTCATCGCGGAGACGGCCAAGTTGTACGACCGCGTTTCGTCGAAGCGACGCGGACTCGTGCTGGAGAAGCGCACGCAATATCTGGCGAGCTTTCTCTGAGCCAATAGAGCCCAGCGCGTCGACAGCCGTCAAGCGCACGTCCTCGTCCTCATCCGCCAGGAGTCGCGCAAGTGGCTCCACAGCCTCTCGTGCCTTCAGTTCACCGAGCTTTCTGGCGGCCGCGCCGCGCACGGTCACCGTACCGTCAGTGACATCGCTTCGAAGCTGCTGAATGAGACCGAACACGTCCTCCGTCCGGCTCAGCTTCTTGACGTGAACTAGGGCTTCCCCCGTGTCTCGCATGCTGTACCGGGTCGGTAGGTCGCGGGTCATCTCTTCTCCCACCAACCTCTTACGCCGCCGACGCATCCAAGAGCCTTCAGTGAGTAGGACACATACCAGGGGGTCCCGTCTGCGATCCTCCCGGGCCCACGCGTCTCCACAGTATGCATGCCAGCGACACACCTTTCGGCGATGAGAGCGACGAGCGCCCGGCCCGCCCAGACACGCCTTCCCATTCCCGCAGCCGCGTACGAAGCGACTGCGGCGATCGCGGCTTCAATCGGACGTGACGTCGGTTGAAGACCGTAGTCGCGCTGTAGGAGCCCGCAGTAGAGATCGCGCACGGCGGCCAGATCGCTTTCGCAACCACGAACAAGCCGCGTGATCCACCGCTCACTTACGCCCTCGGCGCGCTTTCCGTCCAAATCGTAGCCCGAGATCGGATCCTGCATCCCGTAGTCGTAGGCGTTGAGCGAACCGGCTTCGATCGGGTCGACGCTGAGGAAGCGTCCCAGGGCGGCGTCGTAGGGCCGGGCTCCCATCTCGACCAGGCCCGAGGCGGGGTCGTGCTTCTTGTCCCACGCCCCCGTGAACAACTCGACCAGGCCCGC
>CALMKE010000179.1 GCA_937867645.1 uncultured Gemmatimonadota bacterium | reverse complement strand
CGGGAAACTGCTTCTGGTACCGACCGAAAAAGGCGCGACGTTCGACATCATTCTGGGATAGCTGCCGGGGAATCCAAGTTTGGAGTGTGGCAGTTGGGAGTTCAGCAGTAGGGAGTAACTCTCTACTCCTTCCTCCGCACTGCCACACTCCAAACTTGGATTCCTCTGCGACATTCTCCCCGCTCTTATCTTTCGACAATGACCTCAACCGCACCCACCGCTGTCGTTTCGGGACTCAACCCCGCGCAGCAGGAAGCGGTCGCGCATTTCGAGGGCCCCATCCTGGTCCTCGCCGGCGCCGGCTCCGGCAAGACTCGCGTGCTCACCGCGCGAGTCGCCAACCTCATCGAGCACCACGGCGTCGATCCCGCGCGGATCCTCACCGTGACGTTCACCAACAAGGCCGCCGGCGAGATGCGCGAGCGGATCGGCCGGCTGCTCGGCGAAGAGCCGCGGGGAATGTGGTCGGGCACCTTCCACTCGATCGGCGCAAGAATGTTGCGGCGGCACGCCGCGCTCGTGGGCCGCACGCCCAACTACACGATCTACGACGAGACCGACAGCCTCGGTGTGATCAAGCGGATCATGGAGCGCCTGCGCATCTCGCCCAAGGAAGTCACGCCGAAAGCGATCGCCGGCAGGATCTCCGATGCCAAGAACGCGCTGAGCACGCCGGAAGAGCTGGCATCGTCGGCCTTCGATCCCATAACGCGCGCGGCCGCGGCGGTGTTCGCCGAGCTGGAGCCGGAGCTGCGCTCTGGCAACGCCGTGAGCTTCGATGATCTGCTCGTGCTGCCGGTGCGCATCTTTCGCGATCACCCGGATATCCGCGACCGGTACTCCGAGCAGTTCCGCTTCATTCTGGTGGACGAGTACCAGGACACCAATCGCGCGCAGTACCAGTTCATCCGCTCGCTGGCGCACACGCACTCGAACGTGATGGTCGTGGGCGACGACGATCAGTCCATCTACGGCTGGCGCGGCGCGGACATCCGCAACATCCTCGACTTCGAGCGCCACTTCCCCTCGGCGCGGGTGGTGCGGCTCGAGGAGAACTACCGCTCCACGCCCAACATCCTCGCGGTCGCGAACGCGGCGATCAGCGCCAACGTCGGGCGCAAGGGAAAGACGCTGCGCGCGACACTGCCGGGCGGCGAGCAGGTGACGGAGGTGGCGACGCTGGACGAGCGCGACGAGGCGGAGTGGATCGTCGAGGAGATAAAGGCGCGGCAGAGCCGCGACGGGATCGCGCTGAGCGACGCGGCCGTGCTGTACCGCACGAACTCGCAGAGCCGCGCGCTGGAGGATTCGTTTCGCCGGCACGCGATGCCGTACCGGCTGGTGGGCAGCGTGCGCTTTTACGACCGGCGCGAGATCCGCGACCTGGTCAGCTACCTGAAACTGATCGCGAACCCGTGGGACGACGAGGCGTTCCGCCGCGCCGTCTCAGTCCCGAAGCGCGGACTCGGTGAGACGAGCATCGACACGCTCGCCGAAGTCGCGCGCAAGGCCGGGGTGCCGATGCTGGAGGCGGCGGGCCGCGCGGACCTGGTGGACGTGCTGCGCCCCGCCGCCAGAAAGACGCTCGCCGAGTTCGCGGCGATGATCGCCCGGATGCGCGAGACCGCGGCGGAAGCGAGTGTGGACGAGCTGCTGCGCGACCTCATAGACACGATCCAGTACGGCGCGTATCTCCATGCCGAAGGTCCGGAATCCGCGCGCGACCGCGGCGACAACGTGAACGCGCTCATCAACGGCGCGGCGGAGCTGGTGGTGGACGAGGGCGGTGAAGTGGGCCTCACTCCGCTGGATCATTTTCTTCAGAGGGCGATGCTCATCGCGGGCGTGGACGTGCTGGACTCGTCCGCCGACGCCGTCACGCTCATGACGCTGCACAACGCGAAGGGACTGGAGTTTCCGCTGGTGATCGTCGCCGGGCTCGAGGACGGGCTGTTTCCGCTCGGGCAGTCGATAGACGAGCCGGCGCTGCTGGAGGAGGAGCGCAGGCTGTTCTACGTCGGAGTCACGCGGGCGGAAAAGAAGCTGTATCTCACGCACGCCGAGACGCGCCGGCGGAACGGCGAGACGATGCCGTCAATGCGGTCCCGCTTTCTCAAGGAGATTCCAGCCGGGATGCTCGAGGAGCGGAAGACGATCAAGCTTCGCTCGCTCGGCCGCCGCTCGATGTTCGTCGAGTCTCCCTCGCGCGCGACTTGGGGCGAGCGCGCGATGCGGCGCAATCACGGGACCCCCGACTGGCGCAAGCCCGCGCGCGACCCGGACATAGACGTGTCGCAGGACGAGGCGCAGTACGTTCGCGGCGAGCGTATCAGGCACAAGCTCTTTGGCGGCGGCACGATCGCCGAGATCGCGGGCGCCGGCCGCGACGTGAAGGCGGTCATCGACTTCGACGACGAGAACGTGGGACGCAAGACGATCAAGCTCGCCTACACCACGCTCGAGCGGGGGCTGGGCTGATGGCCGTCACACGCGAGGACGTGGTAAAGGTCGCGAAGCTCGCGAACATCGCGATCGACGACGCCAGGCTCGACGCGCTGGCGCGCGAGCTGAGCACGATTCTCGGGCACATGGAGGAGCTGGCGCAGGTGGATACCGAGCGCGTGCTCCCCGCCGAGGGGCTGAGCTCCGGCGGCCAGCGGCTGCGGGCCGATCACGGGCCGGCCGACCCGCTGTTCAACGCGCCCGCGACCTTCGCGCCGGAGATGCGCGACGGGTTCCTCATCGTGCCGCGGCTCGCGACGCACGAGGGTTCGCCGGAGCGGTCGCCATGAAGCCGCCACCGCGCGCGCCGGACTTGGCCAGGAAGCTCCTCGCCCAGCCCCTCACTGAGTGCGTCGCCTGCGTTCGCGAAGGCGGGGCGCTGCCGTCCGACCTGGTGAGCGCGGCGTTCGACCGCGCGGACGACGTCGGCGCGGGCCGCGAGTCGCTCAACATCTTTCTGGCGACCGATCGCGTCCGCGCCACCGAGAGCGCGAAGGAGCTGACGGCGTTGATCGGTCGCGCCGAAGCCCCGGGCAACCTGGCGGGCGCGCCGGTGGCGGTTAAGGACAACATCGCCACGCTGCACATGCCTACGACGTGCGGCTCGAAGGTCCTCGAAGGCTACGTCAGTCCGTACGAGGCCACGGTCGTGCGCCGTCTCCGGGCCAACGGGGCCGTTATCATCGGCAAGACGAACATGGATGAGTTCGCCATGGGATCGTCCACCGAGAACAGCGCGTACGGCCCGACCAGAAACCCGGTGGACATCCGCCGCGTGCCGGGCGGATCCTCCGGCGGTTCCGCCGCCGCCGTCGCCGCTGGAATCGTGCGGTTGGCGCTCGGCTCGGAGACCGGCGGCTCCGTGCGCCAGCCGGCGTCGTTCTGCGGCATCGTCGGAGTGAAGCCTACGTATGGAAGGGTGAGCAGGTACGGGCTCGTCGCGTTCGGCTCCTCGCTCGACCAGGTCGGGGTGCTCGGCCGCTCGGTCGAGGATACGGCCATCGGACTGGAAGTCATCGCTGGCTGCGACCAGCTCGATTCCACCAGCGCCGATGTGCCCGTGCCGCGTTACGAGCTGGAGAAGAACGCGCGGCTCGATGGGCTCGTGATCGGCAAGCCGAAGGAGTACTACCCGGAGGGACTCGATCCGCGCGTCGCGGAGCGGTGCGAGCGGGCGCTCGACGCTTTTCGCGAGCTGGGCGCGGAGGTGCGGGACGTATCGCTGCCGCACACGAGCTACTCGATTCCGGTGTATTACGTGGTCGCGCCCGCGGAGGCGTCGTCCAATCTCGCGCGGTTCGACGGCGTGCGGTACGGCCTGCGCGTCGCGTCCGAGAGCGGGCTCACCGGCATGTACGAAGCCACACGCGCGCGCGGCTTCGGGCCGGAGGTCACGCGCCGCGTGATGCTCGGCACGTACGTGCTCTCGGCCGGCTATTACGACGCGTACTATAAGAAGGCGCAGTCGGTGCGAACGCTGATCGCGCAGGATTTTCGCGACGTGTTCTTGAGCGGCGTGGACGTTCTCTTCACGCCGACGACGCCGACGCCGGCGTTCGAGCTCGGAGCGGTGAAGGACCCGTACGAGATGTACCTGAGCGACATATTCACCGCTTCGGCGAATCTCGCGGGAGTGCCCGCCATCTCGGTCCCGATCGGAACGGCGAGCGGGCTCCCCATCGGAGGCCAGATCATCGCGGGCCATTTCGAGGAATCCGCGATGTTCCGCGCCGCGTTCGGACTCGAGCGCGCGCTGGCGGGCAAGGCGCTCCCCGGCGAGGGAAGCGCGTGAGCGCCGCCGCGACCGCCGATTACGAGATGGTCGTGGGGCTGGAAGTTCACGTCCAGCTCAAGACACGCACCAAGGCGTTCTGCGCGTGCTCCGCCGATTTCGGCGCGCCGCCGAACACCAACGTCTGTCCCGTCTGCCTCGCGCTGCCCGGAGCATTGCCGGTGCTCAACCGCCACGCCGTCGAGCTCGCGCTGCGCGCGGCGCTGGCGCTCGAGTGCAAGGTCAACGAGACGTCCGTGTTCGCCCGGAAGAACTATTTTTATCCGGACCTTCCCAAGGGCTATCAGATCTCGCAGTACGACCGCCCGCTTGCGGAGAAGGGCTGGCTCACTATCGGCGAGCTCGACGAGCATACGCCCGTCCGCGTCGGAATCACGCGCGTGCACATGGAGGAGGACGCGGGCAAGTCGGTGCACGACCGCTACCCCGGCGCGACGGCAATCGACCTGAACCGCGCGGGCGTGCCGCTGATCGAGATCGTGAGCGAGCCCGACATGCGCTCGGCGGCGGAAGCGGGAGCGTATCTGCGGTTATTGAAGCAGATCCTGAGCTACGCCGGCGTCAGCGACGTGAGCATGGAGGAGGGAAGCCTGCGCGTGGACGCGAACGTCAGCGCGCGCATTCGCGGCACGACGAAGCTCGGCACCAAGACCGAGGTGAAGAACATGAACTCCTTCTCCGCGGTCGAGCGCGCGCTGGACTCCGAGTTCGCGCGGCAGGTCGAGCTGCTCCGGGGCGGCGGGACCGTGCAGCAGCAGACGATGTTGTGGCACGGAACCAAGGGCGAGACGCGACCGAGCCGCAGCAAGGAAGAGAGTCACGACTACCGCTACTTCCCAGAGCCCGATCTGCCGCCGCTCGTGCTGGACATGGAATGGGTCGGGCGGGTCGGGCGCGAGATCCCCGAGCTTCCCGACGCGCGCCGGAAGCGCATGGCCGAAGAATTCAAGCTCTCGGCCGCCGACGCCGAGCTGTTGACCGCGAGCGCGGGAATGAGCGAGTACTTCGAGGCAGTGGCGCGCGCGTCGCTCGACCCGAAGGCGGCGCTCAACTGGGTGATGGGCGAGGTGTCCGCCGCCATCAACGCCGCCGGCGTGACCATCGATCAGTTCGCGGTGCGGCCGGCGGATCTGGGCGAGCTGCTGCGAATGGTGCGCGACGACGTCCTCAGCCACACTGCCGCCAAGCGCGTGTTCGCGCGGATGGTGGAGACGGGCAAGCCGCCGGCACAGGTCGCGGCGGAAGAAGGGCTCCAGAAGATCGGAGACGACTCTGCGTTGGTCGGCTGGATCGACGAGGTGCTCCGGGAAAATCCCGCGGAAGCCACGCGGTACCGGAACGGCGAGACGAAGCTGCAGGGAGTGCTGGTCGGACTGGTGATGAAGAAGTCCAAGGGGCGCGCCGATCCCAGGAAAGTGAACCAACTGCTGCCGGAGCGCGCGCGGTCCTGATGCGGAAAAGCTTGCTGCCCGCGCTGACCGCGCTGTTCGTCTGCGGCTGGAGTGCCGGCGCGCAGGAACCGGCCGACGAGACCGCGACGGCGCGGTATTTCGACAGCATTCGCGCCGACACGCCGTTGCTCATCGCCTTCCTGCGCGAGATGCCGAAGGGCGCCGATCTGCACAGCCACCTGAGCGGCGCGGTGTACGCCGAGAGCTTCCTGCGGTGGGCCGCCGAGGACGGCGCGTGCGCGAGCAGGGTGGAGCTGCGGCTTCTGCCGGGACCATGCGCGAGCGGCCCCGACACGCTGCCGGCGGCCGCGGCGCTCGCGGACGGCGCGCTGTACGCGGCGCTCGTTGACGCGATGTCCATGCGCAACTGGAACGCCGCGCGGATCAACGGACACGACCAGTTCTTCGCCACGTTCGCTCGCATGTACGCCACGCGCCGGCGAACCGGCGACATGCTGGCGGAGGCCGCGCGGCGCGCGGCCGCAGGCAACGTGACGTATCTGGAGCTGATGTTCACGCCGGATGGGTCGGCGGCGCGCCAGCTCGGCGACCGGGCGGGCTGGCTCGGAGATTTCACGCGCATGCGGGACACGCTGCTGGCGCTCGGCATCGATCGCGTCGTGGCGCTCGCCCGCGCGCGGATCGACTCGGTGGAGGCACGGAGAGACACTGTCCTCGGCTGCGGTACCCCCGCCGCGGAAGCCGGCTGCTCCGTGGTGGTGCGCTGGCTATACCAGGTGTCTCGCGCCACTCCGCCGCAGCAGATCTTCGCGCAGATACTCACAGGATTCATCCTGTCGCGCGACGATCCCCGCGTCGTCGGCCTGAATCTCGTGCAGCCGGAAGACGCGCTCATCGCGATGCGGGATTACTCGCTGCACATGCGGATGATCGGCGCGCTGCGCGCGCACTACGCCGGACAACGCGTGTCGCTGCACGCGGGGGAGCTGGCGAGCGGGCTGGTGCCGCCGGAAGGGCTCCGGTTTCACATCCGTGAGGCGGTCGAAGTCGCCGGCGCCGAGCGAATCGGCCACGGCGTGTCGGTGATGCACGAGGACCGGCCGCATGACCTGCTGGCCGAAATGGCGCGGCGGGGCGTGCTGGTGGAGATCAATCTCACGAGCAATGACGTGATCCTGGGGGTGAAGGGAGGAGATCATCCGCTGCGCGCGTACCTGGCCGCCGGCGTTCCCGTGGCGCTGTCCACGGATGACGAGGGAGTGGCGCGCTCGGAGATGACCATGGAATACGTCCGCGCCGCGCAGCAGCAGCTCCTCGCGTACCGCGAAATCAAGGCGATGGCGCGCGCCTCCTTGCGTCATTCATTCGCCGACGACGAGCTCAGGACGCGGCTCATCCGGGAGCTGGACAGCGCGTTTGTCGCGTTTGAATCGCGAATGGCGGGGCGAACCCGGCAACGCTGAAGAAAGCATCACATTTGTTGGCGGTGATGCGCGCGGATCCGTCCGTTTGTCCGTCGGAAACTGTTGCCTATTCCCGCGAAAACCCGTCCTAGGCACATAAGCCGCAGGGGGGCTGGCGCAGGCCGGCTCCGCGAGCCAAGCTGGTGACTCGCGACCAACGCTGCTACTCACAGGACGGTTGGCAATGAAGCTTTTCGGTGCACGTGCTCCGCGACGTTCGACTGGACTATCCATCATCGACGATCGGCTCACCATCCGCGGCGAGATCGACACCGACGGGACGATTCGCGTTGACGGTCGGGTCGAGGGAGGGGTGCACCGTGCCGGCATGCTGATCATCGGCGCGGGCGGCGGTGTCGTCGGTGACGTCGAGGCTGGCGACGTGATAGTCGCCGGCACGATTCACGGCAACGTGCACGCGACCGGCCGCGTCGAGATCGAGCCCGGAGCGGCGGTGCACGGCGAGATCCGCGCCAACAACATGCTTCTGCGCGAGGGCGCGATGCTACACGGCCAGGTCTCGATCGGCGCCGCGCCGGTCTCCACGGCTACGCCCGGCGCGGCGCGGCGGCTGGAGCTGGCGCAGACGCCGGCGCAGCCCGTCCGGGCTCACATTTGAAGCAAGCACCTCGGAGCGAGCGCAGGCGCGCGTGGACGCTGATCCTCGTCCCGCCGCGGCCCGGCGCACCTACCCGCCAGCTGAGCGTTCGCGCCCGCACCGTCGGAGTCCTGGGCAGCTTCGTTTTCGTCACGATTGCGACCGCGGCGACCTGGACCCGCGAAACGACTTTCATCGCGGCCGCCAGCGCCGACAAGCTGGCCGAGTCGCAGCGGCTGGTGGTCGGTCTGCTGGACAGCGTCGACGCGCTGGGTGCGCTGGTGGCGAAGGAGCGTGCCGCGCGGCTTCCTCCCCGTAACATGGTGCTGCCCGTGTCCGGCAGGATTTCGAGCCGCTTTGCCACGACTCGCCTGCACCCGATCCTCGACATCTTCCGCGCCCACGGCGGCGTGGATCTCGCGGCTCCCTATGGTACGCGCATCATCGCGCCGGCTGCGGGCCGCGTACGCTACGTCGGCTGGCGCGTCGGGTACGGGCTCACCGTCGAGCTAGAGCATTCGGGCGGAGTCGTCACCCGATTGGCGCACTGCGCCAAAGCGCTCGTGAAGGTGGGCGAATCTGTCGAGCTGGGTACGGCGGTGGCTAAGGTAGGCGCGACCGGCCTCGCGACGGGCCCGCACGTGCACTTCGAGATCCTTCGGCGGGGACAATCCGTGGACCCGATCCAGTTCCTCGCGTCCAGCCGCGGCGCCGTGACGCCGGATCTGCCGACCGCCAGAAACGACTAATTAAGGGCCCTCGGCGCGCGTGGTGACTCCCCGGGCTTGACACTTCCTCACCGCAGTCGTACTTCTGGCTCCCCCCGACACGGGGGACTCGCTCATTTGGGCGGTGCCGCCACCGCAAGGAGAAGCTGATGTTCCAGGACAGGAAGACCCCCCACAAGGCGATGCCTGCCGTCGCCCCGGAGAATGGCAAGCCGGTATCGATCACCCTGCTCACCGTCGTCGGCGAGCACGCCCGGATGGAAGGCAAGTTCGATATCACCGACTCGATCCAGGTCGAGTGTGAAGTCGGTGGCGAGCTGAACGTCGGCGGCAAGCTCGTGATCGGGCAGAAGGGCGTGGTGAACGCGAACGTGCAGACCGTTGACGCGATAATCATGGGGCACTACGAGGGCAACATGATCGCGACCGGCAACGTCGAGATCGCCGAGACCGGCCGCGTGAGCGGCAACATCCAGACGGATTCGCTCGTCATCTCGAAGGGCGGCTTCTTCAACGGCAACATCACCAAGATGAACGAGAACGCCGAGCGCGTCATCGCGATCGACGAGAAGCGCAACACCGGACAGCAGCAGCAGTTCGGCGCGCGCTGATCGCGGAGGGCGGTGAATGCCCTGGAGGAAGCAGGACAAGCCGCACGTGAAGGAAGCCGGACCGACGACCTACCTCGAGGAAGGGTCGGAGATCGACGGCAAGTTCACCTTCAGCGGCACCGTGGTGATGAACGGCCGCCTGCGCGGCGAGATCGTGTCGAACGACACTTTGCTCATCGGTGAGAAGGGTGTCGTCAACGCGAACATCCGCGCCGGCGTCGTGCAGATCGCGGGCGAGGTGGTGGGCGACGTCGTCGCGTCCGAGCGAGTGGAGCTCAAGGAGAAGTGCCGTGTATACGGCGACGTCAGCGCTCCGGTGGTGATCATCGCCGAGGGCGCGCTGTTCGAGGGCCAGTGCAGGATGACGATGGGGCGGCCGGCGGAGGTCACGCAGCCGCCGGTGCGCGACCTCTCTCTCGTGCCCAAGAGGTCGGAGCTGCCACGATAAAGGCTGCGGGCTGCGCGCTGCGTACCGCGCGCTAACTTCCTAGTGCACCGCAGCATCCCTCAATCTGGAAATAGCAATGCGAACACGTCTAATCGTGCCGCTCTGCGCCGTCGTGCTGGCACTCTCCGCAGTCGCATTCCCCCTGCTCGCTCAGCGCACGATGAAGCCGCCGTTGCACGGGCGGCATTGGATGGCGATCACCGGCAAGCCGCTCGGCGCCACCGCGGGCGCGATGATCTTCCAGCAGGGCGGCAACGCGGTGGATGCCGCCTGCGCGATGCTCGCGGCGACTGCCACGATGTGGGACGTGCTGCACTGGGGCGGCGAGACGCAGGCGCTCATCTATCACCCGGGTCTCAGGAAAGTCATCGGCATCAACGCACTCGGCGTTGCGCCGACAGGGGCGACGGCGGAGTTCTACCGCGCTCGCGGATTCACTCATCCGCCGCAGTACGGGCCGCTGGCCGCCATTACGCCCGGCACGCCGGGTGGACTCATGGTGATGCTCGCCGAGTACGGCACGATGACGCTGGAGCAGGTACTGGCGCCGGCGATCCGCCTCGCCGATGGCTATCCGATCGAGGCGCAGACCGCCAACTCTATCCACGCCAACCGCGATACCATCGCGCAGTGGAAGTACTCGCGGGCGGTGATGCTGCCGCACACCGAACGCGAGCGCGCCGCTCCCGAAGCGGGCGAGATCTTCGTCCAGGCCGATCTGGCCGCGACGCTCAGAAAGCTCGTGGAAGCGGAGCAGCAGGCGAGAGCGGCGGGAAAGAACCGGAAGGAGGCAATTCAGGCTGCGTACGACCGGTTCTACAAGGGTGACATCGCCGCCGAGCTCGTGCGCGGAATCCGCGAGGAAGGTGGACTGTTCACGCTGCGGGATCTATCGGACTGGCGCGTGCGGATCGAAGAGCCGGTAAGCACGACGTACAAGGGAATCACGGTTTACAAGCTTCCATTCTGGCAGCAGGGCCCAGTGCTGCTGCAGGCGCTGAACATCCTCGAGAACGTGGACCTGAAGGCGCTGGGCTACAACTCGCCGCGCTACATGCATGCTGTGTATCAGGCGATGAACCTGGCCTATGCGGATCGCGATTTCTACTACGGCGACCCGTACTTTCCGCCGGAGGAGCCGGTTCGCGGGCTCTTGTCGAAGGAGTATGCGCGCATGCGCTTCTCCCAGATCAACTGGGAGCGGAACGATCCCGACGTGAAGCCGGGCGATCCTTATCCGTTCCAGAACGCCACCAATCCGTTCGCGGACCTGCTGCGCCGGTGGACGGTGGTTCCCGCGCCGGACACGCTGCCGCGGAGCGGAGGCCAGGACCGGCCGCCGGGAACCGCGTCGAATGACGCGGACTTCATGCGCGGGTTTTACGCCGGCACCACGTCGGTGCAGGCCGCGGACGCGGAAGGCTGGGTCGTGTCCATCACGCCGAGCGGCGGATGGGTCCCCGCTGTGATAGCCGGACGCACGGGCATCGGACTGAGTCAGCGCGCCCAGTCCTTCGTGACGCGCGCCGGGGACGGACCGTTCAACGTGATCGAGCCCGGCAAGCGTCCGCGCGTGACGCTGACGCCGACCATCGCGCTGAAGGACGGCGCGCCCTGGCTGTCATTCGCCGTGCAGGGAGGCGATTCGCAGGATCAGAACCTGCTGCAATTCTTTCTGAACGTGCTGGAGTTCGGCATGACGCCGCAGCAGGCGGCCGAAGCCGCGAACATCAACAGCTACCAGATGCGGTCTTCGTTCGGCGCGCACGAATCGCGGCCCGGCCGCATGCTCGTCGCCGCGTCCACGCCCGACTCGGTCCGCACCGCGCTGACGCGTATGGGCTACACCCTCGAGGTTCAGCGCCTCACGTCAGGACCGATCAACGCGATCCTGTTCGACCGGAAGCACGGGACGATGTGGGGCGGATCGAGCAACCACGGCGAGGATTACGGGATCGCCTGGTAGCGCGGCGCGCGCGCGGCTCTCCGGGGTCAGTCTGTCGCGCCGAGGAGCTGGCGAACCAAACGTGCTACGCGCATCGCGGCGGGTGGATCGAGGTTGGCGAGAACGACGAGGTCGTAGCCGCCCGGTAGCGCACCCTCGACCATCGCGTTGAGCCCCGGCGCTCCGCCAGCGGCGCCAATCCCGGCGGGCGGCCCACCGGGAACGCGTCCGGCGCGCAGCGCGGCCAGGAAGCGAAGCAGATCGCGCGCGGTGGAGTAACCTCCGCCCGCGGCGCTGCCCCGGCCGGGCAGCATCTCACTGTTGGGACGTGATTCGGCGCTCCGCGTCCCATCCGGATTGCTGGTGGTGTATCCGATGGCGACGTCGGGCGGAAGCGAATCCGAGGCGATGTACATCGTGCGCGTCATCCCGGCTGGCTCCGTGATGTGGCGCCGCACGTACTCGTAGAAATCCTCGCCCGATACACGCTCGACGATCATACCCAGCAATACGTAGCCGGCGTTCGAGTACGCCTGCCTCGATCCCGGCTCGAACGCGAGCGGCTCGCCGACGAACAACGGGAGGAAGTCGCGGTTGTGCCGCAGCGACGCGCGGGTGCCTCCGGGCGGCGCGGCGAAGATGTCGCCGGCCACGCCGCCGCGGTGCGCCAGCAGCTGGCGGATCGTCACGCGGCTGGCGACGTCGCGGTTGGGATAGTCCGGCCAGTACCGCTCGACCGTCGCGTCGAGATCGAGCTTGCCCGCGGCCGCCAGCTGACGGATCGCGGTCGCGGTGAAGAACTTGTTGATGGACCCCAGGTTGAACAGCGTCTCAACGGTGTTCGGCCGCGAGCCGGCGCGATCGGCCATGCCGTACGCGCGCTCGAAAACCGAGGCGCCGTTCTTCGCCAGCACGACGACGCCGGAGAACTGGCCGTTCGCCGCCAGGCTGTCCACAGCGGCCGCGAGCCGCCGTACCAGCTCGGCTTCTTCAATTGGCGGAGCGGCCTGCGAGGAGGCGACCGCGGATGGTGCGCCGAGGGCGAAGGCGACGAGAGCGAGTCTGATGCGAGTCATGACTGTTGGTCCCGGTAGCGCGGCGGAGAGTTGCTTCATCGCCCGGCCTTCCTGATTCCAGCGTAGGGCTCAGCCGGCTCCGGCGCCCCTCAGCTGCGCCACACGCTGGCGGGCGGCCTGCACCCGGGACTGCAGCTCAGGATCCGCGTTCCGCCACATCTGCACGAACTTCATGTAATGGGCGGCGGCCTTCGCTCGATCACCCTTTGCTTCGTACAGGCGGCCGAGTCGCTCGTGGCTCGGAGCGAGATCGAAGCTGTTCGACCAGATCTTGGCCACTTGCGTCATGTCCACGAACTTCGTGAGCACGACAATGGCGGAATCGAGATTGCCCGTCGCCTCGTACGCATCGGCCAGTGGGACCAACGAGCACCAATCGCAAAGACCCTCTCGATCGGACTCGCGCCAACCTCGAATCGCGTCGGGGAAGCGCCTCTCCGCGGAGGCGATCGCCGCCAGCATGCTCTGCCGGGTTATCGCATCATCCAGACGTTGGAACTGCTGCCGCGACCGGTCCCACTCGCCGAGGTATGCCCGTGCCCGCGCGGGCTCGCCCGCATTCGAGTACAGGTACACGAGCGGCCCAAGAGGGCGGCTGCTCACCGGAAGCGAAGCGAGAGGGATGCGCTGAAGCGCCCGGTCGAGAATCTGCTTGATCCCGGCGCGATTGCCCAATATTGACCCCTGCTCCGTTGCTTCAATGATATCGGCGTCCAACAGCGCGTCGTCCCCTGTAAATGTGCGGCGGAGAATGGCGCTCTCCCTCTGCAGCCTCCGCGCCTCGCTCAGCCTACCCTCGGTACGAGCCATCACGGCCAGCAGGTCGAGCAGGTCCGAGCGCGACACGGGCTGCGACGCCTGGGTTCGCAGCGCCGTCGCGACGATCGCCTGCGCCGAGTCATGCTGCCCTAGCGTCACAAACAGCCAGGCCTTGGTGTGCAGCGCATTCGGGTTCGTGGGGAAAGCCGTGAGGAAGGCGTCGATAGTTTCGCGAGCCTGTGCCAGCTTGCCCAGCCTGACGGACACCTCGGCCAGATTGCCGTAGTAAACCGCCGACACGGGCCCTGTGGTAATCGCGCGGCGGTATAGCTCCTCAGCTTTCGCGTGGTTGCGCTGAAATCGATACATGTTCGCCAGGTTGTTCATCGCGGCGGTGTTGCTCGGCTGCAGCTCCAGCAGCTGCTCGTACGCGGCGATCGATCGCGTGAGATCCTGGTGCGGTCCGCTGGAGTAGTAGCTGCCGACCAGGAGGTATCGCTCCGCGTCGCTCAACCTGTCGCGATGCTCGAAGGCCTTCTGCAGCAGCGAGTCAGCCGCCTGTCGATTCCCTCGATTTCCGTTCTCGACGGCGAGCTTGCGATACGCCATTGCGAAGCCGCTGTCCAGCGAGATCGCTTCCTTGAGCAGCGCCTCCCCGCGGGCCCAGTCCCCATCTACTCCGACCGCATTCGATCCCTGGACGTATTTCTTCAAGGCTTCCAATGACGGCGTGGTCACCTGCTCGAGCGGGGGCGCGCCGCGGACCGACTTGAGCGATTCTCCGACCTTGCCGCGCATCGCCTTGGCGAGCTCGTCGATGGCTGCGAGGATGTCACCCTCGTCCGCCGCCGTCTCGCGGAACGACGCTAGCGTCTCGCCCGACTGCGGCGAGAGCAGCCTGAGCGAAATGACGTACTTTCCGCCGAGGCTCAGAATGTTGCCGTCCACGACGGCCTTGATTCCTTCGCGCGTGGCGATCTCGCGCGCAAGCGCGAAGTCCACGCGCGTTCCGGGCGGTTTTTGCATCCGGCGCAGGACGTCGCGCATGGCATTCTGCTGCAGGACGTTCACCGCCTGCGATTGGCCGAGCGCGGTGCGGAACGCTTCGGTGATGACGGGGCCCAGCGTCGTGTCCGAGATCGGCGGCGTAAAGTCGGCGACGAGGATGCGCTCGTTTTCGTCCAGCGCACCCGACGCCATCAGTGACCCAACGGGGCCGATCCCGAGCTGACGAAGCAGCATGTACGCGCCAATGATCAGAATGAACGCACCGATCGTGTAAGCCCCGCCCATCGCCGTACGCCGCCAGCTCACGTGCGGACTCGCCTTCAGCGCGATGGTCGCCATCGTGCCCTGTGCCACGGCGGTCGTTCCGCCCGACGTGATGATGGGCGTGCTCGTCAGCATCCGGCGTGTGGCGTGATGCACGTACGCGGTGAACAAGATCACCGGCAGCCCGAGCAGCATGACCGCCAGCGCGCCGCCGAACACCCACTCGGGGAGACCGATCACGATGATGGCTGCCTTCGCTATCAACGGCACCACGACGAAAGCCGCGGCGTAGAGCAGGAGCGCCTTCCGCAGCATGCCTCGGCCGCCGAGCATGATCGCGGGCATCGCGGAGTAACCGCCGCCCGATGTAACCGTGTCGAGTACCTGCACGATCGCCGACGCGCTCTGCGGCCGGTCGTCGGCATCTTTCGACAGGCAGCGCATGATCAGCTCGGCCAGCGGCTGCGGTGTGTCCGGGCGCAGGCTCACAATCGGTTCGGGCGCCTCCCCCATGTGCGCGGCGAGCAGCTTCTGCGGAGTCTTGGCGATGAATGGCGGACGACCGGTGAGCAGCTCGTAGCCGAGACAGCCGAATGAGTAGATGTCCGACCGGTGATCGGCCGCCGGATCCGCCGCCGCCTGCTCGGGCGCCATGTACGCCGGAGTGCCGATGGACGTTCCCATCTGTGTGAGAGTGGCGACGCCGGCGTCGGTCCGCGCGGCGCTGATGGCTTTCGCGATTCCGAAATCGGCTACGGTGGCGGAGCCGCCCGATAGGAGGACGTTGTCGGGCTTGATGTCCCGGTGAACCACATTCCGGTCGTGCGCGTACGACAGCGCGCGCGCGACATCGCGGAGGACGCCGATGGCCTCCGTGATCGAAAAGGGACCCATCCGACCCAGGCGGCCGCGCACCGATTCGCCTTCGACGAATGGCATCGTGTAGTAGGGAATTCCATCCGCCTCGCCGGCGGCGAGCACTTGCACGATGTGCGGGTGCTGCAGTCGGGCGGCGAGCTGGATCTCCCGCTGAAAGCGCTCGACGTTGACGCCAGCGCTGATCTCCTCCGGGAGCACCTTGACGACCACTTTCCTGCCGAGCGCGTTCTCTTCCGCGAGGAAGACGCGGCTCATGCCTCCACCGCCCAGCTCACGCTCGAGTGTATAGGAAGAGCTCAGGCTTTTTTGCAGTCTCGTGCGGAGGTCGGTCATGGTCTCAGTGGGCCGGTTATTGCGACCGGACTAAGATACGGTCCGCGCTAAGTGCCGCCAGGATTTGGCTGGCCCCGCGCGCGTGGGCCTTTGCCTACTCGAGCGGGAGCTTGTCCTTGTTCCGCGCCAGCCACTGATCGAACGTCTGCAGCTCCGGGTTGAGCGCGCGAGTCTTCGCGAGGTCGCGTGTGGCTACGAGCTGCTCCTCGAACTCGGCGTAAAACTGGAACATGTTGCCGAGGTCGTCCGCGCCCGGGAAGCCGAGGTTCCGGAAGACCTCGAACGGCACCGGGTTGTATTCCACCGGCTGACCAAGCGCCTTGGACATCTTCGCCGCGATCTCCGCGCCGGTGAGATGCTCGCCGACGATCCCGATGCGCCTGCCGGCGGTTGCGGCCGGGCCTTGTTTGAAGATGCCGTACGCGACCTTGCCGATGTCCTCGGCAGCGATGCCCGAGAGCTTCTTGTCGGCCATGGGGAGCGAAAGAACGAGCTTACCGTCCGGCCCCTTCTTCGGGTTCATCCCGAAGTAGATGAAGTTCTCCCAGTAGAACGAAGCGATCAGGTAAGTCACCGGCACGCCGCTCGCCTCGAACAGCGCGTCCGCCTCTCCCTTCACGTCGAAGTGCGGGACCTTGTATTTGCCCATCAGCGTCGGCATGCGGTCGTCGCTGAGCGGCACCGACTTTCGCGTGTCCTCGAGCGTGGACCAGATTACGTGCTGGAGGCCGGCGGCCTTCGCCGCCTCGGCCATGCTGCGCGCCTCCTTGAGCTCGGTCTCGGGCGACATGTGCGCCCAGAAGAACGTCACGCAATACGCGCCATACGCGCCATCGAACGCGCGCCGGACGCTGGCTGCGTCGTGCAGGTCCGCCTGGACTACTTCCGCGCCGAGATCCGCCAGCGCCTTCGCCTTGTCCGACTTCGGGTCGCGCGTGAGGGCCCGCGCGGCGAAGCCGCCGCTCTTGTCCGCTAGGATCGCGCGAACCACTCCGCCGCCCTGCGCGCCGGTCGCTCCCGCGACCGCGATGATCTTTCCAGCCATTGTCGTGTCTCCCTTACTGGTTCGTTTCTAAAAGCCGCCGCCGCCACCACCGCCGCTGCCCCCGCCACTCGAGCCGCCACCGCCGGATCCGGACGAGCTTGGGCTCGACGCCATCGTGCTGCTTGCGGCCGACGACAGCTCACTCATTCTCGCCGAAAACGCGGACGCTTGGAAGTGTCCCGTTCCGGTTCCCGTGTACCAGCTCGGCGGCTCCCGATAGATATCCTCGAACGCGCGCGCCCACTTTTCCTCAACCTCGAAGGCCATCGCGTACGGCAGGAAGCGCTCGAACATCTCCGGAGAGGTGATCATCCGCTTGTACCTGTCGGTCTCCACGCGGCTCAGGAACTCGCGAAACCCCAGCGCGGCCTCGCGCGCCCGCGCGCCCGCAACCGTGCGGGCGGGCATCAACAGTCCGAACACAAATACGAATACGGTGCTTGCGATTCCCGCGGCGCCGAGCACGAACGGCGAGGTCCACTCCCAACCCTGACTGCCGGCAAGCATCGCCCCGCCGATGCCGGCGATGAGCACCACCATGGCCATGCCCATCCAGTTGGTCTTCACGCTGTCCGGCCGCCGGCCGTAGTAGCCGCGCTCGACCAGCTTGTCGTAGATCGCGTCGCGTATTCCCGGCAGCTTTTTGTAGAACTTGTTCTCCAGATCGGAGAGCTGGACCGACTCCGAGTCCTCGAACAGGGCGTCGAGGTAGCGCGCTTCGTGCAGCGCCAGCTCCGTCCACTGGGTTCTCGGCTTGCGCAGGTGAAACTCGAACTCCGTATCCTTGATCAGGCCGAGCAGCTTTCGCTCGCTCTTTTCCTCGATCTGGACGTAGCCGCGGACGGCCAGGTCCACGAGTGTGGCGGTGATGTCGCGCATCTCGGCGCGGTGATCCACGAGCGTGCCCATTTCGCCCGGCGACATTCCATCAGCAGGCTCATACTGCACGGCGATCGCGCCTTCTTTAGGATCCCGGCCGCGGCGACTCCACGCGCGGAACGAGAGAAAGAACGCGAGGAAGGGAAGCAGCGCCGGCCACCAGCGCACTATCTCCCGCGTGCGCAGGGCGGCAGCGCTGGGCCTCGACGCGATGTGGCCCGGCGGCCAGCCGACTCCGACCGTCATTCCCTCGTAGGCCTGCAGCTCGCGCCGCGTCGTGAACGTCACGACGTTGCCGGCGGTGTCCACGTCCGCGTCCGCCGCCGTCGAGCCCTCGGCGCCGGTGTACACGGCTACCCGGGTCGGCTTCCCCCCCGGTGGCAGAACGACGCGCGCGCGGACTCGCGCGAGCGGCCATTCCCAGCTGCTCCCCGTCACGTTCCAGTACAGCTCGTCCAGCGCGCCGACCTCGCTGCCTTCGAGGAAGAACCTGATCGCGTTGGACACGCGATACCGGATCACGACCTGGCGTGTAGCGTCGCGGTTGTCCGGAACGTAGATCCGGAGGACCAGCAATCCGTTCTCGCTGTCGCGCTCGACCCTGAGCGGCCGGCCGTCTCCGTCGGTGATCTCGCCGAGGTCCAGATCGAGCCTCACCGCGCGGCCCTGCGCGGTGTTGTGCCGCAGCCGTAGCTCGCGCCGCAGGCCGTTCCACTCGCCACGGAACTCGACCGTGATCTTCTCCGTGACGTCGACCACGCCGTCCGCGCCCACTTCGTAGGCCGCGTCGAACTCCACGATCCGCAGCGACCTGTCCTGCGCGGCCAGCGCGGGCGCCCCCAGCACGAGGCCAAACACCAACGCAAAGGAGAGGCACTTCATTCTAGGCTCGCGCAGGAGTCAGCTAGGACGCAGCACGCAGCACGCAGCGTTTTTCCCGGCAGCGTTCGCTAAAACTCGACCTTCGGGAGGACCTTGTCTTCGGCTCCAGCCTCAAAGAATTGCAACGGCCGAAACCCCATCGGCCCCGCCATCATGTTCGACGGAAACGTCATGATCGCCGTATTCAGATCGCGCACCACGGCGTTGTAGTACCGACGCGAGCTCTGCACGGCCTCCTCGATGTTCGCGAGCTGCGCCTGCAGATCGCGGAATCCACCCGAGGCCTGCAGCTCGGGATACGCTTCGACGGCGACCGTGAGCCCGCGCAGCGCAGAGGTGAGCTCCGCTTCCGCGGCCGCGCGCTCGGCGGGAGGCGCTCCCTGCGCCGCGACCGCGCGAGTGCGGGCCTGCGTCACCGCGTCGAGCGTCGCACGCTCGTGTGACGCGTAACCCTTCACCGTGGACACGAGGTTGGGGACCAGGTCCGCGCGGCGCTTGAGCTGTACGTCGATGTCGGACCAGGCATTCTGGGCGCGCACACGCAGCCCGACGAGCTTGTTGTAGAGAGCGATGACGCCGAACACGAGCAGTGCGGCGACGACGAGGATCACGATCAGCGTTGTCACGGGCAGCTCCAGAGTAGGTAGGACGCCAGGCTACGCGCGATAAGTTACGGCCTACGGTCTCCTTACGCCGGTCGCCCCCGGCTTGTTTCGGTCGGGATCCTGCTTCCAGATGAGGTAGGAGCCGGCGAGCACCCCGACCGCCACCGCCACCGAGCACCCGATCAGCACCGGCATCGCCAGCTCGGGCGCGAATATTCCGACCAACACCGTCAACGCGCCCGCCGCCACGAGCAGCTGTCCGCCGAATCGATGCGTCCGCTCCCACGCGCGATCGCTCGACAGCGTCCACGGCGTGCGGATGCCGACGAACCAGTTGGGCCGCGTGCGAGGCATGATGTTGCCGATCACGACCAGCAGCACTCCTACTCCGATCGGTACCAGACGGTCAATCGAAATGTCGCTTCCGAGCGCCTTCGCGAGCACGACCAGGTGCACGCCGAGCATGAAGGTCGTGATCGTGAGGATCAGGATCTCATACGTGCCCCTGAACTTCGCGTAGTTGTCCTTCCTGGGGTCTATCAACGGCAGGACCTGGAAGATTCCCCACATCGCGACCAGCATGAGCGGGAGCACGAAGGCGCCCCACGGCAGCGACGTCCAGCCGTCCACTTCGCCGGCGAGGTTCCAGTGCGTCGGCATCGGATCGGGCAGCCTGCCGTACACCGCTGCCGACGCCGCGAACGCCACAACGATGAGCACGAGCGGAATCCATTTGCGCATGTGAGTCATTTCCCCGGCTTGAGCCACTTTACGAGATGCTCGACTACGTCATGAAATACGGTCGTGTTGAGCTCGTACACGATATGCTGCCCGTCCCGCTCCGCCAGAATGAGATCGGCGTCGCGCAAAACGCTGAGATGTCGCGAAATCGTGGCCCAGCTCGTAGAGAACTCCTCGGCGATTTCGCCGGAGGTCCGCGGGCCCCGGCGCAGCAGCTCCAGGATCTCGCGGCGGGTCGGGTCGGCCAAGGCGCGAAAGACGTCGTTCATTCATCTCCCAAGATGGCGTACTTACATAATTAGCTAACGCTCTAAATATATCGGACGGGCCTGGCGGCGGTCAACAGCCCTTTATGGATAGTCGCGGGGAGCCAGCTGCATCTCGTCCAGGAAGCGTTTCCCGCCGGTGGGCAGCCCGCGACGCACGTTTACGCGGGTAAGTACCAGCCGGTCCTTCGTCCTGGTCATTCCCACGTACAGCAGCCGGCGTGACTCCTCGATCTCGCGCTTGCTCGGCCCGGGGTTACGCCCCAGCCCGCCAGGCAGCTGCCCGTCCTCGACGCCGACGATATAGATGCGCGAGAACTCGAGCCCCTTGGTCGAGTGCAGAGTCAGCAGGTTGACGCGCCCCGAGCTCAGCTCGACGTCGCGGGACGAGAGCACCACGCGCTCCAGAAAGCTCGAGATCTGCTCGCGCAGCGGTAGCTCCGCGAACTGCTCGATGAGCGGACGCAGGCGGTTCAGCGCGGCGGGGTATCGGTCCTCCGCGCTCTTGTCCGCCTGGATGCGCGCCATCCGGCTCTCGCCGCCGAGCAGCTCGATTATTTCTTCCACCGGCGGCAGCCGGTCGTCGCCGGACAGCTCGCGCTCGCCCCGGTACAGATCCAGCGAGTCGCTGCGGCGACTGAGGGTATAGAAGGGCGTCAGCCGGCGAAGCAGCTTCGCCTCGGTGCAGAGGGTGTCCTGGTCCGCGAGCGCCAGTGCGATTCCGAGCTGATCCAGCAGGTTCACGAGCGCGGTCTTGCGGGCGCGGGCGACCTTGCCTTCGCCGAGCGCGAGGAAGACTCGAGCCAGCGTGCGCGTGTCGTCGAGCGCGCGGTGCGACTGGCCTGGGTCAATGCCGAAGCGGCCGGCGATGTCGGCGAGCTTCGCGCTCCCCTGATGGAGCTCGCGCGCCAGCGGCAGCGTGTCGTAGGTGCACAGCTGCGGAGCGCCGAGCGCCGCGGTCATGCGGCGGAGCACCGGGAAGTCGAACCGATACCCGTTGTGGGCGACGAGAAGGTCGCTGCCGCAGAATTCGCTGAACCGCGGCCATACCTGCTCGAAGAACTCGGCGCCCGCGACGTCCTCGTCGCTGATGCCGTGCGCGCGTCGGGCGCCGGACGTGATCGGCACGCGCGGCCTCACCATCGCGTGCAGCTCGCCGACTACCTTGCCGTCGCGCACTCTCACCGCCGCCATCTCGACGATCTCCGCGCGGTCGATGTCCTTGTCGGTCGTCTCCAGGTCGATCGCGGTGAAGTCGCGGAACCTGTTGTCGAAGCCGGCCGTTCGAATCAGCTGCGCGGCCTTGAACATCCCGAGTCCGATGCCGAGCTCGGGCACCGCGCCCGCCGTGACCACTTCGGCGTTGGCCGGGGGCGATCCGCCGAAATGCACGTCCACGAACCCGATTGCCAGCAGCATGCCTTTCAGCGCGATCTCGGCGCCGCCCATCGGCGCCAGCCAGACCGGTCGATTTGTCGCGAGCGCGTCCGCCAGCCGGCCGGCGAGCCGCACCACGTCGGCGTCCTCGATCGGGTCGGACAGCTCGTCGTGGTGCTCCTCCAGCACCGTGCGATACTCGCCCACCCGGTGCGACAGCAGCTCTTCCACGAGCGGTCCGAGCTCGGTGTGCTGTGAGCCGAGCGCCGCGAGATTCTTGAGCGCGTACATCGCGCGCCAGAGCTTTTTTGCGTCGCCGTGCTCGCGTGGCATCGCGCGCGCCATCTCCGCCAGCTTCTCCACCACTTCCTGGCCGGACTCTTCGGCGCTCGCCCGCACGTCGTCGTACAGCGCCTTGGGAAGCACGACCTGGAGAAAGCTGTCCCGGTAAATCTCGTCATCCGGCTGCAGAATCACGCGCAGCGCCGCGATCACGTAGCCGACGACCGGATCTTCCGACAGCGCGCGGCCCTGCGCGAGGCGGCAGGGAATCCCGGCCGACAGGAACGCCGCTTCGGCCGCGCTGCCCATCTCGTTGGTGCGATACAGCAGCGCGAACTCGTCCCACGGCAGCGAGTGCTCCGCGCGATCCCGCCGCACGTCCTCGAGAACCCAGGCAATCTCCGCGTCCTCGTCGGCGAACGACCACGCGACGACGGGGAAGGGCGACTCGCGGTCCGCGCCTTCCGCATGCACCCGGTCGCGGAAGATCGGCGTATTGATCGTGACGAGCCGCCGGGCGAGAGCCACTACTTCACGGGGGCAGCGCCTGTTCTCCACGAGCTCGACGCGGGTGGCGCCGAAATCGTTCTGAAACAGGACGAACACTTCGGGGTCCGCGCCCGCCCAGGAGTAGATGGATTGCTCGTCGTCTCCGACGGCGAACACGTTCCGGTGATCGCGCGCGAGCTCGCGGATTATCCCGTACTGAATCCTGTTGAGATCCTGAAATTCGTCCACGAGCACGCAGTCCCAGCGCGCACGGACCTGCCGCGCGGCTGCATCGTTCCGCAGCAGCTCGGCCGTCTTCAGCACCAGCATGTCGAAGTCGAGCAGGTTGCGCTGCTCCAGGAAGCGGCGATACCGGTCGTACAGCTCCCGGTCGTTCTGACGCAGCTCGTCGCCGCGGAAGCGGTGCGCGGCGAACCGCGTGAGCACGCTCCGATGCCAGGGCCGGTGTCCCTCCAGGCGGCGCAGGACGGACCGCTGGTACTCCTCGTCCACGATCCCGAACCCCGATTCCAGCCCGATGTGGGAACCCAGCTCGCGGAGCAGCTCGGCGCAGAAGGAATGGATGGTGCCGCGCTTGATGTGCTCGGCGCGATCGCCCAGCTGCCGCTCGAGCCGCGCGGCTATCTCGCCGGCGGCCTTGTTGGTGAACGTGAAGGCGCAGATGCGGGCCGGATCGACTCCAAGCTCCTCGATGAGATAGCGGATCCGTTCGATCAGGCAGAACGTCTTGCCGGCGCCGGGGCCGGCGAGGACGAGCAGCGGACCGGAGGGGGCCTCGATCGCGGCGAGCTGAGAGGGGGAGGGCGTGGCCATGCTAGTGAAATGTTACCGGGTTGCTGGGAAAAGCGCTGCGTGCTGCGCGCTGCGTACTGCGCCCGCGCGAGATCGGGGACATTCAAGGCGCCTGCGTTCCGCGCAGTGGAAGAACAGTGAGCAGTGTCGGTGATCAGTGATCAGATGACAGTGGGCCAGCACCATCGACAACCCCCGGCCGCAATCTCTAGCGCGCAGTACGCAGCGCGCAGCACGCAGCGCGCAGCGCGGTTAGCTGATCCAAGTACCGAGCGTAACCGCTAGAGTCCCGAAGATCAGTATTAAGCCGGCCATCACGCCTAGCGCGACGGCGACGACGCGGGCCGATTGGAAGAGCGCGATCCCGACCGGCCCAAGAGCCGGTTTCCGCTCGGACAGCTCCCGGTCGGCAATTCCCCAGAATCCGAACGCCGCCAAGCACGCTCCAGCCGACCCGAGCGTCACCCATCCCCCCGGCCGTATCGCCGCGGCGCCTGTCGCGAGGACAAGCCCGACCGCCGCATCCAGGGCAAGCCGGCCATCCGAAGCCTTGCGCGCTCTCTCCGCCAGGAACTCCGGCAGGGATGGAGCCTGCGCCTGGTCCTCAGGCATGGATGGAGCCTGCGCCTGGTCCTCAGGCATGGCTCTGTCTCACTGGCAACTACTCACTGAACACTCTTCACTGCCTTCCCCCGCGAGGACCACCGGCGGCTTTCGCAGATCGCGATGTTGCGAGCGCGCAGCACGCAGCACGCAGCGCCCTACCAGTCTGTCGGCATGTAATCCTTCAAAAACTTCCCCCACACGTGCTCCCCGGTATTGAACCCCGCGATGATCGGGTCCACGATCCGAGCGGCACCGTCAACGATGTCCAGCGGCGGATGAAACCGGTGCTCCGCCGTCTTGCGGGTCGCGATCTCGACCGGATCTTCGTCCGTGACCCACCCGGTGTCGATGCTGTTCATGTGGATGCCGTCGGCGTGATAGTCGGCGGCGGAAGTGCGCGTCATCATGTTCAGCGCGGCTTTCGCCATGTTCGTGTGCGGATGCCGCGTGGTCTTGAACCGGCGATAGAACTGTCCCTCCACCGCCGACACGTTGACGATATGCTTGTCGCGTTCCGGCGTGCGGGTCATGAGCGGCTTGAGCCGCGCGTTGATGAGGAACGGGGCGATCGCGTTGACCAGGTGCACCTCCAGCAGCTCCACTGACGGCACCTCCGCCATGAGCAATCGCCAGGAATTGCGTCCGCGCAGGTCCACCTGCTGCAGGTCCTTGTCGAGCTGCCCCTGCGGGAACAGCCGCTTGTCGGCGACGATGTCATCGGGCAGCAGCGCCACCTGCGACAGCTCCGGCGCGTGCGTCAGGCCGATCGCGCCGGCTGCGTGCCGGGTCACGGGGGTTTCGCCGCCGCCGAGGATATTCGCGCTGCGAAGTCCTTCGTGGGCGCCGAGTAGCTTGCGCGCGGCGGGCGGTAGCGTGGAGAGGGAAGCCCGCTCGTCCTCCAGCATGTGCTCGTAGAAATCCGGCGGACGGCGGACGGTCTGGCAGGCGTTGTTGACGATGAAGTCGAGACGTGACTCGGTCGTCAGGAGATGCTGGCAGAACGCCTCCACGCTCGGCGTATGCCGCAGGTCCAGTCCGAAGATCTGCAGGCGGTCGCCCCAGTCCGCGAAGTCCGGCTCGCGCGCGTAGCGAGCCGCGGAGTCGCGCGGGAACCGCGTCGTCACGATCAGCCGCGCGCCCGAGCGCAGCAGCTTGATCCCCGCCTGGTAGCCGATCTTCACGCGCCCGCCCGTGAGCAGGGCGACCCGTCCGCTCAGGTCCGCGAGCTCGGTGCGCTTGAAGTAGTTGAACTCGGCGCACTCGGGGCAGAGCTGGTCGTAGAAGTGATGGACCTGCGTGTAGAACTTCTTGCAGACGTAGCAGTGCTGCGGCTCGACCGTCTCGCGGAAATCAGGATCGCCTTCGACTTCCTGCTGCTCGAAATTCTCCGGCGCGAACGCATTGGGCGTATTGAAGACGGGCGCGCTGCGGAGCTTGCGGATGCCGGTGGCGGCGAACGTGTCTTCCTCGCGCTGCACCTTCTCGGCTTTGCGCTTCCGGTTCGATGCCTTGAGCAGCCGGCGGCGATCGATCGCGTCGGGCCGGGAAACCTTGCCCGCGGCCTGCAGCAGCCGCTTCCGGTCTTCCTCCGGGATTCCGGCGAGCGTGGCGCGGTCGTCCACAATGGACTCGAGCAGCTCCACGGCGGCGCGGAGCTGCGATGGATCTATCGGCTTGGGCTTCATTCGTCGGTGTCGCTTCGGCGCAGCTTCTTCTTGAGAGAGCGGCGCTTCTTGGCTTCGACCCGCGCTCGGAGAGCGGCGCGCGAGGGCTTGGTCGGCTTGCGCTTCTTCGGGCGGACCAGCGCGGTCCGCACCACTTCGGCCATTCGCTCCATGGCTATGTCCCGGTTGCGCAGCTGGCTGCGCGTGTCGCTGGCCACCACGCGAAGGGTGCCGTCGGCGCTGAGCCGGCTGGCGAGCCTGCGTAGCAGCCAGCTCCTGTCTTCGGGTGTAAGCGCGCGGGACTCCGCGACATTCCAGACGACTTCGACCCGCGACGACGTCTTGTTCACGTGCTGGCCTCCCGCGCCCGAGGCGCGGGAGGCTCTTACGGTCAGCTCACCGGGTGGGATCTCGAAGGCGAAAGGCACGCGCCGTAGCGGCGAACGGCTGGGTCGCTCGTTCTCAGTCCGGGTCCGGCGTTGCCGGCCCGAGATCGTCGGCCTCGGTCACCGGAGGGTAGGCGTCGTTGACTGCTCCTTCTTCCTTGCGTCGCAGCTTTTCATCACGCTTGGCGTCCTTCTTTGCCTTGCGGTCCATCTCTTTCCTGCGCTTCTCGAAATCGTAGTTGGGTTTTCTCGCCAATTAGAGAGCCTCCGCTCCGCCCTGATTATCGGTGACCTGCCGCACCACTCATTATAAACGGTCGCGCGCCGCGATTACGCGGCCGGCCACATGGAGCCGAAGACACCAGCCGTCGCCAGTGCGTAAGCCAGCCCGTCGATCATCGAGCGGAAGGTCGCGCCCCCGTCCTTCATCCACCAGATCCAGTTCTGCACCAGCGCGAGCGCGTAGCCCATGAATGCCGTCGTGCCGACAACGCGGAAGACCTGCACGTATTCGGTCCCGGGCGCCAGCGTGCGGCTCGCGATGTAGGCCGCGAAGATGGACACGACGACGCAGTAGATGAACCACTTCGTGAGGTGCGCAGACATCGGCGGGGCGCCACCGGGAGTCGTGGTCATGATGACGATCGGTCCGTTGTTACGCTTCTCCATGAACACGGGGTCCTTCATCGCCGCCGGGGAGTCGGCGTGGGGCGCGGCGTAATCACCCTTTGGCAGGTTGAGTCCGCGCACCATGGCGAGGAACTCGTCTTCCTGCGGGATCTTCCTGATGTCGTTCTTGTGGAAGGGGATGAGCATGTGCAGCACGAAGCTCACGAGAAACACCACGACTGCGGAGACGACGATCGGGATCAACAGCGACGTCAGCGAAACCATGATGCCTCCTCAATGGGTCGGTGGGTACTGTCCCAACCTGCGGCCAACGGCACGAATTGAACGCGTCCGGCCCGCGCGCGCAATCACCGCGCGCCGCCGTCGCCGCTCACGGGAGGGTTATGTACCGTTCCAGGCGGGCGGTTTCGTCCGGGCCCAGCAGGTACCCGAGGTCCCGCCTGAACGCCTCCACGCCGTCGTATGGCCTGTACTCCTCGAGCTCCTGCCGGAGACGGGCATCCACGCCGGGAATCAGGGCGATCTCGTCCGAGCTCGCGGTATTCAGGTCGAGGGGAATCCATACGCGCGTGTAGACCGAGTCCCGCCACGCGCGGGTCATGTGCCGCGCCAGCACCCTGTCCAGGGCCAGCATGCTGGCGTACGGGCGGTCGCGTATGACCGCGAGCGCGACCGAGTCACTCATTCCAGGCAGTGCCGTGAGAGCGGCCGCCGTGGCCAGGTTGGGGTCCAGAAACCCCCGATCCGACGGGAGCTCGGGCTCCACCGAATCGGCGCTCCCGGCGTACGTGTCGGGAGTCGCCGGTGGTGCTTCTTCCCGCGAGCATGCAGGTGCGGCGAGCGCGATGGCCGCCATCGCCGCCCATGCCCGCGTGCGCGTCGGCGTCACCATCCTGCGCGCCGCTCCGGCGCGTCAGCCCGCGCGCGCCGCCCCGCTATCTGGCGCTTCGCAGCACGTCTATGCGCGTCGCGTACAGCTCGTTGTTCTGCGTCTGCTGCAGCTGGATTCGCACGACGTCGCCGCGCTCGAGCGCCGTCACGGGGTAGCGCTGGTTGTTGTACACGACCTGCGTCTGGCTGTCCACGCGGATCGCGCCGGTCTGGCCGTCCTGCGTGCGGACGTAGATCCGTCCGTTGTTCGGGTCCACCTGGGTGATCTCGGCTTCTATCTGCTGCTGTTGCTGCTGCCCGCCCATTCCGCCGAGGACCGAGCCGAGGATATTGCCGATTGAGCCCATGTTGCTGCAGCCCGTGAAAAGAACGAGCGTGACCGCTGCCGTCAAAAGAGATCTGCCGCGCATATGCCCCCCGGGCGCATGATGAAGTCGTTAGAGACCGCTTCAAAGGCAATGTGAATGCCAGAAGCCCCTCCTCCTCGGGCCCAAGGGGGTCGAAGGAGAAGGGGCCTCCTAACCGCGGTCTATTCGACCTTTACTTACTGGGCGAAGCCGGTCTGCGGCTCGGGCGGCGGCTGCACCGTCGGCTGCCTGACCCGCGGCGCCTGCCCGAAGGACATCTGGTACTGCAGGTACATCGCCCGCGCGCCGAACCTCCGCTCGGTGAACTGAACCAGGTCGTCGTTGCTGACCTTCACCCGGAACAGCTGCGAGTTGAACGGATCCGTGAGGCGCAGCGACAGGCTGCTCTTCTCGCCGTTGATCTTCTTCCGCAGGACGACGTTCGCGAACTGCATCCCGGCGAACTTGTAGCCTTCCTGCTGCATCGGAGCGCGATAGAAGTACATCGCTTGCAGGCTCAGGTCGTCCCGCAGCTGTGTCGTGCCGTTGATACGCGCCGCCCACGTCACGCCGTTCGATGCCAGCGCCGACGCCGATCCGCCGTCCGTGACCATCTTGAAGACGTTGAACCCGCCGAACCCGGTGAACCTGGGGCCGAGCCTGAGCGAGCCGTTGACGTCCGTTCCCCACGACGTTCCCGTCGCCAGATTCCTGAACCTGACCGAGGTCACCTCGCGTCCCTGGAACGTGTCGTTGGCGTCTATCTCGACCCGGATGATGTCGGTCGTGCGGCGATAGAACGGCGACACCTGCAGCGTGCCGAGCTTGAACGTCCGGGTGTAGCCGGCCTCGAACGCGTCAGTGTACTCGGGGTCCAGGTTCGGGTTGCCGATGAACACGTTCTGCACGTCGAAGAACTGCGGAAACGGGTTGAGCTCCTGCGTCCCCGGACGGCGGACGCGGCGCGAGTACGCCAACTTGAGCTGTGTCGCGTCGCTGACCTTGTAGTTCACTACTGCGCTCGGGAAGAGGCTGGTGTAGTTGTAAGGGTAGCTCTCTGCAGCCAGCCGGAAATCACGGCTGGCGCGCTCGCCGCGGAGCCCACCCTGTAGCTCGAACTTGCCCACGCCCTGGCTCAGCACGCCGTACACGGCGTGGACCTGCTCGTCGAACTCGAAGGAATTGCTCAGCGTGCCGTCCAGCGCCCAGTCGCCCGAGCCGGCCGCGTCCTTGAGGACCGAATAGTCGCGGTCCAGCCAGCGCGACGTTCCTTTGTAGCCCGTCTCGAGCTTGGTGCGCTCGCGCAGCGTTCGCGTGTAATCGACCTGCGCGATCGCCTGGCGCGTGCGGGCATCCAGCTCGTTACGCTCGCCCTCCGACCGGTCGTTCGTCGGAATCGCCTGGCGCCAGAGCGTGTTGTTGTCGTCGTCCGACGATTGGTTCAGCCGAAGCTCCGCGCCAAGCTCGTGCTTTCTCGCCTCGATCGTCCGGCGGAACGCCAGCGTGTAGTCGGCGACGAAGCCGGTGACATCGGCGTCACGGAGGCGGTTGTACCGGTCCGTCTCCGAGCGGCTGCCATTCAGCTCCGTGAAGCCCACGATCGACTCGTCGGTACCGCGGCGGCGATTCAGCGACAGGATGTTCGAGATGACGTCGCGCTTGTTGGGCTTGAAGTCGAGGTTGACATTGAAATTGTGTCCGGCGTTGCCGGCCTCGCCCGCGATGTCCTGCTCGGTGAACGACAGCGGGTTGAACGAGGCGTCGCGCCGCTCGCGGTCGTTGATGCCTATGATGTGACGCCTGTCGGAGTTGAAGCCGTAGCTGGTGAAGAGTGTGAAGCGGCCTTCCTGGTAGCCGAGGTTGCCGCTCGCGTTGTAGCGCTGCGACGGGGACCCGCCGGCGTTGAATCCGCCGCTGAGACCAAGGTCCACGTTCTCTTTCAAGACGATATTGATGATGCCGGCCATGCCTTCGGGGTCGTGGCGCGCGGACGGCGTCGGGACGACTTCGATTCTCTCGACGATGTTCGCCGGGAGTCCCTTGAGGTATGCGCCGAGCTGCTCGCCGCGGATCGGGGCGGGGCGTCCGTTGATCTGGATCGCAACGTTCTCGTTCCCGCGCAGGCTCACCTTGCCGTCGCCGTCAACTTCGACCGATGGCGTGGCCTGGAGCACTTCGCTCGCGTTGGTCGCGGCCGGGGCCACCTGCTTGGCCTGGTAGCTGTTGCGATCCGGCTCGATGACTACGGCGGCACGCTCGGCGGCCACTTCGACCGTGGACAACTCGACCGCGACGCGCGGCAGGCGGATGCCCTCGATCGTCGTGGTCAGCTTCTCCGGTGTCACGCTGAAATCGGGCGTGGTGCGCGGGCTGAAGCCGAGCTGGGTGATTCTGAGGTAGTAGGTGCCGGGACGGAGTCCCTGTACGCGAAAGCTGCCGTCGTCCTTGGCGATCGCTCCGGTGACGAGCGAGGAGTCACGCTTCGCGCGAACGGTAATGGTAGCGCCGGCGACGGGGGCGTTGTCGCCCTCCGCCAATACAACGCCACGCACCTCTCCCGGGCCCACGGGGGGCGGGCCGGCGGGTCGTGCCGGCGGCTGCTGCGCCTGAACCGGCGCGGCGGCCATGAGGGTCAGGAGTCCGATCAGGGCGGCGAAAGAGCGTGGCATCGGGGAGATCGCTTGTAAGAGTTTGTGTCCAGCGGAGACAGAGCGGGACATTCCCGCGGGCCATCCCATGCGCTCATTACGAGAGCCGCACCGGGGGGTTTCAGTCTTCGCGCCGGTGTCAGCCAAGTACTTTATACTACAAAGTAAATCGACAAATGGCAACGGCGCTGTCTCCGGAGGCCGTTATCCCGCGAATGCCCGCTCGAGCGGGGCGATGTCGAGCTTTTTCATCTTCAGCATCTGCGTCATCACGCGCTCCCGCTTGGCGGGGTCGGGGTCGGACCACATCTCGAGCAGCCGGGCGGGAGCCACCTGCCAGGACAGCCCGAACTTGTCCTTCGCCCAGCCACAGGGGCCTTCCTCGCCGCCGTCGGAGGTCAGCTTGCTCCAGAAGTAGTCGAGCTCCTTCTGGTCGGCGCACGGCACCTGGAACGAGATGGCCTCGTCGAACTTGAACTGCGGCCCGCCGTTGAGGGCCGTGAATTCCTGGCCGTCCAGCGAGAAGTCCACGACCATCACGCTTCCGGCGGGCTTGCCGTGCACCTCGGTGCCGGCTTCCGGGTAGCGCTGGATTCGCAGGATCTTCGAATTGGGAAAGATCGAGACGTAGAAGTTCGCGGCCTCTTCGGCCTGCGTGTCGAACCACAGGCAGGGCGTGATTTTCCCGGGACTCATGGGCATTGCCTCCGTTGTGTTGGAGCTAGACGGAACGTTCCCGAAGCTTAATCAACGCCTCCGTTCGGTTGAGCGACTCCGCCGTAATCACGAAGAGGAGACTCTCGCGGCCGTCGCTCACGCGAGTTCCGGCCAGTCTTCCGCCGATCTTTTCGACGGCGCGCTGCGAGCGGATGTTGGACGGGCCTACGAGAAAGACCACGCGGTCCACGAACTGGAACGCGTGCTCCAGCAGCAGCCGCTTCATCTCCTGGTTGTACGCGCCGCCCCAGTGGGACCGCGCGAGGAACGTCCAGCCGATCTCGATCTCGCGCGCCACGGGATCGTACCCGTGATAGCGCGTCGAGCCCACCACCTGGCCAGAGGCGCGGTCCATCACCGCGAACGCGCCTCCGGACTGCATGGCGCCGTCGAAATAGCGCCGGAATTTCTCGGCGGTGTAGCGGTCGCTCTCCGGGTGCTGTTCCCAGATCAGCGGGTCCGACGCGGCGGCGAACAGGGCGTCGAAGTCGTCCGCCCGCAGCGGACGAAGCTCGAGCAAGTCACCGCGCAGCGCGGGCTGCAGGTCGAACGGCATGGTCGGAATGTGGCGCCAGGGTCGCGCGGCGCGCGAGAGGCCGGTCAGCTAGCCGCGCTTCGCGAGCTCGTACACCGAGCCGCCGATCCGCGCGACGTACGACAGTTGCGTGTCGGGCATGGCGAAGTGCTTGAGCGCGGCGCTCTCGACTTTTTCCTCCCCGCCGCCCTTGTTCAGCGCCGCGCGGCGGATGCGCTTCGCCTGTCTCAGTGGAGCGGTCCCGGCCGGATCGAGCGCGAACACCTCGGATGAATCGAACCGATTGAGGAAGTCCACGATGTAGTCGAACGATCGCTCCATGTACGCGGCCGACTCCCGCTCGCCCAGGTCCCAGCGGCTGTTCTCCGAGATCATCTGGAAGATGCGCTGCCACCCGTCCGAGTCCGCCACGCGCACCATGCCGCGGAAGATCCGGCGGTTGGTGGGCGTGCTGAAGATCGTCGGGCTGAGGATGCGGTCGAGATGCGCGTCGGAGTGCTCGTGGTCGCGCAGAATCACCTCGCGCGCCAGCCGCGAGAACCGCTCGCCCAGGTGCATCTCGAACCGGCTCTCCCAGTAGCTGTGTCCGATCGCGCTGGTCGTGGACGTGACCGTGAGTTGGCGGGGGACGAAGTAGTTGTGGGCGACGGAATCGGCCGCGAGGTGCGCGAGATAGCCCAGAGCGAAGCTCCGCACCGGGTCATTTCGCGCCCGCTCGTGAATCTCCAGCCCGACCTTCCACGAGTGACAGTGCCTGCCGGCCAGCGCGTACTTCTTGGCCATACTCGTGTCGGCCGCGATCGAGCCGTACAGAAAATCGTGCGGGAACGCGGATATGAGCGTGGCGATGTTTCCCGGCACGAGGTGCAGCGACTTGAGCAGCGCCTCGCCGAGGAAGATGTGCGTGCCCGGCGTCCAGGCGTACGCGGCGTCCGGTGTGAGGGCGACGAGTACGAGCGCGGCGATCGCCGCGA
Organism: uncultured Gemmatimonadota bacterium; assembly: GCA_937867645.1. Taxonomy (GTDB): domain Bacteria; phylum Gemmatimonadota; class Gemmatimonadetes; order Gemmatimonadales; family Gemmatimonadaceae; genus JACDCY01. Next base: position 21,406 of record CALMKE010000179.1, on the reverse strand, counting down.
GGCCAGCGCGACGAATCCTAGATCCCGATCCGCTTTCGCTGCCGCCGGATCGCTTTGCGGAGATCACGCGCTTCGTGCTCGACCGTCTCGTTGATGGCTTCGCGCGCTGCGTCCACGTAATCGCGCACCGTCTCCGTCACGTCCTCGAGCGCCGGCAACCGATCGAGCAGCGGCTCGCTGTGTTCGCGCGCCCAGCGGGCGCCGCGCACCGCGCTCTTGCGCGCCCTGCGCGCGTACGGCGGGATCGTGTCGCCGGCCCAGCGCGCTCCCTCGAGACCCATGGCGCCGCTCCACTTCGCGCCGCGGCCCACCGCGTCCAGCACCGGTCTCAGCGGCCGGTTGCCGCTCGGCCCTCTGCGAACGAGCAGGGCGATGCCCGCGCCGATCGCCACGCCGATCACCGCCGCGGTCAGGAGGTCGAACTGCTCCTCGCGCTCGTCCTGAAAATCATCCACGGGGGCGGATGCGCGGCGTTTCTGGCCGGCTGTCGGCCCCTTGGTCTCCGATGATGCCACCATTGTCCAGCCCCTCCTCGTCAAAAGACTCGTCTGCGAAAGATTCCTCGAGCGCGTCACCGACCCGCTCCACTGCCTCCACCAATCCCGGATCGCGCAGGCGCGCGCGCCGCGCTTTCCGTCCGCGGCCGCGGGCGAAGGTCTTCGCGCCGGTACCTACTCCCTTGATCGTGGACACGGAGGCGACGAACACCGCCTCGATCTCCTCCTGCGCCACTTCCAGCAGAGCATTCAGCTCGTTGATCCTGTCCTCGGCCAGCTCCGCCGCCTTGAGCAGCTTCTGGTTGGCCGACGCGACCGTCTGGTTCACCTGCTGGACGTCCACCCTGAGCGACGTGGTGATGTAGTCCAGGTTGTCCGCGATCGAGCTGGCGTGCCGCATGAGCGGATTGATGTCGCCATAAATCCGGTCGAGCGTGCCGCTGATCTTCTTGTGCGTCTTCCTCACGTTCAGAGCAGCCGGTATCAGCGCCGCCGAGAGCATGAGGAACGTGATGGTAAGAATGCCGCTCGCGACGCTCGTGATCCGGTCCCACCAGCTGGGATCATCCGCCACCTGCTTGGTGAAGATCGTGTCCGGCAGCACAGCGGCCTGCTGCGCGAGCAAGTCGAGAACCGCCATCGTCCAGTTGGTCACGCGCACGATGTGTGCAAGGGAAGGGCCATTCTGAGCTGTTGGCTGTTGGCTATTGGCTGTTGGCTAGTGGCAACCGCGATTCAAATCTACCCGCTGCCTGTGAACTTTGAATTGACGCCAACAGCCAATAGCCAATAGCCAACAGCTGCTTTCCGGTGATATTTCACCTTCACCTCCAGACCGAAATCCATGCCCGCCGTCCAGTACGTAGTCGAAGGGAGAGCGACCCTCAAGGGATCCATCCGCCCCTCGGGCAACAAGAACGCCGCGCTGCCCATTCTGGCCGCCGCGCTCCTGTCACGCCATCCGGTGCGGCTCGAGAACGTACCGCGAATCCGTGACATGGAAACGCTCGTCGCGCTGATCCGCTCGATGGGCGTGGTGATCGACTGGGAAGGCAGAAATACTCTCGAAGTGCACGCCGCTGAGCTCGATGGCACGAACCTCGACCCGGTGCTGTGCGCCACGATCCGCGCGTCCATCCTGCTCGCGGCGCCACTGCTGGCGCGGTGCGGCGAGGTTTCGCTTCCCGCTCCGGGCGGCGACGTGATCGGGCGCCGCCGGCTGGACACTCACTTCCTGGCGCTGCAGGCGCTCGGCGCCAAGGTGAATGCCAGCGATCAGTTCGAGCTCACCGCCAAGCAGTTCACCGGCGCCGACGTGTTTCTGGACGAGCCGAGCGTCACGGCCACGGAGAACGCGCTGATGGCGGCCGCGGCCGCCGAGGGCACCACGATCCTGCGGAACTGCGCGAGCGAGCCGCACGTCCAGGACCTGGCGCTTTTCCTCGAGAAGCTCGGCGCCCGGATCGAAGGCATCGGCACCAACACCATGACGATCCACGGCGAGAGGGAGCTGGGACACGGCCCGGTCACTCACGCCATCGGCCCGGATCACATCGAGGTCGGGTCGTTCATCGGCCTGGCCGCGGTGACCGGCTCGGAGCTTCGCATCGTGGACGCCGGCGTGGAGCATCTCCGCTCCACCCGCATGGGCTTCGCCAAGATGGGAATCGAATGCACGGTCGAAGGGGACGATCTCATCGTTCCGGCCAAGCAGTCGAAGGAGATCCAGCCGGATCACGGCGGGCACATCTCCAAGCTGGAAGATCAGCCGTGGCCGGCTTTTCCCGCCGACACGATGTCCATCGCGATCGTCACGGCGACGCAGTGCAAGGGGCTGATCATGATGCACGAGAAGATGTTCGAGTCGCGGCTCTTCTTCGTGGACAAGCTGATCGCCATGGGTGCGCGCATCGTGCTGTGCGACCCGCATCGCGCTCTGATCACCGGTCCCCAGCGGCTGCACGGCGCGTACATGGATTCGCCGGACATCCGCGCGGGAATGGCGCTGCTTCTGGCGGCCATGTGCGCCGACGGCACCAGCCGGATCAACAACGTCCAGCAGATCGAGCGCGGGTACGAGCGGATCGACGAGCGGCTGAACGCACTCGGCGCCAATATCCGTCGCGTGGAGGACCGCCGCGGCGAGCCACCCGCCGGTCGCGTAGTCTGAGCGTTCCGCTCGAAAGCGTACCGGGGCTCGACGACCTCGGCGTCCGCGCCTTCACCACGACCCGCGAAGCGGGAACGTTCAGCCTTTCGAGCGGCGAGCCGGAGAGCGAAGTCCTGAACCGGTGGTCGGACCTGGAGCGCGAGATCGCGGGCGACGCCTCGGCGGTCGTGCTGGCCCGCCAGGTCCACGGGACGAAGCTGCTGGAGCACGGCAGTGGCATGCAGGGGTGGGTGCGCACCGGCGAAGGCGACGGCCATCTGACCTCCGAGCGAGGCCTCGCGCTCGCGGTTTCCATCGCCGACTGCGTTCCCGTTTTCATGGTCCATCCGTCCGGCACCATCGCGCTGCTGCATTCCGGGTGGCGGGGCACCGCCGCCGGCTTCGTCACCCGCGCCGCGGCTGCGTTCTCGATGCTCGGCATGTCGCCGAAGGAGCTGCGCGTTCACCTGGGCCCCGCGATCTGCGGGCGGTGCTACGAAGTGAGCGCGGACGTGCGCGAGCAGCTCACCGGGCACCCGGCCAACCGGCCGGGGCAGGTGGATTTGCGGTCGCTGCTTGCCGAGCAGGCATCGGCGGCCGGCGTGCGTCAGATCAGCATGAGCCCGTGGTGCACGCGCCACGACAACGAGCGGTTCTTCTCGCACCGCGCTGGAGATGCTGGCCGACAGGTTGCGGTCATCATGCGGAGGCTGTAGCCGAAGGGAAAAGCCACGCAGGGCCCCTCCGATTGCGGCGCACCCAATCAGCCACTATACTTAAGGTTGTCGCGCGGATCGTTCGTGCGACGGGATGTGGGGGAAGTTCGCCCCACATTTTTTTGTTCTCTGCAACTATATCATAAAGTAGATGAAGTCAGAGCTGGAACCCATTGTGAAGGAAGCGCTTGCGGAGGTTGGGCTTGAGCTTTTCGAGCTCCGCCGAGGGGGCACCAGGAACCGCCCCATCGTGGACGTTCGAATCGACCGGACCGATGGGCAGAATGTCAGCATCGAGGATTGCGCGCGGGCATCGCGGGCGATCGAGGCGAAGCTGGACGTGGACGAGGATGGGATGCGGTACGTGCTGGAGGTGTCGTCGCCCGGAATCGAGCGGCCGCTGCGGGACGCGGCCGACTGGATCCGGTTCGTCGGCAAGCAGGCGAACGTGAAAAGCGACCTGCTCGGCGGGATGGCCGAGGTCGAGATAGTTGGAATCGAGCACGAAGACTGGCGGGAGATCGCTGTCGTGCGCACGGCGAAGGGCGAGGAGCTGCGGCTGCCGCTCAACGAAGTGCGCGAAGCGCGGCTCTCGTTTAACTGGAATCGATAGAGGCCCCGATGTCGGCAGATATTCTCATCGCGCTCCGCGAGCTGACCAACTCGAAGCAGTTGGATCGCTCGGAGCTGCACGGACTCATTCAGGACGGCATCTATGCCGCCCTGGCCAAGCGGCATGGACCGACGGTCCAGGCCGAAGTGGACATCGACGAGTCGAAGGGATCGATCAAGATCGTCCTGCTGAAGACGGTCGTGGACGAAGTGACCGATCCCGCGCGCGAGATCGCGCTCGAGGAAGCGCGCATGACCGACGAGGAGTTCCAGGTCGGCGACATGATGGAGGAGCCGGTGGACTTCGCCGAGTTCGGCCGCACCGCGGTGCAGGCGGCGAAGCAGCGGATCATCCAGCGCGTACGGGAAGGCGAGCGCACGCGGATCCGCGACGAGTTCTCCAGCCGCGTCGGCGAGCTGCTCTCGGGCGAAGTCCAGCAGATCGAGCGCGGCAAGCTCGTCGTCATGCTGAACAAGTTCCGCGAGGCCGAGGCGATCATTCCGTACCGCGAGCAGAATCACCGCGAGCATTTCCATCAGGGAGAGCCGGTTCGCGCGGTGCTGAAGCGCGTCGAGGAGACTCCCAAGGGCCCGCGCCTCGTGCTGAGCCGCTCGGACGCGATGTTCGTGCAGGCGCTGTTCAAGCTCGAGGTGCCGGAGATCCAGCAGGGGATCGTCGAGATCCGCGCGGCCGCCCGCGAGGTCGGCAGCCGCACCAAGATCGCCGTGTTTTCCCGCGACGACGCGGTGGATCCGGTGGGCGCGTGCGTGGGCGTGAAGGGCTCGCGCGTGCAGGCCGTCGTCAACGAGCTGGCCGGCGAGCGGATCGACATCGTGCCGTGGTCGCAGGATCCCGAGCGCTTCGCCAAGCTCGCGCTCGCGCCAGCGCGCGTCGCCCGCGTGTTCAGTGATCCGGCCACCAAGACGATTCAGGCGGTGGTGGACGAGGATCAACTCTCGCTCGCGATCGGCCGGAACGGGCAGAACGTGCGGCTCGCCTCCGAGCTCACCGAGTGGAAGATCGACCTGTATTCCAGCCGCGAGTGGATGGAGCGCGCCGGCGATCAGCCGATCTTCGCGCCGCTCCCCGAGGACTCGGCCGTCAATCCGCGCTTGGCGGAGATCGACGGAATTTCCGCGGCCACGTCCGCGGTGCTGGAGGAAGCCGGTTACAAGCGGCTCGACGACATCATCGATCTCGAGCGCGAAGACTTCCTCCGTCTGGCCGGAATCGCGCCGGAGGAAGCTGACCGGCTCATGTCGATCATCAACGAGCTGACGACCGACGATGCCACCGGCGAGACGGCCGCGAGCGTCGGCCGTGGCGCGGCGGAAGAAGGTGAAGGCGATCCGGCCGAGGAGTCCGCGGTCGGAATCGACCCGCGCGCGGCGCCGCTCCCCGGCAACGAGGAAGCGCTGCGCGAGATCAACGAGGGGACCGCCGATACGGAGGACTTCGGTCCGCCGGTGCCCGGCGGCGAGGATGCGAACGAGATGGTGAAGGAAGAGCCGAAGGCCGCGAAGCCGAAGGCGAAGAGCAAAGCGAAGTCGGAGGGGTGATCGCGGCCGATCCCGCGAAGCTCCTGCGTCTCATCGGGCTCGGCGTCCGCGGCCGGACGGTCGTGGTCGGCGTGGACCAGGTGAAGCGCTCGGTGCTGAAAGGAAAGGTGAAGCTCGCGGTGATCGCGCCCGATGCCGCGCGGAACAGTCTGGACAAGGTTCTGCCGCTGCTCGAGGCGAGGCACGTGCGGGTGATCGAGGCGCCGAGCGCCAGGGAGCTGGGCGCGGCCGTTGGCAGGGCTTCGACTGCCGCGGTTGGAGTGTTGGACGCGCAGCTGGCGAAGGGCATGTTGATGACGGGTGACATTCAAGAAGGTCGGAGAACAAGTTGAGCAAACTTCGAGTTCACGAGATGGCGGCCGAGTTCGGCGTGTCCAGCGAGGAGGTCATGAATCTCCTGCGCCAGATGGACGTGCCGGTGCGCAGCCACGTGAGTGCATTGACCGACGATCAGATCGCGCGGCTCCGCGCGCGCTGGGAGCGCGAGAAGCGGGCGCGGGCCGAGAAGCCGGCACCCGCGTCGCGCCGCCGCCGTACGGCGGCGACCGAGAAGGCGGCGCCGCCGCCGCCCGAGCCCAAGGCTGAGCCGGCAGGCGCCCGCCGCAGACGGCGCGCCGCTCCGCCCGTCGCTGAGACTCCGGAGGTCGCGCCCGAGCCTGAAGCAGCTCCTTCTGCGCCGGCGCCCGCCGAGCCCGCGCCGATGGTTCGCCGCAGGGCCGCGGCTCCCGCGGCAGTGCCAGAGCAGCCGCAGGCGGCCGCAACCGGCGTCCCGACGGCTCCCCCGCCCGCAGCGCCGGCAGCGCCCGCGCCGGCAGTCAGCGCGCCCTCGGCGCCACCGCCTTCGGCTGCCGCGCCCGCGGCTCCGACGGTTCCACCGATTCCCGAGCGCCAGCGCCCGCGGCCGATCGTGCCCGGCGCGCCGCGCCCGCGGCCGGTAGCGAGCGGCAGCCCGTACGGCGCGCCCCGTCCGATTGCGTCCGCGTCACCGGGCGCGGGCACGCCCACCCGGCGCGAGGATCGCCCGGGCGCCGGCGGCGCGCGCGCCGACGACCGCAGCCGCGGCAAGCGCGGCAAGCGCGGCGCCGTGGACCAGCAGGCGGTGTCGGACAACATCTTCAAGACGATGACCGCGATTCGCGGCGCCCCCCCGCGCCGCGGCGGCGCCCGTCGCGCCGACGACGCGCTCTCGCGCGAGGAGCTGGAGGCGCAGCGCAGCGCGGAGCAGGAGCGCGAGAAGAAGACCGTTCGCGTGAACGAGTTCATCAGCGTGAGCGAGCTCGCCGAGATCCTGAAGATCCCGCCGACGCAGATCGTCGGGTTCGCGCTCAAGAACCTCGGCTTCATGGTCACCATCAACCAGCGGCTCGACTTCGACCAGATCGAGCTGATCGCGAGCGAGTTCGGCTTCCGCGCCGTGCGCGAAGAAGAGTTCGCCGCGGACACGGGCGACGTTCCGGCCGACAAGGCGGAAGATCTGAAACCGCGCCCGCCGGTCGTGACGATCATGGGACACGTGGATCACGGCAAGACGTCGCTGCTCGACTACATCCGCAAAGCGAACGTCGTCGCCGGCGAAGCCGGCGGCATCACGCAGCACATCGGCGCGTACCACGTGTCGCTTCCGGACGGCAAGAAGCTCACGTTCCTCGACACGCCGGGCCACGAAGCATTCACGGCCATGCGGGCGCGCGGAGCGCAGGTGACGGACATCGTCGTGCTCGTGATCGCGGCCGACGACCAGGTCATGCCGCAGACCATCGAGGCGATCTCGCACGCGAAGAACGCGAACGTTCCGATGATCGTGGCGATCAACAAGGTGGATCTGCCGTCGGCGAACGTGCTCAAGGTGAAGCAGGACCTGCTGCAGCACGGCGTGGTGCTGGAAGAGTTCGGCGGCACGACACTGTCGTCGGAGATCTCGGCGAAGACGGGCGCGGGCATAGACGCGCTGCTCGAGCAGATCCTGCTGCAGGCCGAGCTGCTGGAGCTCAAGGCGAATCCGGACAGGCCCGCGGTTGGGGCCGTGATCGAGGCGTCGCTGGACGCGGGCAAGGGCCCGGTCGCGACGGTGCTCGTGTCGTCCGGCACGCTGCGCGTCGGCGACGACTTCATCTGCGGCATGTTCAGCGGGCGCGTGCGCGCGCTGCTGGACGAGCGCGGCAAGGCGGTCAAGGAAGCCGGTCCCGCGATCCCGGTGCAGGTACTGGGAATGACCGGCGTCGCGATGGCGGGCGACCAGTTCATCGTCGTGGAGGACGCGGTCGCGTCGCGCGAGATCGCGCAGCGCCGGCAGCGGCTCGACCGCGAGGCCCGCAGCCGCAGAACGGCGAAGGGCGTGGTGTCGCTGGAAGAGTTCATGACGCAGACGTCGGGCGGCGAGAAGCGCACGCTGCGCATCGTCATCAAGGCCGACCAGGGCGGTCCCGCGGAAGCGGTGGCCGACGCGCTGGGCCAGCTGTCCAACGACGAGGTCTCGGTCGAAGTCATCCACCGCGGCGTCGGCACGATCAACGAGAGCGACATCCTGCTAGCGCGCGCGGCCGGCGCGATCATCGTCGGATTCCACGTTCGCCCCGACAACAACGCCCGCGCCGCCGCCGAGCGCGAGGGCGTGGACATCAAGCTGTACAAGATCATCTACGAGGCGGTCGAGGACGTGCGGCTGGCGCTGGAAGGCCTGCTGCGGCCGGAAGAGCGCGAGGTCGTGTACGGCGAGGCGCACGTGCTGCAGCTGTTCCGCGTGCCGAAGATCGGCGTCATCGCCGGCTGCTCGGTGCGGAGCGGAATCATCAACCGGCAGGGCCGCGTGCGCGTGATTCGGGACGGCTCCGAGGTGTACGACGGGGTCATCGGCTCGCTGCGGCACCTGAAGGACGACGTGCGCGAAGTGCGCTCGGGCTTCGAGTGCGGTATCGGCATCGAGAATTTCCAGGACGTGAAAGTCGGCGACGTGATCGAGTGCTACCGGACGGAGCAGGTGGCGCGCACGCTCACGCCGGCCGCCACTGCGTAACACACGGCGCGCGGACCGCGTTTCCGAGGCGATCCGCGAAGTAGTCGCAACCTTCCTCGCCGAGGGCGGCGGAGCGAAGGATCCTCGGATAACGGGACTCGTGACGGTGACGGGCGTGGACATCACGTCCGATCTCCGCCATGCCAAGGTGTACGTCAGCGTGCTCGGCACCGAGAGCGAGAAGGCGGCCACGTTCGAGGGACTGAACAGCGTGGCCGGCCATCTCCGCTCGCAGATCGGCCGGACGCTGCAGCTGCGCAACACGCCGCAGATCACCTTCAAGGTGGACGAGAGCGTGGCGCACGCGGCGCGGATCGAGTCGCTGCTGGAGCAGATCAAGAACGAGACGCCGGTCAGAGAAGCCCCGGGCGAAGGTGAAGGCGCGCCGGAGGCCTCCGACGATGAGCAGCGACGGCCCTGAAGGACTCCTGCTGGTGGACAAGCCGGCCGGCATCACGTCGCATGACGTCGTGGACATGGTGCGGCGCGCGTACGGCGAGCGGAGCGTCGGCCACCTCGGCACGCTCGACCCGTTCGCGACGGGGCTCCTGCTCGTGCTCGTGGGCCGCGCGACCCGACTTTCGACCTTTCTCGAGATCGAGCCCAAGGTGTACGAGGCCGTGATCTCGTTCGGCGCGGAGACCGATACCGATGATTCCACCGGCGAAGTCACGCGCTCCGCGCCTCCGCCATCGGAGGCGGACGTGCGCGCCGCGATCGTGACGCTGACCGGCCACATCGAGCAGGTGCCGCCCGCGTACTCCGCCAAGAAAGTGGGTGGGAAGCGCGCGTACGCGGCCGCGCGCGCCGGCGAGGAGATGGAGCTCGCGCCCGCGAGCGTTGTGGTGCACCGCTGGGACGTCGGCAGGTTCGCCGGCGACACTTTGGCCGCGACGATCACGTGCGGCGGCGGCACGTACATCCGCGCGCTGGCACGGGACCTGGGCCGCCTGTCGGGCAGCGCGGCGCACCTGGCCTCGCTGCGCCGCACCCGGATCGGAAAGTTCGCCGTCGCCGACGCCGCTCCCGCCGACGCGCTGCGCGATTCGCCGCCTCCGCTCAAGCGGCTGGAGGTCGCGGTTGCGCCGGCCTGACATGCGCGCGCACGAGTCGGGCTTGCCGCCGACCGTCACCGCCACGGTGGTGACCGTGGGGACGTTCGACGGCATGCACCGCGGGCATCGCGACGTGGTGCAGCGGCTCGTGGACCGCGCGGCCGAGGCCGCGCTGCCCAGCCTGCTGGTCACGTTCGATCCGCACCCGCTGGAGATCGTGAACCCCACGGCCGCGCCGCCGCTGCTCACGAGCCGCGAGGAGAAGATCGAGATCCTCGCCGAGACCGGGCTGGATTACGTAGCCGTGCTGCCGTTCACCCGCGACCTCGCGGAGTACTCGGCGGAAGACTTCGTGGAACGCGTGCTGCGCGGACGGTTCCGGATGCGGGAGCTGCTGATCGGGTACGATCACGGCTTCGGGCGCTCGCGCGCGGGCGACGTGAACGTGCTCAGGTCGCTCGGCAGGCGCGACGGGTTCGACGTGCAGGTAGTGGAGGCGGTCGAAGCTCCGGACGGCCACAGCATATCCTCGACCGCGATCCGGCGCTCGGTGGCCGGCGGCGATCTCGACAAGGCGGCCGATTCCCTCGGCCGACTCTACTCGGTGGGCGGGAAGGTCACGAAGGGCGACCAGCGGGGGCGAGAGCTCGGGTTTCCGACGATCAACCTGGTCCCCGCGCCCAGAAAGCTGCTGCCGCCCGAGGGCGTGTACGCGGCGCGAGTGCAGACGCCGCGCGGGACCTTCGGCGCGATGGCCAACCTCGGACCTCGCCCCACGTTCGGCGATTCCAGCGTCCGCATCGAAGCTTACCTGTTCGACACGGACGTGGACCTCTACGGCGCCCACGTCCGGCTCGAGCTCGTGTCGCGCCTGCGCGACACCCGCAGGTTTCCCGACGCCGCCGCGCTCGTGCGGCAGATCCGGAAGGACGAGACCGCGGCGCGCGCCGCGTTGACTGTCCTCTCGGTGGCCGGTAACGTTCGCACTGCTCAAAACGCCCCGGGGACTACGCGCCCCTCGGGCGTCACCTCAATCAGCTCCTCACAATGAAGTTGAAGCATAGAATCGCGATAATTCTGGCGCTCATCGCCGGCTCGCTCTGGACGCTGTATCCGCGCACGGTCGTCGAGCGCGTAAAGCGCGACGGAGTGTTCCGGCTCGACACCGTGCAGCGCGTTCCCCTCAAGCGTGGGCTCGATCTCGTGGGCGGCATCCATATGGCGCTGGAGATCGACGAGACCAAGGCTCCGGTCGCCGACAAGGCGGCCGCACTCACCAACGCCCTGACCGTTCTGCGCAACCGCGTGGACGAGTTCGGCGTGGCGGAGCCGGTCGTGCAGCAGGTAGGCAGCGACCGAATCATCGTGGAGCTGCCCGGAATCGACGACCCCGTTCGGGCGCAGGACATCGTGCAGAAGTCCGCCTTCCTGGAATTCCAGATCACCGACAAGACGGACGCGCTGACGAAGGCGCTGCCGCGACTCGACGGAATCATCCGGTCGCGGGGCATCGTCGCTCCCGGCGTGGCGCGCGCTGACACGACACCGGCGCGCGCGCCGGCGGGACTCGGCTCCCTCCTGCAGCGCGACACGACCGACACGGCCCGCGTCGCGTCCGACACGGGCGCGCGCGACACAGCGGCGGCCGCGGCGGGCGGGCCGGGTCCGCTGTCGAGGTTGCTGCAGCAGGGCACCATCCCCGGCGAGTACATGGTGGCGTCCGAGAACGTCGCGGCCGTCGAGTACTACCTGTCGCTGCCTGAAATCCAGGCAGCGCTGCCGCCCGGCAAGGTCGTGCGGTGGAGCAGTGATTCGAGCGTTGTCGCGAACAGTGTGTACAAGCCGCTGTACGTGCTGGAGGCGCGGCCGATCATCACCGGCCAGTACATCACGGACGCGCAGCCCAACCAGGACCCGCTGGAAGGAACGCTCGTCACGTTCGAGCTGAACAACGAAGGCGGGCGGCAGTTCCGGCGTGAGACTGGCCGCCACATTCAGGATTACATGGCGATCGTGCTCGATCAGCGTGTGATGGGCCGGCCCCCGGTGATTCAGGGCGCGATCGGCACGCGCGGCCAGATCACCATGGGTGGGCAGGAGCTCGCGGCGGCACAGGATCTCGCGCTCGTGCTGCGCGCTGGAGCGCTTCCGGTTCCGCTCAAGATCGTGGAGTCCGGCACGATCGGCGCGAGCCTCGGGCAGGACGCCGTGGCGGATGGCATCCGCGCGGGCATCCTCGGCCTGGTGCTCGTCATTCTCATCATGGTCGTGTACTACAAGCTCTCGGGCGTGTTCGCCGTCGGCGGGCTGATCGTGTACGCGCTGATCACTCTGGCCGTGCTCGCCCAGTTCGGCGCCGTGCTCACGCTGCCCGGAATCGCCGGCTTCGTTCTCTCCATCGGCATGGCGCTCGACGCCAACTTCCTGGTCTTCGAGCGTACGCGCGAGGAGATGGACGCGGGGAAGACACCGCGCGCGGCGATAGACGAAGGCTTCAGCAACGCCTGGAGCGCGATCATAGACACGCACGTCACGACCGCGCTGACCGCCGCGATCCTGTATCAGTTCGGCACGGGCCCCGTTCAGGGGTTTGCGGTCGCCCTGCTCGCCGGACTCGCCGCCTCGCTCGTCAGCGCCATCTTCGTGGTGCGGACGTTCTTCCTCATCTGGCTACACCGTACCGGCGGAACCAAGCCGGTCAGCATCTAAGGAACACATGCTTCGCGTACTGCACAACACGAATATCGACTTCATCCGCCTGTGGCGTCTGTCCACGGCGTTCTCGCTGCTGGTGATCCTGCCGGGACTCATCTGGATCGCGGTTGCCGGCTTTCACTATAGCATCGAGTTCACCGGCGGGACGTTGAAGCGGATCGAGTTCCGCGATCCGGCGCCGAGCGTCGCCGACGTGCGCGCCGCGCTGGCCGCGGGCGGTCTGCCGCAGGTGGAGATCCAGACGTTCGGCAGCCCCAACGAGCTGATCATGCGCGCGCAGGATCCGGAGACGGTCGCGCAGCAGGAAGCGGGCGCCGAGGTCGTGTCACGGCAAATCACCGCGGCGCTCGACGCGAAGTTCGGCCACGAGGCGTACGAGGTCAAACGCACGGAAGGCGTCGGGCCGAAAGTCGGCAGCGAGTTGCGGCGGAACGCGCTCATCGCGCTGGCCATCGCGTTCCTCACGTCGCTCATTTACCTCGCCTGGCGGTTCGAGTGGCGGTTCGGCCTCGCGGCCGTGCTCGCGACGATCCACGACATTCTCGCGACGCTCGCGTTCATGAAGTACATGAACATCGAGATCTCGCTGTTCGTCGTCGGCGCGCTCCTCACGGTCATCGGCTACTCGCTGAACGACACGGTCGTCGTGTTCGACCGCGTGCGGGAGAACCTCAAGAAGTTTCCGAAGACCGGTCTGTACGACCTGCTCAACCGCTCGGTGAACGAGACGCTGCCGCGGACCGTGCTGACCGGCTCGACGACGCTGGCAACGCTGCTGTCTCTGATCATCTTCGGCGGCAGCGTGATCAGGCCGTTCGCGTGGGTGCTGCTCTGGGGAATCATCATCGGAACGTTCAGCTCGGTGTACGTCGCTTCGCCGCTGCTTTTGTGGATCAACCACAAGTGGCCGCGCCACGCGGCGCCTGCGGGCCGCGCGGACCGGCTGGCCCAGGCCGCGCGGAAGACCGAGCGCGAGACGAGGGCGGCGCCCGCGCGATGATACGCGCGCCGGGAGCGGGATGACGACGCCGGCCGGCGTCCGCGGCCCGGCTCCCGGCTCCTCCGCGCCGCCCCATTGGCGGCGGATGTACGGGAACGTGCTGTTCCGTACGCTCATCTACTACCTGGTTCTGGTGGGCGTAGCCGCCCTCACGTGGGAGTACATCCCGCCGACGGACGTAGGCTCAGCCGGCGCCGATGCGAACCCGCTCACCGGCGGGGACGTCATCGCCCGGATCGCGTCGGAGTCTCTGTCGCTTTCGGTCCTGCTGGCGATGGCCACCGCGGTACTCGTGTCCTTGCCGGTTGCGTGGATTTACACGCTGACCAGGCAGAAGCGCGGTTTCCAGCAGTCGGTAGTGCAGATGCTGGTGCTGCTGCCGCCGGTCGTCGCGGGTATCGTGATGCTGGTGAAGCACAGCCTCGCGCTCGCGTTCAGTCTCGCCGGCGCGGCCGCCGCGGTGCGCTTCCGCAACACGCTCGACGACAGCAAGGACGCCGCGTACGCCTTCCTCGCGATCGGCGTCGGCATCGCCGCGGCCGTGGAGCTGCCGGTAGCGCTCGTGCTCTCGATCGTGTTCAACGTCGTGATCCTGGCGTTGTGGTACACCGACTTCGGCCGCGCGCCGGCGGCGCTCGAAGGGAAGGAGGCGCAGCGCAAGCTGGAGCGCGCGCTGGCCGCCGCCAGCCGGACCGGCACGTTCGTCGCGCGGCTGGACAAGGAGCTGTTCGAGCATATGTCCCCCGAGCAGCTGGAGGCCGCGGCCGACAAGGCTCTTCGCCGGAGGCGGAGAAACGCGCCGGATTTCATGGACGCGGACGTGGAGGCCGACCGGGACAATCTCCTGCTGCGGGTCGCGACGTTCGACGCGCCGTCGGCGCGCAAGGTAGTTGAGCCTATCCTGGACGAGCGTGTGAAGCGCTGGCGGTACGGCGGGCTCGTCCGGGAGCAGAGCGGCACGACGGTGATCGAGTACACTGTGGACCTCAAGCGGCGGGAGCCGGCGCAGAGCGTGCTGGACTCGCTGCGCGACCTCGGAGGACACGTTGTTCGTGTCGAGCTGAAATGAGACGAGCTGTTGGCTGTTGGCTATTGGCTGTTGGCTATTGCACGGCGGTTGCGCCAGCTGCGGCGCAGTCGGCCGCGGACACGACAACGCCAAAGCCGTACGAACTGCAGAAGCTTTTCTCCAACGACAGCGTCGTGCGGTTCACCCTCACGACCAATCTCCGGGCGCTCTCGCGCTCGCGTACCGGCGAGCCCAGGTACTACGCCGCGAAGCTGACCTACAGCGACACCGGCTCGTCGCCGATCACGATTCCGCTGCGCGTGCGTGCGCGCGGGCGCTGGCGCCGAGCCAACTGCGAGATGCCCCCGATACTGCTCAACTTCTGGACGGACAGCTCGAAGAAGACGCTGTTCGCCCGCGTGGATCGCGGCCGCCTCGTGGTGCACTGCCGCAACGACGACGCGCGCGAGCAGTACGTGCTGCAGGAATTCCAGCTGTACCGGATCTACAACCTGCTGACGCCTTTCAGCCACCGCGCGCGACTCGCGCGCGTGACTTACGTGGACAGCGCCTCGGGCCGCACGACCGCCACGCGGTACGGGTTCATCCTCGAGGATGACGATGACATGGCGGCGCGGAACGGCGGGCGCCAGGCCGACCTCAAGGGGGCGAAGGCCGGCGATCTGGATGCCTTCACGGATGCGATAGTCGGGCTGTTCGAGTACATGATCGGCGGAACCGACTGGTCGGTCTCCGGGCTGCACAACATCCAGCTCGTCGTTCAGGAGACCGGCTTGGTGCGCGCGGTCGCGTACGACTTCGATTGGTCCGGCGCCGTGAACGCGAACTACGCCACGCCGGACTACCGGCTGCCCATCACGTCGGTCAGGCAGCGGCTCTTTCGCGGCTACTGCGTTCCCGCGGAGGAGTTCAACCGCGCGATCGCGCTGGTCAACGAGAAGAAGCCGGAGATCTACGAGCTGTACTCCGATCACATCGGGCGACTGATGAATCCGGACGTAGTGCGCGGCACGCTGGAGTACTTCGACGATTTTTACCGGACGATCAACAACCCCCGG
Organism: uncultured Gemmatimonadota bacterium; assembly: GCA_937867645.1. Taxonomy (GTDB): domain Bacteria; phylum Gemmatimonadota; class Gemmatimonadetes; order Gemmatimonadales; family Gemmatimonadaceae; genus JACDCY01. The sequence continues at coordinate 6,001 of CALMKE010000179.1, read as the reverse complement.
AACGCCGCGGAGCTGCTCCGGAGCTGCAAGCAGGCGCAGTAGCGCGCGGGCACCGCGTGGCCGCGTTCATTGACAGTCATGCCCATCTCGTGGATTCCGCGTTCGACGCGGACCGCGGCGAGGCGATAGAGCGGGCACGGCAGACAGGGTGCGCCGCGATCGTCGCGATCGGGACGTCGCCCGCCGATTCCCGAACCTCCCTCGAGCTCGCCAAGGCGCATCCGGGCTTCGTGTACTCATCGGCAGGCCTGCATCCGCACGACGCGGCCTCGTTCGACCCGCTCCGCGACCCCGGGTTGATCCGGGAGCTGCTGCTCGGCGGCGCGGTCGCGGTGGGGGAGTGCGGCCTGGACTACCACTACGACAACTCGCCGCGCGACGCCCAGCGGCGCGCGTTCACCGCCCAGCTCGCGCTCGCGCTGGAGCTCGGCAAGCCGGTCGTGGTCCACACGCGCGAGGCCGACGCGGACATGGAATCCATGGTGCGGGAAGCCGGCGCGGCCGGCGTGCGCGGCGTGCTGCACTGCTTCACCGGGCCGGCGCGGCTGGGGGAGGTCGCCATCGAGGCCGGCTGGCATCTCTCTTTCAGCGGGATCGTGACGTTCAGGAAGTGGGACGGGAACGACATGATTCGAGCGGTTCCGGAGGACCGCATCCTGGTGGAGTCCGATTCGCCGTACCTCGCTCCTGTTCCGCATCGCGGCAAGCGCAACGAGCCGGCGTACGTGAGTCTCACGCTCGCGAGGGTGGCCGAGGCGCGTGGAGTGTCGCCGGCCGCGCTTGGCGCGGCTGTAGTCGCCAACGCCAGGCGCCTGTTCGGTCTGCCATAGCTCTTGGCTCTGCGCGCTCTTCGTGCGAGGTTTGACGGGCGCACTCGAAACCAATAACCGTCAGCCATTAACCGCCTCACTGCCATGCCTCTCAAGACTATCCAGACCGGCGACGCTCCGGCCGCCATCGGCCCCTACTCCCAGGGAATAGTCGCAGGCGGCTTTCTCTTCACCGCCGGACAGATCGCGCTCGATCCCAAGAGCGGTCACGTGGTGGATGGCGGCGTGGAGCTGCAGACCGAGCGCGTGATGACCAACCTCGCCGCCGTTCTCAAAGAGGCCGGCGCGTCCTGGAGCAACGTGGTCAAGACGACGGTCTACCTGCACGACATGGCGGATTTTCCCGCGATGAACGAGGTGTACGCCAAGTGGCTGGGCGACGCCCGGCCCGCGCGCTCCACGATCCAGGCCGCCGGCCTGCCGCGCGGCGTGCTCGTGGAGATCGACGTCGTGGCCAAGCTCTAGCCGCCGCGAAGATCCGACCGTGACCGACGCCGGCACCGCGAAGACGCGGGAAGAGCTGTTCCGGCTCACCGCGTTCGCGCGCTGCGCCGGTTGAGCTTCCAAGATGGGTCCAGGGGACCTGGCGGAAGTACTCGCTCCGATTCCGGGCGCGAGCGATGAAAGAATCCTGGTCGGCAGAGAGACGTTCGACGACGCCGGCGTGTTCCTCCTGTCCGAGGAGCTCGCGCTCGTGCAGACGCTCGATTTCTTCGCGCCGATCGTGGACGACCCCTACACGTTCGGCCAGATAGCTGCTGCCAACGCGCTGTCCGACGTGTACGCGATGGGCGGCCAGCCGCTCACCGCGCTCAACATCGTCGCGTTCCCCGAGGGGAAGCTGCCGCTGGCGGTGCTCACCGACATCCTGCGCGGCGGACTCGACAAGGTCCACGAAGCCGGCGCGCACGTGATCGGCGGACACACGATCATTGACGAGGAGCTCAAGTACGGGCTGTCGGTCACCGGCCGCGCCCATCCGAAATTTCTGCTGACCAACGCGGGCGCGAAGCCCGGCGACAGGCTCGTGCTCACGAAGCCATTGGGCACGGGGATTCTCGCGACCGCGATCAAGCGCGGCGAGCTCGGCGATACCGCTCAGCAGGAAGTGCTTGCCTCGATGAAATCGCTGAACGGTCCGGCCAGCCGCGCGGCGCTCGCCGTGGGCTCGCGTTGCGCGACGGACGTCACCGGCTTCGGCCTGCTCGGCCACGCGCTGCACATCGCGCGCGCGAGCGCTGTGACGCTGCGCATCATGGTTGACGCCGTCCCCGCTTTTGCCGGCGCGCGCGAGGCCTGGGAGCGGGGCAACCGGACGGGTGGCGCTGGTCGAAACGCGGAGTATGTGAATCCGCACGTGGACTGGGGCTCCGCCACCGAGGGTCAGCGCGCTCTGCTCGCGGACCCTCAGACGTCCGGCGGGTTACTCGTTGCCGTGGGGCCCGACCGCGTCGCCGCCTATCTTTCGAAGGTCGCCGGCGCAGTCGAGGTGGGTACCGTCACGGAGCGAACCGAATTTGCGATCGTGCTGCAATAGCCGCGGGGGTGGATGGGGCCTGGTGGCTTCCCCAGTCTTCAAAACTGGTGTGACCCGACTCAGTCGGGCCGGGTGGGTTCGATTCCCACACTCTCCCGCCAGCGCGGCCGCGCTGGCTTTCTTTCTCCTCGCCTCAATGTCCGCGCCCGCCGCGTCGCAGCAACCGGACACGCTGCGTGCCCCAGTGCCGGCCACGGGCCAGCCCGCGCGACCGGACTCGGTCAGTAGCGTGTTGCCGCCTCTGGAGCGAGTCGCTCCCAGCGGCGCGCCCATCTCGCCGGGCCGCGCGTTTCTCCAGTCACTACTCATCCCCGGCCGGGGACAGATCACGCTTGGAAAGCGCAACGCGTCGCGCTTCTACATGGCTGTGGAAGCGCTCGGCATCGGAATGACCATCAAGTCGGTGTCGGCGTTGCGCGAAGCGAAGCGCGTGGCGCGCGACAGCACGCCGCTGGAGTTCACGGTTGATCCGGCCACGGGCGACAGCACCGCGACCGTCTGGGTCGCGAGCCGGTTCCCGCCCGAGCGGATCAACGCCCGCCGCTCGCACGTCGAAGACTGGGTGGCGCTGATCATCTTCAATCATCTGCTCTCCGCCGCGGACGCGTACGTCGCCGCGAACCTCTGGGACTTTCCGGGGAAGGTGAGTCTCAGGGCCCGCCCGACGAACGGTCTGCCGCAGCACGGCAACGCTCCGCCACTTCCGCTGAAACTCGAGGCGCGCGTCACGGGATCCATCACCTGGTGAGCGGCAGCAACGCCCCTATCGGAGTCTTCGACTCCGGACTCGGCGGCCTCACGGTGGTGCGCGAGATCATCCGGCAGCTGCCGAACGAGAGCATCATCTATTTCGGCGATACCGCGCGAGTGCCGTACGGCCCCAAGGGCGAAGACACCGTAATCCGGTACAGCCAGGACATCGCCGGGTTTCTGCGGAAGCAGAAAGTGAAGGCAATGGTGATCGCGTGCAACACCGCGACCGCCCATGCGCTGCCGACGCTTCGCGCCGAGCAGGACGTCCCGGTGATCGGCGTCATCGAGCCGGGCGCCCGCGCCGCGGTGGCAGCGAGCCGACACTTGAAGATCGGAGTCATCGGCACCCGCGGCACGATCCGCTCGCGCGCCTACGACAAGGCGATCGCGAAGCTCGCCCCCGATGCGACCGTCTCCACCGCCGCCTGCCCCCTATTCGTCCCGCTCATAGAGGAAGGCTGGCTCGACAGCGAGCCGACGCGCACGATCGCGCGCGGCTACCTGGAGCCGTTCACCGGCGGGAAGATCGACACGCTCGTGCTCGGCTGCACCCACTACCCGCTCCTGAAGACCGTCATCGGCGAGACGATCGGCCGGGACGTGCGGCTCATAGACAGCGCGCAGGAAACCGCGGCGGAGACGGCGCGCGTGCTGCGGGAAAACGGAATCGAGGCAACGAGGTCGGAAGCGCATTATCGCTTCGTCGCGTCCGACGATCCCGAGCAGTTCCTTGCGGTGGGCCAGCGTTTCCTCGGCGCGCCGCTCGAGCGCGTGGAGCTGGTGACTCTCGGCGCCTGAGTGAATCAGGCCCGGATACGCTCCAGGCTGGACGTGGCGGCGGAGTCGAGCGAGCCTTTCCACTCGTGCAGCTCGACCGCGGTCTCGGACACAGACAAGTAGGTCGGAGCGTCGAGCCACGAGCCGGCGTTGGCGTAAACCCCGCGGCCTACTCGCTCGAGGGAAGCCACGTGCGAGTGCGCGTACACCAGCAGGTCCAGCGACGGATCGGCCGCGAGCGTCGAGTGCGCGACGGCGCGCAGCCCCATTCCTTCGTCGCGCGGCCGATAACCGCGGCTCGTGTGCGAGGTGGCGGTCGCGATCTTCGTCGCAAAGTCGGGGTGCAGCCAGCTGAACAGCCTGATGGAAACGGGATTGCGGATGACGGTCCGCAGCCGGCGATACGCCTTGTCCTCGACCTCCCGCAGCCCGTCCCCGTGCTCGACGCGCACGCTCCATCCGGCCAGCTCGCCTTCCCAGGCATCCATCCGGTAGTCAACGCCCAGGTCCTTGCGCAGCACTTCGCCGCCCCAGCAATCGTGGTTGCCCGCGACCCAGACGATCTCCGTTCCGCTGTCCTTCAGCTCCGACAGCGCGCCGAGCGTCTTGAACGCGCCGCGAGGAATCACCGTCTTCCACTCGAACCAGAAGTCGAACAGATCGCCGTTGATGATCAGCGTGCTCGCCTGCCCGCGCAGCGCGCGAAGGAATTCCAGCAATGTCCGCTCGACTTCGTGGGTCGCGGCGCCGAGGTGGGTGTCCGAAATGATATAGACGGAATCCGGCATGGAGGAAAGCTATCAGATATCCGGTATCAGGTATCAGGTATCAGGTATCAGGTATCGGGTATCGGGTATCGGGTATCGGGTATCGGGTATCAGAGGTGTCGTTCACTGATACCTGATACCTGATACCTGATAGCTTTCCTCAATGCCTCCACGCCAAGTCGAATTCCGCGTCCGCTACGCCGAGACGGATCAGATGCGCGTGGTGTACCACGCGAATTACCTCGTCTGGTGCGAGATCGGGAGAACCGAGTACATCCGGAGCGTATTCCAGTCGTACGCGGAGGTCGAGCGGCAGGGGGTTTCGCTCGCGGTGGTCGAAGCCAGCCTCCGCTTTCACGCGCCGGCCCGGTACGACAACCTGATCCGCGTCACCACGACTCTGCGTGAAGCCCGCTCGCGGACGATGACGCTCGACTATGTCATTACGAACGCCGAGACGGGGGAGAAGCTCGTGACCGCCAGCACGACGCTCGCTTCGACCGATCCGAACGGCAAGCTGGTGACCATGCCGACCGACTTGCGAAACGCACTGGAGAGATCGCGTGAATAAACCAACTAAGCTGTTGGCTATTGGCTATTGGCTGTTGGCTACGGCTTGTGCCACGGCCCCGCCGGGCAACGCCGTCCTAAGCGAGGAGAACGTCGGGGAATACGCCGCGCTGCTGCGAATGGCCGATGCGCGCGTGTTGGACACGGCGGTGATAGACCGGGGCCTCGCTTCCACCGCGACGGCCGTGAGAGCCGAAGCGGCGCGGGCGGTAGCGCAGGTGGGGCGGGCGAAGGCAGCTCCCAGGATCGCGGCGCTGCGATCGCTGCTGCGCGGCATCGGCGCCGAGGTGGGCGCGCAGGCGGCGTACTCGCTCGGCCTGCTACGGGATACGGCGAGCGTGCCTGACCTCGTCGAAGCGCTGACCTGGTCCGCGCCGGTCGCGCGCGAGGCGGCGTGGGCGCTGGGCCAGATCGGGAACCCCGCGCGGGCCGCGATAGTGGACGCTCTCGCGCGCGGGCACCAGGATCCCGGCACGCGGCTTCAGCTGCTGCTCGCGTCAGCGAAGCTCAGTCCGGTCCCGGCGCAGGCGGTGGTCGACTACTTCGATGACAAGGATCCCTCAGTGGTGTGGGCGGCGGCGTACGCCATCTCCCGCACACGCACCGTCGCCGGCGTGCGCGCGCTCTGGTCACTGGGTGATTCGCTCGTCGCCAACCGGCCCGTACTGCCGGCGAGCGATACGGTCGCGCCGTCCGATCCGATGCGGGCTCCGTACATCGATCCGGAGAGCGCGCCGTACCGGATCCGGGCCGAGATCGCGCGCGTC
>CALMKE010000178.1 GCA_937867645.1 uncultured Gemmatimonadota bacterium | reverse complement strand
CCTTCGACAGCCTGTCCAGCGCGGCCACCGCGGCCGGCGTCAGCTCGTCAGGGTGATTGAAGTGCGTGTTCATGAACACGGGATGGTACTTCTGCACCATCTCGCAGAACTCGGGCGTGATCCGCTCGGGCAGGTGCGACGTGATGCGGGAGCCGAGCCGGATGATCTCGATGTGCGGGATCGCGCGCAGCCGCTGGAAGATGTACTCCAGCCGCGAATCGCTCAGCATCATCGGGTCGCCGCCCGACAGGATCACGTCGCGGATCTCGCTGTGCGCTTCGAGATACTGGAACGCGGACTCGTATTCCTTCAGCGAGATCTTCTCGGGATCGCCGACCTTCCGGCGCCGCGTGCAGAACCGGCAATAGCTCGCGCACACGGGACTCACCAGGAACAGCGCGCGATCCGGATACCGGTGCGTGATGTTCGGCACGGGCGAGTCGCCATCCTCGTCCAGCGAGTCTATCACGCCGTCCACGACCTCCAGCTCCTGCACTGTCGGGATGTACTGCTGCCACATGGGATCGCCGACTTCCTTGATGGCGTTCAGCGCCGCGGGCGTGAGCCGCATCTGGAAGTTGTCGAACGCGGGACGCAGCGCCTCCACATCTATGTGCTCGGCGCCGAACTTCTCCGCCAGCTTCTCCAGCGTGGCGATGCTCTCGTCCCTGAGTGTCTTTTGCCACTCGCTCATCAGCGGTTCACTCCCTGGTGCTCTTGGGTGCTGCGTTGTGCGCCGGCGGCCGCCGGCTGGAGTCGCTTCGTGTAGATGAGCCGGTCATCCGACCAGGCGTAGAAATCCGCGACGCGACCGGCCTCGGTGTAGCCACGACGCGCGTAAAACCAGCGCGCCGCCTCGTAATCGTCGCGACTCGACGTCTCGGCGACGACCATTCTCGCATCCTTCGAGCGAAGACGCTGCTCGACTTCCGAAAGCAACAGCGTGCCGGCGCCAGTTCCCGCGAGCGACGGGTCCACGGCGAGCCAGTACAGATCGAATGTGCCGTCGGTGTCGGGCGTCGGACCCCAGCACGCGAAACCCGCCAGCTCGTTCGCCGGCGTGAACACGCCGAGGAAGCTGTAGTCGGGCTCGACACCGGCCGCCGGAGCGGACGCGGCCATCGCTTCGTCGAACAGCTCGAGCGCCACGGCCATCTCCGAGTCGCTGAACGCGCCGGTCGCCGCGAGCAGCTCGGCGACGCGGCCGCGATGCGCGGCGGCAACGGGGAAGACGCGCAGCTCGCTGGTCAACCGACTCCCGAGAGCTGGAGCGTGCGCGCCCAGCGGTCGGTGCGATCGAGCGCGGGCTTCGCGAGCGCGACGTCCACGACCGCGAGAATCAGCTCGGGGTAGCTCATGCCGGCGACCTTCGCCATGCGCGCGAGACCGGCGTCCGCGGAGATGTCGGCGTTGGCGTTCACCTCGAGCACCCACGGCCGGCCGGATTCGTCAATGCGCATGTCAACGCGGCCATACCCTGATCCGCCTACCGCCGCCCAGGCTGCCAGAGCGATTTGCTCGACCTCGGTTGCGAGCGCGCCAGACAAATCAGCAGGGCAGCGAGGGGCGGTGCCCAGGTCTTCTTCGGAGCCGGTGGACCACTTGGAGCTGTAGCTCACGATGTTCCACTTGCCGCGCGGCATCGCGCCGAAGTCGATCTCGGAGATCGGCAGCACGCGATCGCCGAGTATGCCGACGTTGATCTCGCGGCCCTGGACGAACCGCTGAATCAAGACCGCGTCCCAGAGCTGGTGCATGGCGGCGACACGGGTCTTGAGCGCACGCATGCTCCGGACCACGGAGCGCTGCTCGATGCCGAGCGAGGCGTCCTCCGCGGCAGGCTTGCAGATGGCAGGGAAGCCGACGCTCTCGATCTCGTCACCCGGACGCGCGACGGTCCAGCGCGGGACCGGAATTCCGGCGCGGTCCAGCAGCGTGTTGACCAGGTCCTTGTCGAGGCAGAGCTGGAGCGTGCGCGCCGACGCGCCGGTGAAGGGGACGCCGAGCAGGTGCAGGACACCTATGGAGGGCGCCTCGAGCTCCGCGATCCCGTCGATCCCCTCGCACAGGTTGAACACGAGGTCCACGCGCGCGCGGCGGAGCCGCTCGACCCAGCGCACCTCGCCGTCCACGGGGAAGCGCACGCACTGGTGCCCCGCGTCCTGGAGGATCGTCTCGATCTGCTCCACCGACTCGAGGATCTGCATGTCGGGCACGGGTGCCAGCGCCGACATCCCGTCGAACAGGATTCCGATCTTCATCGCGGGATCAGGCTGCGACGGAGCTGTGGCGCCGCGAGAGCGCGAGGCCGCAACGCTCGGCGCCGGCGAGCAGGCACGACTGGATGAGCTCGTCGTAGCCGATGCCGGCCGCGCGCGCGGCCTTGGGCAGACAGGAATTCTCCTCGGGGTTGGGCAGGATCCCGGGGAGCGGATTGATCTCGATGACGTTGGGGACGCCCGCCGAGTCGATGCGGACGTCTATGCGGGCCCAGTCGCGGCAGCCGGTGACGTTGTACGCGTCGAGGGTCACGCGCTCGATCCAGCGCTGGAGCGGGAGGTCGATCTTCGCCGGGCACTCGAAGATCTGGAGCGGATTCTCCGGGACGTCCCAGATCCACTTGGCCTCGAAGCCGTAGATCGGGACCGCGCCGGCCGGAAGCGCGCCGAAGTTGATCGCGACCAGCGGGAGCACTCTCGCCTTGTCGCCGTTGCCGAGGATGCCGCAGGTGAACTCGGCGCCGGGGAGAAACTCCTCGGCGATGACCGGCTGGTCGTACTCGGCCAGCAGCTCGGACGCGCGCACCATGAGGTCCGTCGGGGTGCGGCAGTAGTTCGCCTCGGTGATCCCCTTGGACGATCCCTCATGGACCGGCTTCACGAAGACCGGGTAGGTGAGCCGGTCGAGCGCGCTCCTGATCTGGGCGACCGTCCGGATGACGACGAAGCGCGGAGTCGGGACCTGGTTGTAGGCCAGCGCTTCCTTCGCCCGCGCCTTGTCGAGGCAGAGCGTGAGGGTGAAGGGATCGGAGCCGGTGTAGGGGACGCCGAGGAATTCGCAGATCGCGGGGACGTGCGATTCGCGATTCCTGCCGTTCAGCCCTTCGGCGATGTTGAAGACGATGTCGGGGCGGGCGGCTCTCAGTTTTTCCGGAAAGTCGAGGGTCGCCTCGAGGCGGATGACCTCGCCGTAGGCGGAGAGGGCGGACTCGACGGCGTCGATCGTCTCGGGGGAATCCCACTCGGCGAACTGGTCGATCGAGGGGGAGGGGTGCTCGGAGCAGTCGATACCCGGAGACGACGAAGCTCCCGCGCCGCGGCGCGAAGTCTCAAATGCTGCTGGATCCGGTTTCTGGTTGAAAGCGAAACCGATTCTCGTCATCGAGTGCCCGCTCTAAAGAAGAAAAACTTCAGCGCGGATTATAAAAGTCACTGGATGGCGACGCAACGAAAAATTTCGGCCGCGGAGGGAATTTTTCCGGCGGAAAAATTTTCTATAGGGAGATTTTTTTTCAGGGCGGAAAAAAAGTTTTTGGAGCGGGGGGAAAAAGAGGCGCGCGGAGAATCGCGACTCTCTGGAAGCTCCTGGAAAGCTGAGGGGGAATCCAAGTTTGGAGTGTGGCAGTGGGGAGGCGTGAGTTCGGAGTAACTCCCTACTCACTGCTCCTTACTGCCACACTCCAAACTTGGATTCCCCTGCAGAATCCTCCCCAGCCGGCCTAGACCTTGTGGTACGCGATCCTCGCCGCTTCCCGCCTGTCATCGGCGGTGTAGATCTCGAAGTCGGAGAAGAAGCCGGGGGCTTCCTCCTGCATCAGGCGGAGGGCGGCGACGGCGAAGCGGCGGATCTCCAGCTCGGCGCCTTCCGACGACCGGAGCTCGAGCATGGTTCGCCAGGCGCGGGCGTTGCCGGTCATGACGATCTTGGTCTCGGTGGAGTTCGGGAGAACTCCGCGGGCGGCCTCGCGGGCCATCTTGCGGCGGTGGACCTTGTCGGCGACCCAGGAGTAGCGCTCCATCAGCTGCTCGACAAGCTCGACGTAGACCTTCTGCGCGGTCTCCATCTGGGACTTCCAGGATTTCTCGAGGGCGGGGTCGTCGAGAATCGCCGGCGGGATCACGAAGTGCGCTTCGGATTCGTCCACGTAGCGCTGGGAGAGTTGGGAGTAGCCCCAGCCGGCACGGTGGCGGACCAGCTCGTGGGTCAGAGACCGAGAGATACCCTCGGCGAGAACGGAATAATTGGCGTGCTCGAGAACAGAACCGTGGCCCTGGCGCTTGATGTTCTCGAGGTACTCGCGGGTCTGGCGGTTCGCGGGATTCCGCTGGGACATGTAGCAGAGCCGACCGGCAAACTCGGCCAACCGCTCTCCGTCCGATGATTCGCCCAACCAGTGGACAGGAAGGTGGGCGGGCTCAGTGAAGACGGGCTTGGAGATGAGGGTGAGCTTGGGGGCGGAGTGGAACACGAGAGTGGTGTTAGAGAAAGCTGAGAGCTTGCAGCCTGGAGCTAAGAGCTAACAGTCAGAGGCCACCTAGAACTGCCAAGCTGGTAGCGGCCAGCGGGAAGCTGCAAGCCATGGGCTTTGCACTGCAGGAAAAGCTATTGGGTCCGTTGGAGCGGCGACAGCCGCGGCGGTGTGTCGCACGCGCTGCGCGTCCCCGTGAAAGCCCGGAGCTGGCAGCTTTCGACTGACAGCTACCGGCTTGGCAGTTCTAAGTGGCCTCTGACTCGCAGCTCTCCGCTGAAGGCTCAAAGCTCTCAGCTTGCAGTACCGTGGACGTTCTCAGCTACTGGTCCCCAGGAGCGAGAGGCGGGCCGTGGCGTACGCCTTGTCGCGCGCAACTTTCTCGAGGGCGACCAGCGCCGGGACGGGGAGGGGCTCGAGCGTGGGATCGTACTTCACGGCTTCGAGCGGCTGCTGGCCGGTGAGCGGGAGCTTCACGCCGGGATTCAGGATGTTGGCGGGATCAAAAGTGTCCTTCACGGCACGGAAGAGGTCCAGCGCGTTGGGCTGCTTCCACGCTCTGCGCAGCAGCGGCGCGCGCAGGCGGCCATCGCCGTGCTCGCCGGAGAGAGTGCCGCCGAGGGTGGACACGAGATTCGTGACCTCGTTGAGCAGGGCGTCGAGCTTCGCGCGCCACTCCGGATCGCGGACGTCCACGAGCGGGTTCACATGCACGTGCCCGTCGCCGGCGTGGCCGAAGATGACGGCGTCGAGCCGCTGGCGGGCGAGGGCGGCGCGGACTCCTCGGATATAAGCCGACATTTGCTCGGGCGGGACGGCGGCGTCCTCGATGACCTGCACTGACCTCAAGACGGGATCCTTCGCCAGTATCGGGCTCGCGGCGTGCCGCAGGTCCCACAGCTCGCGCTCCTCCGCGGGGAGCGATGCCTGCTCCACAGACAGCGCTCCGCACTCGGTGAGCGCGGCCTTCAACGCTTTCGTCTGCAGAGCCGAGCCGGCGTCGTCGTCGGCTTCGATCTCGATCAGCAGGACCGCCGCGGCCCCACGCATGAACTTCGGGAGCACTCCGCCCGACTCGGCGATCTTGAGGAACGTGGCGTCGAGCAGCTCGCACACGCTGGCGCCGAGCTCGCGGACCATCGAGGCGGCCGACGCGACCTGGTCGAGGTCGGCGAAGGTCGCGCGCAGACTCGCGGTCGCCCCGACAGTAGGAACGAGCTCGAGCTCGATGCCCACGACCAGCGCGAGCGTGCCTTCGCTCCCGACGATCAGGTCGATGACGTCGCCGGTGCGGGCGAAGTGCGCGACGCCATAGCCCGAGGATTCCTTGCGCACACCCGCGTGCCGCACGCCCGCGCCGGACTCGGCGAGCGAGGCGCGGAGCGAGCGCTCGAACTGTTCCAGCGGTGGAGCGCCGGAGTCGGACGAGTACAGCGCATCGCCGCGGCGGATGGTGGCGCGCGAGCCGTCGGCGAAGATGCAGTCGAGCGCGGTGACCCACTCGCGGGTGGAGCCGTACATGAGGGTGTGCGCGCCGGCCGCGTTCGTCGCGACCATCCCGCCGATGGTGCAGAACTCGCCGCTCGAAGGATCGACTGGAAATCTCAGCCCAGCGGCTCGCGCGGCGCGGTCTATGTCGCCGCGGAGCGCGCCGGGCCCGCACCAGACTCGGCCGGTCGCGTGGTCGAGGGTGATCTCTTTCATCAGGGAGAGATCGATGATCAGGCCGGAGCCGATCGCGCCGCCGGACATACTCGAGCCGGAGCCGCGGGGGGTGATGGACATGCCCGCGGTTGCGGCCCACTGGACGAGAGCGCGGACATCGTCAGCGGTTGTGGGGGCGGAAACCGCGGACGGGATGATTCTTCCGATTCCCGCGGCTTCGGAGTAGACGGCGCGAGAAGAGAGATCGGTGACGACAGTTGGCGGTGTAGCTGAAGTCACGGAGCGCTACTCATAGTCCGAGGATTTTGACGGGGAATCCAAGTTTGGAGTGTGGCAGTTTGGAGAGGTGAGTTCGGAGTAACTCCTGACTCACTTCTCCTCACTGCCACACTCCATACTTGGATCCCGCTGCATCTACTTCGGGGCCGACAAGCGGCCCGCTCCCGAGCCTCGCCCGGGAAGCTGTAGTTCTCCATGCTCGAGCCGATCCAGCACCTGCTCTATCGCGAGCTGAACCCGCTGCGCCACCGACCGGTGACTCTCGGCGGTCGCGTATGCGGCCGAGCCGAAGCCGAGCAGGGGGACGAGCGCGCCGGCGGCGATGAAGATGGGGGCGGCGGTGATCGCGATGCCGAGCACCGCGGCTCCGCCCGCCGCGACGACTCCCATCGCCATCAGCGCGGACGCTCCGCGGACGCGGGCGGTGCGGCTCGGGGTGAGATCGGCGTCTATGCGGACGTGACTCCGGCCCGGGGCCACTTCACCCACCGTCGCCGCGACCGACGCGGCGCGGCAGAGATCGAATCCCCGGCCTCCGATGTTGACCGACTTCTTGATCCCGCTCCACAGCCCGCGCGCGGGCTCCCAGACCACGCGCTCGCCGAAGCGCCGCTGCACCTGCAGGCACTCCTTGTTGATCATCCACGCATCGAGCGCGGCGAGGACGTCGGCGGGATTGCCGCTAACGGTGCGCGAGCCGTACGCCGCGCGCGGGCCCGCGATCTTCGCGACGAGCCCGCCCTCCTCAATGAGCTGGATGCGGGTGCGCTCCTCGGCGAGCGCCTGGCGGAGGACGCCGGGGGAGAGGCCGACTTCCTTGCCGATCTCGATGATGTCGGCTTCGGAGATGGATTCGCTGGTCTCGCCAATGGCGCCGGCGAGCTGGATCTCAGCGGCACGCGCCAAGACTCTGTCGAGCGCGGCGCGATCCAGTGTCCGCGTGGTTACAGCAGTGGAGGGTTTTGGGTCGGGCGGCATGGTAAAGAGAAATCTACGGGGCCGCGGAGAGTCCGAGGATGTTGACGGGGAATCCAAGTCTGGAGTGTGGCAGTAAGGAGTGTGGCAGTCGGGAGTTACAGCAAGAACCGCAATCACTCCTTACTGCCTCACTCCCAACTGCCACACTCCAAACTTGGATTCCCGTTCAGCTCAATCGGGGCTAGATGCCCCCCAGCACTACGTCGAGCTGCCTTGCGAGCGCCGTCCGAATGGTCTCGGGCAGAGGAAACACGGATGCCAGGGTTGTCCTCGGATTCGTCCCGGCGGCACGGTTAGCCGAGCGGAGGTAGTAGCGCGCGTACCCGTCGGCCAGCGACGGGATCGTCTTTTCGATCAGCATCAGCCCGCCGCGCACGGCCGCCGCGCTGATGTAGCGGTCGCCGAGTCCCTCGCGCTGCTCGGTGGGCGTGATGTTGTCGCTCACGGCGGTGCCGGCCGCGGCGAACATCAGCTCGTGCACGATCACGTAGATCGCGTCGGTCGCGTCGCTGGCGCTCGCGGGGAATGTCACGGCGGTGATCGTGTTGTTGCGCCCCTGCGCCATCGTGCGCCCTTCGCCGTTGAGCGGGAGCGAGAGGAACACGACGCCACCGCCCTGCTGGCTGTTGTTCATGTAGGTGCGGAGCGCCGGCCGGTGCTGCTGCCAGAGCGCGTCCACCGCGCGCATCACCGGCGTGCGCTCGGCCTGCGTGCGGATCCAGTAGTCATGGTAGAAGCGCGTGCTCTCCTCCTGGAGCGACTGCCAGAACAGCCGCAGCCAGTCGCGGTCCAGGCCGGTCGGGAAATAGCTCGCGAGCAGCGCGATCGCGTTCGCGCCTTCCTGCGTGCCCCCGCGCCGCGGGTCGCCCTCCGACTGGATGAACAGCTCGATCGCGTCGCGCATCGAGTTGGGCGAGTCGAACTGCAACGGCAGGAAGTGCGCGTTGCCGAGCTGCGGGTTGACCACGAACCGCGCGCGCAGCGCCGCCATGTTCGCGTCGAGCTGGGTGGAAACGTTCGAGCGCGCGCGCAGCGCCCGCATCTCCGACTTGTACCCGCGCCGGAACAGCGGCACGAGCGACGTGTCGTCCTGGATCATCGCGTAGCCGTGCAGCCAGAGATCGAGATGCTCGCGGGTACGAATGGGCCACGTCTCGGCGGCGGACACGGTTTGATCGGCGGAGCCGGAGCGGCCGTCGTCGGGGAGCGCGGTGGTTCCCGCCGAAGCGCACGCGGCGAGTCCGGCGGCTACGAGACCGAGCAGACTGGAGCGAATTAGCCTGGACATGGTGTCTTCCTGGTTGAGCGTCAGCTGTTGGGCCGGCCGCAGCCGATGCAGAATTTCCATCCCTTTTCCATCTCGGCGCCGCACGCGGGGCACTGGTTGAGCGCGAGGTTCTGGCCGCAGTGCGGGCAGAACGTGACGGTGCGGCCCTGCGGGAGCGTGCCGCTGCAGTAGCGGCACCCCTGCGGCTCACCGGCGCTCGCCGCAGCGGCGACGCCCGCAACACGCGCGGGTCGCGCCGCGGCGGCGGTCCCGCTTCCGTCCTCGACGCGCTGATCGAGCCGGGCCGTGTTCTGCACCGACGCGGTCGCTGCCGGTCCATCGTTCATGGCGGGCCGCGGCGCGGCGGGAGTCTTGCCGCGCTCGGGCCGCTTCTCGAGAGCCGCGGGCGAGATGGAGATCTGCGTGGTGGCGAACTCGCGGAACGCGCCGGTGTCGGGGTTCGGCGAGGCAACTTCCCGTTTGAGCGCGTCCTGCATGGCCTCGTCGCCGAGGATGTAATCGCGCTCGCCGGACAGCAGCCGCATGACCGCCATCTCGTAGTCCTGGTTGGTCTCGATGCCGAGCTCACGCCGGTTGTGGCGATACGGGATCAGCTGCTCGTACAGCTCGGCGACGGTGAACGGGCCGTCGGCGTACTCGGGCGAGCGCGCCTTGACGTTCTGCACGAGGCGATGAAAAACACGATCGAGGTCATCCATTGCGCGTACCCCTGAAAGTTGTCACGGTCGGAAACGGCGCGACCGCGCCGAGCGATTTCACGCCCGGTTTCTTGCCTGCCATCCATTCGTCGAACCCCGAACGCTGCAGACCATCCGAGTTCGATTGTTCTCCAGCCGCTCGCAATGCCAGGTAATTGGCGTACTCGTTCTGCGGGTGGCCGGCGTGGCCCCGGACCCACTTCCATTGCACATCGTGTGCACGGACGGCCTCAACCGCCTGTTTCCAGAGCTCGAGATTGAGGATGATCCCCGTCTTCCGGGTCCAGCCGCGGGCCTCCCAGCCGTGGACCCACTTGGACATGCCCTCGACGATGTACTTGGAATCGGAGATGAAGACGACGTTGAAGCTGCGCCCCTTGCTGGAGATCCCGCGGAAGGCCTCGATGACCGAGCGGAGCGCCATCCGGTTGTTGGTGGTCGCGGGCTCGGAGATCCAGTAGTCGAACCGCTTGAGGTTCCCGGTCCTGGCGCTCATCCACTCGATGACGCCGGCGGCGCCGCCGGGAGCCTCGCCTTCGCGGCCGTTGCCGAGGCAGGACTCGTCGGCGTAGATCGCGAGCAGCTCACGCGGATCCGGGTGCGACTCGGCGGCCCTGGTCACCAGACGACCTCGAAGGAATCGATCTCGTCGAGGAAGAACTTCATGGTCTCGCCGGTGGTGGGATGGACGGCGTAGAGCCTTTCGCGGCCGGAGGTGCCTTCGAGCTTTTGTGGTATGACCGAGAATTCACTGCCGCGGCGGCGGATGACGACTCGGCGAGAGTCGAGAACTGCTCGCTCGAGGGCGTCGTACTGGTTCGGGGTGAACGGCATATGGTTTGGAGGATTTAGGACGGAGGACCCATGCGGCCTCAGGACCAACAACAACCGAGGATCTACGATTAAGTGAGGACTGAGGATGGGCGGAACTACGGGAACTCGCGACTGTCCTTAGTCCTCACTTAATCGCCGATCCTCAGTTGTAGTTGGTCCTGAGGCCGCATGGGTCCGCAATCCTTAGTCCTCCGTCCTCAGGCGTTGCTCCACCGGTGTAAGAGGCGGGCCAGAACCTTGGTCGCCAGTTCGATCTCTTCCACGGAAACGTACTCTTCGGCCGCGTGCGCGAGGGCGATGTCGCCGGGTCCGAAGCAGATGGCCGGAATCCCGGCGGCGTTGAAGAGCGCGGCGTCGGTCCAGGCGGTGAAGCCTTCGATCCGCGGCTCGATCCCCTCGTCGCGCAGCGCTGCTTCGAGCGTCATCACGATGGGCGCGGATTCGGGGACGTCGCTCGGAACCTGAGCGGTCTTGAGCGTGACGGTCGCGTCGAGGCTGGGAACCCGCGCCTTCACGCGCTCGAGCGCGGCCTCGATCTCGGCGAGTCCGGTAGTCGTTTCGCCGGGCAGAGTGCGTCGCTCCACGGACAGCAGGCACGAGTCGGGATACGTGGACATGCCGGTGCCGCCGCGGATGAGCGAAGCGTGGATGGAGGCGTGGCCCAGCAGCGGGTGCAGGCGATGCGCGAGGACCTTGTGGTTGTGCGTGTCGAGCTCGGCGAGCAGCAGGCCGGCGTGCGTGATCGCGTCCACGCCGATGTCGTAGCGGCTGCCGTGGGCGGCGACGCCCTTGAACGCGATGTCTATCCAGGCGAAGCCGCGGTGCGCGGGCGCGATCGCGAGGCGCGTGGGCTCGGTGACGATCGCGGCGTCGGCGCGGAGGCCGTTCTCGAGGAGCGCGCGCGTGCCGATGCTCTCGTATTCCTCGTCGCACACGGCGGCGACCGTGACGCGAAGCGCGCCGCCGGCGTCGCGCGAGCGCACCGCGGCCGCGCACATCGCGGCGATGCCGGCTTTCATGTCGGAGGAGCCGCGTCCGTGGAGGAGGCCGTCCCTTATATCCGCGTCGAAGGGCGCGTGCGACATCCCTTCCGTGCCGACGACGTCGAGATGGCCGTTGAGGATCAGCGAGCGAGGGCCGTCGCCGAGCGTGGCCGTGACGTTCGGGCGGCCGGGCGCGGCCTCGGTGACCGAGGTCTCGAATCCCCAGGCGTCGAGCGTGGCCGCGAGAAAGTCGGCCGCCTCGCGCTCACCCGCGCCGCCCGGCACGAGCGTCGGGTTCACGGAGTCGATCCGGATGAGCCCCTGCGCGAGCGCGAGGGCGTCGCCGCGCGCCGGGAGGGCTCTGTCTTTCATGCGCTCAATAAAACCTGACTACCGCGGCTGCGCGACGGTGCGGAGATACGGCTTGTGGGTCTTGAAGCCCTGCGGGTACTTCTTCTTCGCGTCTTCGTCGGACACCGTCGCCGGAATGACGACGTCGTCGCCCGGCTTCCAGTTCACGGGCGTCGCGACGGTGTGCGACGCGGTGAGCTGGATGGAGTCGAGCAGCCGCAGCACTTCGTCGAAGTTGCGGCCGGTGCTCATCGGATACGACAGCGTGGCTTTCACCTTCTTGTCGGGACCGATGACGAACACGGAGCGGATCGTGGAGTTCTCGGCCGCGCTGCGTTTGCCGGGCGTCGCGTTGGGATGGATCATGTCGTACAGCTTGGCGACGGCGAGGTCTTGGTCGCCGATGAGCGGATAGTTGACCGGAGTCCCCTGCGTCTCCGCGATGTCCGCGAGCCACTTCGTGTGATCGCTCACGGGATCCGCGCTGAGCCCGATGACCTTGGTGTTGCGCTTGTCGAACTCGGGCTTGAGCCGCGCCATGTAGCCGAGCTCGGTCGTGCACACCGGCGTGAAATCCTTGGGGTGCGAGAACAGGATCGCCCACTTGTCGCCGATCCACTGGTGGAAGTGGAGCACGCCCTCGGTGGTGTCCGCGCTGAAATCCGGAGCTTCGTCGCCGATTCGAATCGTCATGTGAGCCATCCCCGCCCGCCCGCGGGCGCCGAAAAAATGGATTACCGCTCAGGCGCGAGCGGTCGTCCAAATCCTGCGGAAATCAGGTGGTGGGCGCAAGCCGGACCGCGCGGTGCCGGCCGGTCAGCGGCGGCCGGCTTTCCTGGCGGGCTTCTTGGCTGACTTGGCGGCGGGCTTTTTAGCCGCGGGCTTTTTCGCAGCCGCCTTTTTGGCCGCTGGCTTGGCCGCGGACTTGGCGGTGGGCCTGGCTTTGTGCGCGGACGCCGAGTGCTTCGCGGCGGGCTTGGACGCGGCCTTCGCGGGAGCGGAGGGGCGCGCGGTTCCGGCTGCCTTGCGCTTGCCGTGATGCTCCTCGACGTCGCGGATGAGCTTGTCGGCCTCTTCCTGCGTCATCTGCCCGCGCCGCACCATGTACTGCACGAGATCTCGCGCGCTCTCGGCGACGAAGCCGGTGAGTCCGGCGGCCGCGCCGATCACGTCCTTCATGGCCGCGGCCATCTTGCTGCCCGCTTCGAGGCTGATCTCCTGCGCCTTCGCCGTCATCTCCGCGACGGTATCGCGCACGTCCTGCCCGCGGTGCCCGGGGCTGCGGCGCGGCGGAACCGGCGGTCCGCCCGGAACCGCGGGCGCGCCTGGCAGGGGAGCTACTGGAGCGGTTGGAGCGGAGGCTTTTTCAGCCATTCCTTTATAGTAGGAGGGGGGTGGTGACGACAGCGGTGACTAGTGATCAGTGACTAGTGACTAGTGGACCACAAACAGGCCCGGTCGAGCGCGCGTAAGTTTATGTCGCTACGGTTGATACGCAAGTGACCAGACGGTTATTGTGAGATGGGCGTAAATTGAGCGAATTCAGCACTATGTAAGCACACATATACGACACTATAACGACATTATCAAATCACAAATGCGAAAAATGATGTTTTTCGGCTGTACAGCTGGCGGAGCTGTAATGGACTAATTTTGCCGGTGAATCGCCCGGTCAGGTCAACATCGCCTTCGGCCGACCGGCCGGCAGCGTTCCAGCGGGAAGCCGTCAGCTATTCCGTTCGCAGTGGCCGTTGCCGTTCGCTGTGTCGCCGTTGCCGCTTTCCTCAGTTCATCGTCTTTCAACGTGAGACCATCCACGGCTCCGCACGCTCTTTCAGCCACCCACCCGCGGCGTTACACTAGCGCTGTGAACCAATCCGCCGTCGTCGAGCCCCAGCAATACGATGATCCCGACGCCGCGATCATCGCCCGTGTGCTCGACGGGTCCAAGGACGCCTTCGCGCTCCTGATCGCCCGCTACAGCGATCCGCTCTACCGCCACGCGCTCGGCATGACCGGGAGCCCCGACGTGGCCGAGGACATTCTGCAGACGTCGTTCATCAAGGCGTTCCAGCACCTCGGCGAGGTGCGGGGCCGGTTCGACGCGTGGGTGTTCCGCATCGTGGCGAACGCGTGCAAGGACTGGCTCAAGAACATTCGCCGGACGCATCTCAGTTACGACGAGGACGATCAACCGTCATCTCTTACGACGCCTGATGAGGAGATGGATCGCAGCGAGCTGCGCGGCGATCTCGAGGGCGCGCTCGCGGCGCTGCCGCCGTCACTGCGCGAAGCGTTCGTGATGAAGCACGTCGAGGGGAGATCGTACGAAGAGATGGCCGTGCTGCTGGAGACGACTGTCGGCGCTTTGAAGATGCGAGTGCATCGGGCGCGGGAAGCGCTGCAGGCGCTGCTGGAAGGCAAATACGCTTGAGGGGATGAGAATGGATGACAAGAAGCACGAGAAGCCGGCCGACGACAAAGCGGCCGTGTGGGACAAGATCAACGACGAAGCCGAGATGCTGCGGAGACGGACCACGCCCGTGTACATGAAGCAGCGGATCATGGACGCGCTGCCGGAGAAGCCGGAGCCGGCGAAGCCCTGGTACAAAAGGGTCCTCGATAAATAGGCCGGGACCGGCACAGCGCGGTGTGCGTGGACCGTTTTCCCGTTAGGCGTTCTCCAGTAACTGCGCCAGGCCGCCTGGGGGCTTAAAGGCGTCAAGGCGTGAAGTTTGCCTCCCTTTCAAGGGTTAGACCGAACCTGAAAAGGAGGTTGTAATGAGGTGGAAGATTCTCGCGCTCCTGGCCGCCGCGGCGGTGGTGCCGGCCGGGGCCGAAGCGCAGAGCCGCGCCAGTGAGGGGCTGAGCAAGATCGAGCTGCTCGCGCTGCAGCAGGAGATGCGCGACCGTGGGTGCGGCAACAAGCGCGCGCCCGGCGTGATGAACGCCGAGACCAGACGAGCCATCAGAGTTTGCTCGCAGCGGCTGGGAGTGACGGGCGGCGCGCGGGCGCTGCTCGTGGCGTTCAACAACGGCTTCGCGGCCAACGATGCTCCGCCGCCGGCGCGGAACGATCGCGCTCCCGTGATGGGCGAGCTGGGCACGCATCCGGTGCGCGCGGGCGAGGCGAATCGCGCGACCCCGGCGACACCGGCCACTCCCGCAACGCGCGCGGTTCCTGCGCGGGATGGACAGCCGGCGACTCGAGCGGTTCCGGCGACGCGCGCTACTCCGGCCAAGCCGGCGAATCAGACGCAGCGGGATACTACGCCCAAGATTCCTGGATAAGGGCAACTACAACCGCGAACTGAATAGCTGACGGCTACCAGCCGTTTGGCTACCTGCTAATCGGCTGCGGACGATGTTGACCTCCCGTGTGATGCGCACACAGAAAGGTCAACGTCGTTTGTAGCCGAAAGGCGGGCAGCCAAACGGCGGGCAGCTGCCAGCTATTCCGTTCGCAGTGGCAGTTAAGTGGCAGTTAGTGGTTGAGAAGCTCGAGCTGCAGCACATCATTTCCGCCAAATCGACGCAGCTCGGAATCATCCTCGTCGTCGTCCACGCGCGACGACCCGCGCACTCCGTACTTGGCGCACGTTTTCTCGAAGAACTTCGCCAGCCCTTCCCGGTACCGTTCGCCCGCCTGGTGCCCGCGCCCGTACACCGCGCGGTAGCTACGCGCGAGGTGCGGAAATTCCGTCTCGATGAACGGCAGATAGCGCTGCTTGGCTGAGCTGCGCAGCCGCAGCGCGCACGCGGCGACGTAGGTCGCGCCCGCTTCGGCCACGCGCTTCACGAGCGCGTCGAGATCCGCGGCGCCGTCGGTGATGCCCGGCAGAACGGGCATGCAGTTGATGCCGGTGTCTATATCAGCCGCACGCAGCCGGGTGAGCGCGCGGATGCGCGACTCGGGCGTGGGCGAGCGCGGCTCGAGGCGGCGCGCGAGCTCGCGGTCGAGCGTGATCAGCGAGATGTGCACCGACAGCTCGGAATGCCGCGCGATCCGCTTGAGCACGTCTATGTCGCGCGTGATGAGCGGGCTCTTGGTGATGATCACGATCTTGAGACCGGGATGCATCGCGAGCACCTCCAGCACGCCGCGCGTGACGCGGAACCGCCGCTCGGCGGGCTGGTACGGATCCGTCGCGCTGCCGATCAGCAGCGCGGTGCCGTTGACGAGCTGCTGATGCTTGTCGCTGCCCTGGCGCAGCGCGCGCGCGAGCAGCTGCGGCGCGTTGGTCTTCACGAAGATGTTGCGCTCGAACGCGAGCCAGGGCGGCATCTTCTCGTACTTCTCGGCGAGCGGATCTTCCATGCGACGCGCGTCGGACGCGCGCTCCATCACGTACCGGTGGGCGTAGCGCGCGTAGCAGTAAGTGCAGCCGAAGGCGCAGCCGGTGTAAGGGTTGAGGGACCAGAAATCCATGCCGGTCGTCTCGGGGCCGTTGAGGACGTTCTTCGCCGGGGCGGCGTAGTAGCTGATGTCCTTCTGCTCCTCTAAAAGCGGGAGGAGCCGGGACTTCCGCTCGTACTCAGCTCCGAAGAGTCCTGCTTGCATGGGTGCCGGCTTCCGCTTCATCCTGGCCACAAAAGGACGGTACCGAAGGAAGACCGAAAGGGCAAGAGGAACTGCCACTTAGAACTGCCAAGCTGCGAGCGTCCAGCTGGGAGCTGCCGGCTTCGAGCCAGAGCGGGTGGAGAGGGGGCGACCATCCGGCGTAAGTGCTTGCCTGCTCGGCGCCGAGGTCGCCAGTGTATGGGTATGCCCGCTCAAGAGAAGCAGAGGTGGACGGCGCGCGAGGTGCGCGAACTCATTGCCGCCGCGCCGCATGCGACTCCCCGTTACGAACTGGTGGACGGGGAGTTGTTGGTGACGCCGTCGCCCGGACCGCCCCATCAATGGGCTGTCACGCGCCTCCTGTTCGAGCTTGCGCTTTACCTTCGCGAGCAACCGGTCGCTGACGTGCTGACTTCACCGTCCGACATCGAGGTCGAGGCGGAACAGGTCACGCAGCCGGACATTTTCATCCTCAGCAACGCCGAGGCGGACAGGATTACGCGGGACGGGTTTCCCGCGCACGATCTGCTTGTAGCGATTGAAGTGGTGTCGCCGTCCTCCGCGCGGTACGACCGGGTTACGAAGCGTGCGCTGTACCACCGGCGAATTCCGGAGTATTGGGTCGTTGATGTGGACGCGCGGATTATCGAGCGGTGGCGGCAGGGTCATGACCGCCCGGAAATCGTCACCGGTATCCTCGAGTGGACGCCTGAGGGCGCAACGCGGCCTTTCACGCTCGATTTGCCATCGTTGTTCGCCAGCGCCTGGCGGGAGCGCCAGCCTCCGCGCGCCTAGTCAGCGGCCTCCGGCCGTCAGTATCTTTGGGCATTCCCGGGGGCGGTCCATGCGTGAGCTTCTGTCCGACATAGCGATTCATCGTGGGCTCGGCAGTTTGCCGGGCTGGTCTCGCAAGGGCGATACGATCACGAAGACGTATCAGTTCAAGACCTTTCCTGCGGCGATCTCGTTCGTGAGTCGCGTCGCCGAGGCGGCGGAGACGGCGGATCATCATCCCGACATCGACATCCGATACACCAAGGTCACGTGCACGCTGAGCACGCACGACGCGGGCGGGATCACGCAGAACGATCTCGATCTCGCGGCGGAGATCGATTTTGCGGAGCAGGGGTAAACGGAGCTATTGGCTATTGGCTCTTAGCCAACAGCTCCGTCCTCCCCGCTTTTCCCTCGGTTCCGCCGGGCCAATAGCCAACAGCCAATAGCCAATAGCTATCTGTATATTCAGATGATGCAGAGCCGCCGTACGTCCTCTTTGGATCGCTTCATCGCCGACGTCGGGCCCGTCGACCAGGTCGGCATCGAGGAGCGCGCCGCCAAGTTCACCACCCGGAGCATCAAGAAGGGCTCCAAGCTGTGGGGGCTCAAGACCGCGGTGTCCATGGTGGATCTCACCACCCTCGAGGGAAAGGACACGCCCGGCAAGATCGCGTCGCTCTGCCAGAAGGCGCGGGCGCCCAGCTCCGATCCCGAAGTGCCGTCGGTCGCGGCGGTGTGCATCTACCCCTTTCTGGTGAAGCACGCGCGCAAGCTGCTGGCCGACACGTCCATCAAGGTCGCGTCGGTCGCGACTTCGTTCCCGTCTGGCCAGCTCCCGCTCAAGCTGCGGCTGCAGGAAGTGCGGCAGGCGGTGTCGGACGGCGCCGACGAAGTGGACATGGTGATCAATCGCGGGCTGTTCCTGTCCGGCGAGCTGGACGCGGTGCAGGACGAGATCGCGGCTGTCGTGGAAGCGTGCGGTGAGTCCACGCTCAAGGTGATCCTCGAGGTCAGCGAGCTGGAGACGTACGACAACATCCGCGCGGCATCCATGCTGGCGATGCGCGTGCTGCGCGCCGACGACTTCATCAAGACGAGCACGGGCAAGGCGTCCGGCAGCGCGACGCTCGCGAACACACAGGTGATGCTCGAAGCGATCCGTGATTTCTATCTCGCGACCGGCACGCCGATCGGGATGAAGCCGGCGGGCGGGATCCGGACGGCGAAGCAGGCGCTGCACTATCTCGTCGCGGTCAAGGAAACGCTCGGCGACGCATGGCTGAACAACACGCGCTACCGGTTCGGCGCGAGCGCGCTGCTCAACGACCTTCTCCGGCAGATCGAGAAACAGAAGACCGGCGCGTACCAGGCGCCGTACTACTTCTCCGAAGCGAGCGCGAGCTACTGATGAGCGTGACGACGAAGGCGGCGCCGAAAGCGCGCAAGAAGACGCAGGCGGCGACGACCGACCGCGTCCCCGAGCTCATCTTCGGCGACCTGTGGGAGTTCGATCCCGCGCCGGAGAGCGCGGACCCGAAGATCAAGCCGCAGTACGAGCTGTTCATCGGCGGGAAGTTCGTGGAGCCGGAGAGCGGCAAGTACTTCGACTCGATCAACCCCGCGACGGAGAAGAAAATTTCCCGCATCGCGCTGGCGAGCGCAGCCGACGTGGCCCGCGCGTACGAGGCGGCGCAAAAAGCGTTCGACACCACGTGGGGGAGGATGCCGGGCCGCGAGCGCGGAAAATACGTGTACCGCATCGCGCGGCTCATCCAGGACCGCGCGCGCGAGTTCGCGGTCGCGGAGACGGTGGACGGCGGCAAGCCGATCAAGGAGTCGCGCGACTTCGACGTGCCGATGACGGCCGCGCACTTCTTCTACCACGCGGGCTGGGCCGACAAGCTCGACTACGCGATTCCCGGCCGCCCGACCGAGCCGCTCGGCGTCGTTGGCCAGGTGATTCCGTGGAACTTCCCGCTGCTGATGCTGGCGTGGAAGATCGCGCCGGCGATCTCCACCGGAAATTGCGTGGTGCTCAAGCCCGCCGAGACGACGTCGGTCACCGCGCTCAAGTTCGCGGAGCTGCTGCAGGAAGCCGATCTCCCGCCGGGCGTCGTGAACTTCGTGACGGGCGCGGGCGAGACGGGCGCGGCGGTGATGGCGAACGACATCGCGTCGAAGGTCGCGTTCACCGGCTCGACGGAAGTCGGCAAGCTGATCATGCGCTCGCTCGCCGGCAGCGACAAGAAGATGACGATGGAGCTCGGCGGCAAGGCGGCGAACATCGTGTTCGACGACGCGCCGCTCGACCAGGCGGTCGAAGGAGTCGTCAACGGCATCTTCTTCAACCAGGGTCACGTGTGCTGCGCAGGCAGCCGGCTGCTGGTGCAGGAATCGATCGCGACGGAATTCGTCGAGAAGCTGAAGCGGCGCATCTCGGTGCTGCGCGTGGGCGATCCGATGGACAAGAACACCGACATCGGCGCCATCAATTCGCGCGCGCAGCTGGAGAAGATCGAGGAGCTGGTGCAGTCGGGCGTGGAGCAGGGCGCGAAGATGTTCCAGCCGTCGTGCAGACTGCCTGGCGCGGGCTTTTTCTATCGTCCGACGATCTTCACCGGCGTGACGCAGAGCCACCGCATCGCCACCGAGGAGATTTTTGGTCCTGTGCTGAGTGTGCTCACTTTCAGAACTCTCGAAGAAGCGGTCGAGAAAGCCAACAACACCGCCTACGGTCTGTCCGCCGGCGTGTGGACCGACAAGGGCTCGCGCATCCTGAAGATGAGCACCGAATTGAAAGCCGGCGTCGTCTGGGCCAACACGTTCAACAAGTTCGATCCCTCCTCGCCCTTCGGCGGCTACAAGGAGAGCGGTTTCGGTAGGGAAGGCGGACGCCAGGGCCTACTTGATTATGTGAGGCTAACCTGATGTCAGTGGGCAACCCCAAAGCCGCCACCGGCAAGAACTCTACAGGACGCAGGACGCAGCACGCAGCGCAGTTGCCGTCTCGCGTCCCGGTTGCAAAAACGCCGAAGGTCTACGTCGGCGGCGAATTCATCAGATCGGAATCCGGTCGCACTTACCCGATCAACACCGACGACGGGACTTTCTTCGCGAACATCCCGCAGTGCACGCGCAAGGACCTCCGCAACGCCGTCGAAGCCGCCGCGAAAGCCGGCTCCTCCTGGGCCAGGCGCACGCCGTACAACCGCGCGCAGATCGTATATCGTCTCGCCGAGATGCTCGAGTCGCGCTCCGACGAGATGGCGCGCGCGATCGCGAAGCCCGGCGCCAGCTCGCTGAACGACGCGCGGAATGAAGTCGCGGCCGCCGTGGACCGGCTGATCTACTACGCCGGCTGGGCCGACAAATTCGAGCAGGTGCTCGGCAACACCAATCCCGTGTCGGGCCCGTTTTTCAACTTCACCGTCGTCGAGCCGGTGGGAATCGTCGGCGTGATCGTGGACGATTCGTCGCCGCTGCTCGCGCTCATCTCGCAAGTCGCGCCGGTGATCGTGAGCGGGAACGCGGTGGTGGTGCTCGCGTCGGAAACGCATCCGTATCCCGCGATCGTTCTGGGCGAGATGCTGGCCACGTCCGATCTCCCCGGCGGCGTCGTGAACATCATCACCGGCCAGCGTAAGGAGTTGGTGCCGACGTTCGCGACGCACACGCACATCCGCGGGCTCGACGCCGTCGTCGTCGCCGCCGAGAAGAAGGAGCTCGCGCTCGGCGCCGCCGACAGCGTGAAGCGGCTGCGCGCGCGGTCGAGCGAGAAGGAGATAGACTGGTTCGCCGAGTCGGCGCAGAGCGTGTACGAGATCCGCAACTTCATCGAGTTCAAGACGACCTGGCACCCGATCGGGGCGTAACTAGAACTGCGATATCGCCGACAGGGAGCTGCGGCTCCAGGCCTACGGCCTGCTCGCTCGCTGCGGGCCCACGCGCGCTTTCGCAGGGGCATGCCGGGGACGGTTACATGAGAATTTCGCGACGTCCGGACTGTTCGCGCACCATGAATGGAAGGATGCTCCGGAGCACGCGGGTGGCCACGGTCCGGGAGACGACGAATGCGGTTCACACCAGGGGTCGGCGCCCCTCCGGAAGTTGTGCTCTGCGAATGGGAGCGATGTGTCTCGGCATTATGTCGGTGGCGACGAGCGCACCGGCGCAGAGCTGCGATACGGGTGCCATGGCGGTTCAACTCCTGGGTTCAGGCGGGCCCCTGGTCAACCGGGACCGCGCGTCAACGGGATATCTCGTGTGGCTTGGCGGCCGTGGGAAGATTCTCGTCGATGCTGGAGGCGGGACGTTTCTTCGCTTCGGGCAGGCAGGGGGGCGGCTCGAGGATCTGTCCTTGATCGCCATCAGCCATCTACACCCTGACCACGTCTCGGATCTGCCGGCATTGCTCTGGCTGAGTAATCTTGCCAGAAAGGAGCCGCTGCCGATCGCGGGCCCTTCTGGTGGCGCAGTCACGCCGGACTTCGAGACCTTCCTGTCCCGCCTCTTCGACGAGCACGCGGGCGCCTTTCCGCTGCTTGGAGGGACGTTGCGTGGCGCGGGCATGGGTGTACCGCTGAATGCGATACGGCTGGACGCCGCGCAACCGGGACCACTCATCGTCCTCGAGCAAGCGGGAATCAGAGTGACCGCCCTGGGCGTGCCGCATGGGAACGTTCCGAGCCTGGCGTACAAGGTAGAGACCACGAATGGAACTGTCGTGTTCGGCAGCGACCAGACGGGGACCAACCCGCGTTTCGTGACATTTGCCCAGGGAGCCGACATTCTGGTGATGCATCTCACGATCGGCGCCGGGGAAACGCACCCGCTCCACGCATCTCCTTTCGTCGTGGGGCAGGTCGCTCGTGATGCGAACGCGCGGCGACTGATATTGAGCCACATCGGTCAATTCGATCTGGAAGCGGCAGTGGCGGAAGTGAAGAAGTCATACATGGGGCCGGTATCCGTCGGCGCCGATCTACAGTGCGTGCCCGGCCGATGACGCGCATCCCGCACGTCCTGGTTGAAGAGCTGCTCCTGCGACCCGAGGCAATAACGTGACAGCCGCGAATCGAGCGACGAACGAGATCGGACGCGTCCGCGAGATCGTGCGCTATCCCGTGAAATCCATGGCCGGCGTTCCCGCGGAGTCGGCGTTCCTCGGCTGGCACGGGCTCGCGGGCGACCGGCGCTTCGCGTTCCGCCGACTCGGAAACGACACCGGGTTTCCGTGGCTAAGCGCCACCCGGGTCTTCGAGATGCTCCTGTACCAGCCGGTTGGACTCGACGAGACCAGCGGCCAGCCGTTACCGACCCACGTGCGCACTCCCGCCGGGCGGGAGCTCGAACTGCGGAGCGACGAGCTACAGCGCGAGATCGCCGAGCTGTTTGGGGGCGGCGTGGAGCTGCTGCAGCACCGGCACGGAATCTTCGACGACGCTCCGATATCGGTCATCAGCGCGACGACCATCGCCGCGATCGGAGACGGGGCGGAGATGGAGCTCGACCGCAGGCGCTTCCGCGCCAACATCCTTCTCGAGACCGGCGGCGAGCCGTTTCTCGAGGACGCATGGGTCGGCGGAACGTTGGTGTTCGGCGACGATGACCCAGCCCCCGCCGTGCGCGTGACGATGCTCGACTCGCGGTGCAAGATGATCGATCTCGACCCCGATACTGCGGCGCGCGACGAGCGGGTGAGGGAGTCCGTGAAGCGGCTGAACAAGAACAACGCGGGCGTCTATGGAACCGTCGTTCGTACGGGCACCATCCGCGTGGGTGACCCGGTCAGGCTCGTCCAGGAGCCGTGAGCAATGAATCGCGTCGCGGTTCCTCGGGAAACCCGGACACGCCGCGGGCCGTAGGATTATCAAATCGAACCGGCCTCGCCATGACTCGACGCGCCAAGCTCTGGCTGTATGGTTCCTCGCTGTTCGCCGTGTTCAACGCCGGTTATGCGTTGTACGTGGCCAGGATGGGCGACGGCTGGCACGCCGTGGGTCACCTCGTGCTGGTGCTCCTGGGTATGTACGTCGCGTGGCGGATGAGACGGCCGCGTCCAGGCAGCAAGGCGGCACAGACACAGGCCGCGCCGCTCTTCGATGAGCGCCTGGAGAGGATCGAGCAGTCGCTGGACGCCATCGCGGTGGAAGTCGAGCGCGTAGGGGAAGGTCAGCGCTTCGTGACGAAGCTAGGACAGCGGATGGCGGAGAACGATTCGCGGTAGCCGCCGCGGCCGCGAAACTGTTCCGCCCTAGTCGCTCGTCATGATGAACAGCGGAGCGCCGTCGAAGTCGTAAATAGGGCGGAGGCGCTCGGTGTGGTAGTACTTGCTCACGTCCACGACCTTCTTCTCCGACGTGACGCTCGAGATCGGCACGCTGTC
>CALMKE010000177.1 GCA_937867645.1 uncultured Gemmatimonadota bacterium | reverse complement strand
TCACGCTCGCTCGACTCGGCGTTCGCCGCCCATCCGCGCAGCCGCGAGCGCCGGCTCCTCGCGCGCGACACGGTGTATGCCCACGCGCGGCGCGCGCTGGTGGACAGCGTCGGCCCGCTGCTGCGCACGATCGGTCCCTGGTACGCCGAGCGCGTACCGCTCAACAATGCGTACGTGCTGGCCCGGGTGGTGTACGCCAAGGAGCTGGCGATGTTCGACGAGATATACCGGCTTGAGGACCGGAACCTCCGGGCGGCGATCGCGCGGGTCATCCAGCTGGCCGAGAGCTCCAGGGACGATCCATTCCGGGCGATTCGCGAGTGGCTCCGCGCCGACCCGCCTTAAAATCGTTGCGACCGCTGGGTCCCCGTAATACGTTGTCCGAGGGGCCCTCCGACGCGAGCATATCCCGCCGGTCAGGGTTTTCGGGGGAAGTGAATACCAAATGTTTCAGTTCCGTCAGTCTCTAGCGGGAGCGCAGCTTTGCTTTTTCTGTGCGGCGACCCTGCTGGTTACGTCCCGGAGCCGGGGCCAGGAACCCGTCACCCTCTCGGGTGTCGTGACCGATTCAGAAGGTCTGCCGCTTTTCGGCTCGGTCGTCTCGGTGATGAACACGTCGCTGGCGTCCAAGACCGACGAGCGCGGCGAATTCAGAATCATGGGTGTTCCCGCTGGCTTCATCGAGATACAGGCTCGACGTCTCGGGTTCGCACCGGCGACCCGGACAGTCGAGATCAAGGGCGGAGAGAAAAATGACCGAATCGATTTCGCCCTCACCGCGTTGCCCGCGATGCTGGAACAGGTAGTGGTGCAGCGGAAAGCCATGACGTTCACCGGCCGCCTGGCGGGTTACTACGAGCGGCTGCAGCGGAGGTCCAGCGGCCAGTTCCTCACCCGCGAGGACTTCGAGCGGAACGAGTCGGTTTCGCTGAGTCAGCTCATCGCGCGAAGCCCCGGCGTTCACTCAGTGCGACTCCGAAGTGGCGGCGGTGCGGTGCGGCTGCGCGGTCGAGTCTGCAGACCGCTGGTGTGGATGGACGGCGTGCCCATGCCGGCCGGCGAGGTGGATCTCGACGCGTTCCCCGTCGGCACCCTCCACGGGGCGGAGATTTACCTCGGATCTACGACAGCGCCGATCGATTACACGGCGCAGCAGAACCGTTCCAGTTGCGGAACCATTCTGCTTTGGTCGAGAGGCAGAGATACCGAAATGGGCCGCCGTCCTGCCGGAAGGTCCGTTGATCTGGATTCGCTGGTCGCATCCCTGGCAGTTTACACCTCCGATCAGGTGGACAGCCGTACCGAGTTGACGAGCCAGGACCACCTGAACGCCGCCTATCCGCCCGAGCTTTACGCGCTGCGCGCGAGCGGCACGGTGGTGGCGGAATTCGTGGTGGACGCGAGCGGAAGGTTGGAACGGAACACGTTTGCCGTGGTCTCGACGACCCACCAACTACTGAGCGCGGCCGTAGCGCAAGCACTCGCGCAATCCAGGTTCGTGCCCGCGATGAAGGACGGAAAGCCCGTCCGGCAGATCGTTCGGCAGCGGTTCGATTTCGGCCCCAGGGGGTAGCCGAGGCGCGGACGCCCGATAAGTATTGTTGCTTCGCCGTAAAACGGGCAGACGGCCACTTTCCAGAGGAGGTCACGATTGCGGACAGGTTTTGTCGGTAGCTCGACCCGGATTCGATCGGCACGCGCACGCGGTGAGTGCCGTACCAGGGAGTCCGCGGCCGATCACGGTGGCTCACTTTTTCGAGGAGGAGTTAAAGCATGACCAGACTAGTAAAATTCCTGGGAGTAGCGCTCGCGTTCGCGCTGCTGCCGGCCGGGCTCGCCGCCCAGGGCGACGGAACCATCACCGGCGCGGTAACGGACCGGGCGAGCGGGCAACCCCTGCCTGAAGTCCAGATCCAGGTCGCGGGAACGCAGCTTGGCGCTATGACCGACCACGAAGGTCGGTATACCATTCGCGGAGTTCCGCCGGGCACGTACGAAGTTCGCGCGCGGCGCGTCGGGTACGGGCCGATGTCCGAGCGTGTGGCGGTTGGCGCGGGCGCCGCGGCGACCGTGAACTTCGTCATGTCCGAGTCCGCGCTGCAGCTGCAGGAAGTCGTCGTCAGCGCGGTGACGGGCGCGCAGGAGCGCCGCGTCGAGATCGGCACCAACGTCGGCCAGATCAACGTGGCGACGCTGCAGAAGGGTCCGATCACGAAGATGGCTGATGTGCTTCAGGGCCGCGTGGCCGGAGTGCAGCTGCAAAGCGCCACCGGCACGACGGGCGGCGGGCAGCGGATTCGCATCCGCGGCGCGAACAGCCTCTCGCTCTCCAACGAGCCGCTACTGTTTATTGACGGCGTGCGGGTGTCGAACTCCTCGGGCGGCTATTCCCTCGGCGGCCAGGATTACTCCCGCCTGAACGACATCAACCCCGAGGAGATCGAGAACATCGATGTCCTCAAGGGTCCCGCCGCTGCCGCCATGTACGGGAGCGTTGCCAACAACGGCGTCATTTTGATCACCACCAAGCGGGGCCGGGCAGGAGCCGCTCAGTGGCGCATGTACGTGGAAGGGTCCAGCATGAAGGACCAGAACCCGTACCCGCACAATTACGCGGCGTTGCAGGTCAACGACGCCACGAAGCCGTATTACCGCACCGACGTAGCCGGTACGCCTCTCAACATCACGACCTGGTTTGGCGCCAGCGCGCCGTATCGCATCTGCCCCAATTACGTGTTTGCCGTGGGCGGATGCAGGCAGGACGTGTTCCTGAACTTCGACCAGTTCGAGGATCCTCGCACGACGCCATATCAGACCGGCTCTCGGGCAAAAACCGGCCTGAACGTTTCAGGTGGGACGGATGCGGTCACGTATTTCATCTCCGGTGATCGCGAGAAAGAGCTGGGCGTGCTGCGCCCGAACGATCTCGAGCGCACGAGCCTGCGTACCAACCTGAATGCGCGCTTCGGCAGCAAGCTCAGCGGGACGATCACTGCGGCCTACATCAAGAGCGAGACGCAGCGCATTTCGAACGACAACAGCATCTTCAGTCCGCTGATCAATGCTTTCCTCGGACCGGCGGAATACGTCACCGGAATGGAGTCCGACACCGTCGGCCGTCCGGGCGCAAGAAATGCTGCCTATTTTGGTTACAACACGCGCGATCAACGCAAGTACAAGGCGGATCAGACGCTCGACCGGTTCGTGATCGGGTCGAACGCCAACTATACGCCGCTGTCGTGGTTGCGCATCAACGGCAACGTCGGACTCGACTACTTCGGCCGGTACGACCGGCTGACGCTGAATCCGAACGAGCTTCCGATCGCGTTGACGTTCAGGGTAGGGCACCGGAACGCGACCAGGTCCAACAATTACCTCTGGACATCGAACGCCTCCGCTGCGGCGAAGTTCCAGCCTCTGCCCTCGCTGGTCACGACGACCACGCTGGGCGCGGCGTACGAGCGGGGTCTGTTCGAGAACGTGGATTGCTACGGGATCGGCATTCCGTCCGGCACGAAGTCCTGCGGGGCCACCACGAGCCAGTTCGCGGTCGACGAGGCCTATACGGATCTGAAGACCGTCGGTGGGTTCGGAAGGCAGGAATTTGCGTTCGGCGACCGACTGTTCCTATCGGCCAGCGTTCGCGCGGACAACAACAGCGGACTGGTCCGCGATGTGTCTGGGCTGGCCTACTATCCCTCTGCCAACGTGTCGTGGCTGGTATCGCGGGAGTCGTTCTTCCCGCGCATCAATGCCATCAGCCAGCTTCGCTTGAGAGCCGGCTGGGGCCAGGCAGGCCAGCGCCCGGGTTATGGGGACGCCGAGACGTTCTTCAGCTCGCGCGTCGTGCAGCTGGGTGGAGCCGAGACCCCCGCGCTCGTCCTGACGTCCACCGGTAACCCGGCGCTGAAGGTCGAGCGCACCACGGAGTTCGAGGGCGGCTTTGACGCGGGCTTCTTCGATAATCGTGTTTCGACCGAGTTCACCGCCTTTACCCGCCGGTCCAAGGACGCGCTTGTCTCGCGCAACCTCGCTCCGTCGGCAGGCCTTACCGGCTCGGTCTTCCAGAACCTTGGAAGCGTGAAGAACTGGGGTACGGAGTTCGGGCTCAACGTCAACGCGATCAACACCGAGCGAATCGGTTTCGACGTGAGAATCACGGCGACGACGCTCAGGAACAAGATCGAGGAGCTGGGAGAAGGCATCGCGCCGATCCAGATCAACCGGGGAGCGCAGGCGCATCGGGAAGGGTTCCCCACGGGAGCTTATTTTGCCGCGCCGATCAAGTTCACCGACGCCAACGGCGACGGCAAGCTCTCGCGCGCCGAAGTCACGGTGGACTCGTCGAAGTTTCTCCGGGTGCGGAACGACGAGGGCGGGATCGATACCCTGCCGATAGCGTACGTCGGCCCGATGCTTCCGACGAACACGCAGGGGCTGAGCCTGGCGCTCACGCTTTTCCGCGACATCAGCATTTCGACGTTGTTCGAGCGACGCGCCGGTCACAAGCAGTTGAACTACACCGAGCGATTCCGCTGTACCACGCTGGACGCAAATCCCTGGGTGGGGCAGTGCGGGGCCCTGTCGGATCCCAATGCTTCGCTGCAGAGCCAGGCGGCATTCATCGCGGCTCGGTACATGGGGGGTACCCCGTACGGCTACATAGAGGACGGCACATTCGTGAAATGGAGAGAGCTGACGCTGCGTCTGGGCGTACCTGAGTCAGTGTCGAGTCGTTTTGGCGCGTTGAGGGGAGCGGCGCTGTCGCTGGCAGGGCGCAACCTGGGCACGTGGACCGACTACACGGGTCTGGACCCCGAAATCAACGAAACGGGCGGTGGCTCCAACTTTACCCAGGGTGAATTCAACACCCAGCCGCCAGTGCGGACGTTCACGCTTCGGTTCGACTTCCGACTCTAAAACTGCGAGATAAACATGAATCTTTTCTATAGAGGGAACGGCCCACGGGCCCTTTCCAGACTGGTTGTCGCGGTGGCGCTTGCACTGCCGCTGGCCGCGTGCAACACGGACGAGCTGGTTGCAGTGACAGATCCGGAGCGGCTGCGTCCGGAAGATCTCACCGGACTGGGCGCTGTGCCCGCGCTGGTGAGTGGCGCAACGCGCCAGTTCGTTGGTGGCTACAGCGGCTTCGGCGGCGATGCTTTCCTCTCCGCTTCGGCTGTGCTCACCGACGAGTTCTACTATGGTGATACGTTCACGACCCGGCAGGCCGCGGACCTCAGGGCTTTGCAGCCGCCGACACTGGGCAACATCTCCGATGGTGCCTACGGGGCGCTGCACCAGGCGCGGCTCAATGCACGCCGGGCGTACGCGGTAGTCGAGCAGTTCACCTCGCCGGCGACGGCGGCTGCGGATGCCGTCACGCAATCGCAGCTGCGGGCGATCGAGGGGTACGTGTACGTGACCATGAGTGAGGGCTGGTGTGGTAATGTTCCTTTCAGTCGCATTCCGGATACCGGACCGATCGATCCGAATGCGATCGAATTTACCGCAGGGATCGGAACGACGGCGATGAACGATACGGCCGTTGTGCGATTCAATGAAGCGGTCGCGCGCAGCGCTGCCAACCGACTCGCGGCGGTCGGCAAGGGGCGGGCGCTGCTGAACATCGGGCGGTATGCCGAGGCGGCAGCCGCTGTAGCCGCCGTGCCGGATGCATATGTCTTCTTCCTCGAGCACTCGACCAACACGTCTGCTCAGAACAATCCCATTTCCGCCCTGCAGCTGAACGGACGGTATGGGGTCGCCAATCTGGAAGGGGCAGACAGCCCCACCGGTCTTAATCGGCCGGATGCGCCGACCGTAGGCGGTGGCTTTGCTCCGCCGCCGACGACGGCTCCCGGCGCGGAAGGCATCCCCTTCCGTGGCCTGCAGGACCCGCGGGTTCCGTGGCAGGGTAGACCCAGTTCGGGCAACGGGTGCTTCACCGCATCCATCCGATGCTGGTTGAACCAGAACTATCCTGACTTCGATTCCGACGTTCCACTCGCGTCGGGCGTTGAAGCCAGGCTTATCGAAGCGGAAGCCGCCTACCAGGCCGGTGATTTCGTGACGATGATGAAACGGCTCAACGACTTGCGGGCCGCGGCGGCCACGCACCTCGCACGTCTGTATCCGCGCCAGGTCCAGGTATTTTCGACAACGCTGGCTCCGCTCGTAGACCCGGGCACTGCGGTAGGTCGCCGGGACATGATCTTCCGGGAGCGCGCGTTGTGGCTGTACAATACCGGCCATCGCCAAGGTGACCTGCGCCGGCTCATTCGGAACTACGGGGTGCCGTCAGCTCAGGCTTTCCCGAGCGGCCCGAATTTCCGAGGTGGCACGTTCGGGAACGATGTTGCGTATCCCGTCCCGTTCGACGAGGAGAACAACCCTCTGTTCGTTCGCAGCGCCTGCAAGACCGATCAGGCGTAGCGAGTAGATCCAGCTAACTATTCGCGGGGGATGCCCGTAACGGCGTCCCCCGCGTTTTGTTTCCGGCGTCCGCGCCGGCTGCGGACGCTACCCCGCGAACCGCCCCCGCAACAGCGCCCGCAGGTCCACGGTCGGCGGCTGAGCCTCGGTCGCCGCTTCTGCCGCCGGTGCCGCGAGCGTCACGCGCTCCATCTTGTCCCGCACGCCCGCGTCGATGAACCGGGAGAGCTGCGCGACGAAGTAATCGGAGCCCATGCGCGAGCCGTAGCTGTTGAGCGGATAGATCACGGCGAGGTGGTCGCGCGCCCGCGTCATCGCCACGTACATGAGTCGCCGCTCCTCCTCCAGCTGCTCCGGGTCCGACAGCGACCGCCCCGAAGGGAACCACCCGTCCAGGGCCCAGATGACGAACACCGCGTCCCACTCCTTGCCCTTGGCGGAGTGCGCGGTGCTGAGCACCAGGCAGTCGTCCTC
>CALMKE010000176.1 GCA_937867645.1 uncultured Gemmatimonadota bacterium | reverse complement strand
GACCTCATGCAGCAATGGGGCACCAGCACCGTGCTGATCGAGAGCGGCGCGTTGCCTGGCGACCCGGAGAAGCAACGCCTGCGCGCGCTGAACTTCGCGGGAATCCTGCTGGCGCTGGACGCGATCGCGACGCGCGGCTACGAGGCGGCCGACGCAGACGCGTACGAGCGGCTGCCGTTCAATGCGGGCGGCGCGTTCGATCTGCTCGTTCGCGGCGGCCAGCTCGTATTGCCAGGCAAGCCGCCGGTGCAGGCGGACGTCGCGATCAACTATGACGACGCCGTCGCGCGGACCGGCGGCCGCGTGCGTGACGTCGGCGACCTGGCTGACGTGGTGGCGATCGACACGATCGACGCGGGCGGGCTGTATCTCCACCCAGCGCCTGGTGCGCTCACCACTACGCCCGCAGGCCCGATGCTGCGGCTCGGCGCGCCCGCGGACATCGCCCTGCGCCGCGGCCCGGATCCGGCGAGCAACCTGATGCGGCACATCTTAGAGCCGGCTGGGCAGCGATAGAGCACGCTACAGTTACACGGCAGCTTCGGCTTTTTTCGTCAGCTGACAATTCCATGACACGTGATCGGCTATACGTCCCTACTTTGTGGCGTGAGCCAATCCAGTAATTCCGCTCGCCCCTGTCGATGACCCGCCGCTCTAACCGCAGGCTGGTCGTACTCTTCCTCGCGACCGTGCTGCTCCCCTGCGCGGTGTTGGTTTCGATCGCCGTCAGAACCGTGCAGCGCGAGCGCGAGTTCGAATCCATGCGCGCGGACGAAAACCGCGCGCGACGGCTCGCCGAGCTGCGGAGGAGCCTGCTCTCGACGCTCGAAACGGCGCGGACGCGCGCAATCGCGGAATTCGACTCGGCGGGCGGGTCCGCGTCGCAGCCGTTCGATCAGACCGCCGTGCGACTCGTCGCGGCAGCACGGGGTGACCGGCTCATTCTCGATTGGGAAAGGGGAAAATCCGCTCTGCCTTCAAGCCGGTCGTTCCAGGCCGCAATGGCCGACGCGGAGGCCGCTGAATTCGCGGTAACTGATCCCGTCGCCGCCGCGAGGCTCTACCAGGTCGCGCTCGAGGTCGCGCGCGCACCAACCGACAGTGCATCCGCGCGCCTTGGGCTCGCCCGAGCGCTGCTCGCGGGAGGGCGCAACCGTGACGGCGTACACCAGTATCGAATCATATCCGGGCTTTCTTTTCGCAGTAGCGACGAACATGGAGTTCCGTACGCCGCGTACGCCGCGGCACGACTTGTTGCCGTCGATCCGGAGTTCTCGGGTGCCGCGCTCGACCGCCAGATCTTCGGTTCGTGCTGCGTGTCCGCGGAAGGATGGTACATGGTGAGGAGCGTTCTGGATTCGCTCCTGCGCAAGCCCGGAGGTGGGGAAAAGCTGGATAAGGGTGAAATTGCGCGACTGCGCGCGGCCGCGGACGTCCGCGCGCGGATAGCGGATCAAGGCGCGAAGCTGAAGGCCGACTTCGCGGGCTTGGGTGAGATCCGGATTCCCAAAGGAGATGCCGGCAGCTCCTGGACCCTGTATGGATCTCCGCCCTGGTTCCTGGCCGCTGTCCGCGGAGAGCCGGCCGACGGAGATATAGTGATCGGCCTCGACGCCGCAGCCATCATCAGGGAGTTCAATTCTGCGGCAGGCGATTCTGTTCCGGGTGGCGCTCGTCTTTCGCTCGCGGCGGGCCCGGGCCCTCCGGCAGGTTCGCGCAGGCTCTCGCCCGAATTTCCCTCCGTGGCAGCGTCGTTTTACCCAATGACGGACAGGTCGGCCCTGCTGTCCACGCCCTTCTTTCTCGGAATGCTCCTGTGCGTCGTCTGCGTGAGCCTGTTCGGAGCGTACGCGGTCCTGTACGACGTTCGTCGCGAGCTCCGCCTGTCGGAGCTACGGTCGCATTTTGTCGCAAGCGTGTCGCACGAGCTCAAGACACCGCTCACTTCCATAAGAATGTTCGCCGAAACAATTCTTCTCGGCCGCGCGTCCAGCGAAGCGGCCCGGTCGGAATACCTGGCGAACATCGTGCATGAAACCGAACGGCTCACCCGACTTCTCAACAACGTCCTCGACGTATCGAAGATCGATCGCGGCGAGAAGATATACCGCTTCGCGGACACCTCCCTGCCCGAAGTCGTCAATCGCTGCGCGCGGACGATGGAGTACCCGCTGGAGCAGCACGGCTTGCAACTGGCCGTCTCCGCGGACGAAGAATTGCCGCTTGTCTCCGCGGACGCGGATGCCCTGCAGCAGGCGATCATCAACCTGC
Source organism: uncultured Gemmatimonadota bacterium (assembly GCA_937867645.1). Classification (GTDB taxonomy): domain Bacteria; phylum Gemmatimonadota; class Gemmatimonadetes; order Gemmatimonadales; family Gemmatimonadaceae; genus JACDCY01. The sequence continues at coordinate 4,637 of CALMKE010000176.1, read as the reverse complement.
TGGCGAATGCGATGAAATACTCGAATGGCAGCCGCGCGATTGATTTGCGCTTGCGGCGATCGAACGGTCATGCGATCGTCGAGATCGCCGACAGGGGGCTGGGAATCCCGCCTGAGTACCTGCCACGGCTGGTAGAGAAATTCTACAGGGTTCCCTCGGCGGAAAATTCGCGCATACCCGGAACAGGGCTCGGCCTTACTCTCGTCGACCACATCGCAAAAGCGCACGGTGGATCGCTCGAGATTCGGAGTGAACCAGGAGCCGGCACTACCGTGTCCCTTCACCTGCCCCTGGCATGAGCCGCGCGCGAAAAGTGCTGGTCGTGGAGGACGACCCGTCCGTTCTTCGCGGGCTCGTCGACAACCTTCGCGCCGAGCGATACGACGTGCAAAGCGCCGGCGACGGAGAAGCCGCATATCGGCTGGCTCGGGATTCTTCCTTCGACGTCATACTGCTGGATGTAATGCTTCCCGGGCTGAGCGGGTTCGACGTATGCGGCCGGCTTCGAAAGGAGGGCGTCGCTACGCCGATTCTCATGCTGACTGCGCGCGGGGAGGAAAGCGACCGGGTGCGCGGCCTGGACCTCGGCGGGGACGACTATTTGACGAAACCGTTCTCGCTCATGGAGCTGCTCGCCCGCGTACGCGCGCTCCTGCGACGGGCGTACCCTGACATCGCGCTGCCGGAAAATGCCCGCTTCGGGAACGTGCGGATCGACTTCAAGAAGTATGAAGCCGTGGAGGGACAACGCCCGCTCAAGCTGACGCGCAAGGAGTTCGGTGCGCTGCGCTACCTGATTGCGCGGGCCGGAGAGGTGGTGTCGCGTGACGAGCTGCTCCAGGCGGTGTGGGACTACCGTGAGTACCCGACGACACGCACAGTGGACAACCACATCGCATCCCTGCGGGCGAAGATCGAAACTGCTTCAACCCAGCCGCGACACATCCTGACCGTGCATGGCGTCGGATACAAGTTCGTTTGGTGACAGATATTTTGCGCTTGCCGGGCAGGTACGTGACAAGCGCTGCCTCGGCTTTCGGCAGATTGCGTGGAGAAACGTCATTCACACTCTCGCCGAGCATACCATGAAAAGACTTTTCGCTTCTTTCCTCGCGCTGACGCTCATCGCCGCCGCGCCGGGGCGCGCGCAAACCGCATCGGATCTATTCCAGCAGGGACTGCGCAGCGAGCGGGCGGATGGCGATCTGAAATCCGCGATCGCCATTTATCAACGCCTGATTCGGGAGCACCCCTCGGACCGTAGCATGGTCGCCCGCGCGCTTATCCAGCTGGGTGGTGCGTTCGAGCGCATGGGAAGCGCCGAGGCGCGGGCTGCTTACGCGCGCGTCCTGCGCGATTATCCGGAGCAATCCGCCGAAGCTTCACTCGCTCGCACGCGCCTCGCCGCGCTCGCGGCGAGCTCCCGTCCCGCCCCCCGCACGGACCCTACCGTGAGGCGGATCTGGGCGGGGGTAGATGTGGATGCTCTGGGCGCTCCCACGATGGACGGGCAGGCGCTCACGTACGTGGACTGGAGCACCGGTGATCTCGCAGTGCGCGACCTGGTAGCGGGCACGAACCGCCGGCTGACGAACAAAGGTTCATGGGCGAGCTCTACCGAGTTCGCGCTTTCGTCCGTTCCTTCGCCCGACGCCAAAAGAGTCGCGTACTCATGGTTCGGCAGGGGTCAGGACCTCCACAATGTCGAGATCCGCGTGATCGGTATGGACGGCACCGGAGAGAAAACCGTGTACTCGAGCGCGACGATCAGATACGTGACGCCCTGGGAGTGGACGCGCGACGGCAGGCAGATTCTCGCGTCCTTCTACGGCAAGGACGGAGCGCATGAGATCGGACTGGTCGGCACGGACTCCTCACGCCGCGTCCTGAAGACGCTCCCGGCGGGCGAGCCATATCGCGTCAGCCTGTCGCCCGACGGCAAAGTGCTTGCCTACGACAATTCAGCGTCCCAGGAATCGCGGCAGCACGATCTCTTTCTGCTCAACGTCGAGACCGGTGCGGAATCGGTGGTCGCCCACCCGGCGACGGATCTGCTCGTGGGTTGGACGCCCGACGGAATGAACGTCATCTTCGCGAGCGATCGAACCGGGAACATGAGTCTATGGATGCTCCCCGTACGGAACGGGATTCCCGCGCAGGAGCCGCAGCTGCTGCGCCGGGATGCCGAATTCACCATGTATCCCATGGCCGTGACGTCCAATGGGTCATTGTATTACTCGGCTGATGCATCTCCTACCGATCTATTCGTTGCCGAAATTGATGCGTCCACTGGCCGGGTAACCGCTCCCTCTCGCAGGGTGTTGGACCGGTACGTGGGAGAGAACCGGAATTCCAGCTGGTCGCCCGACGGCAAATCAATCGTGTATGTCTCGAAGCGGCAGCCGGGGCCGAGCGCCACCACCCGGATTCTGGTGACCCGGAACCTGACCGACGGCAGCGAAAGAGTCATTCGGACGCCGATCTCTCTGGTGGGTAGCAGCGCTCCGCGTTTCTGGCATGATGGGAAATCAATTGTCGTCGGCGGCACGGACCAATCGGGCAAGGAAGGCTTTTTCCAGCTAGATCCGGAAACCGGATCGGCTACTTTATTGTTCGCGCCGAGCAGCACCTCTGGACAGTTTGCAGGCGTCGTAGACTCCGGCAGAGCCGTCATTTATCTACACAGAAACTTCCAAAGCGGGCAGAAAACCTTCGTGCGTCACAGTCTCACGGATTCACAGACAACGGATATCTACGGCTACACCGACACGAAGCGGAACATGTGGGCCCCCGCGATCTCGGCGGACGGCAAGTGGATAACATTCGCGGAAATTGTGATGGACAGTATCGGCACGAACAGCCGCTTTGTGAACAGCATCAAGGTCGTCTCGACTGGCGGCGGTGAGTCGCGGGAAGTCGCGCGGGCTCCCGGGAACTTCGGGTTCGGCAATCTCGTGTGGTCGCCTGACGGACGACACATCTATTTCACGAGAAACGCGATCGTGTCCGACGGCAAAGGCGGCATGACGTCGGACACGAACAACGAGCCTGTCCTGAGAGTGCCGTTCGCTGGTGGACCGCTCGAAGAGACCGGCATCGTCGCGGATGAGATCCAGGCGCTTCGATTCAGCCCGGACGGAACGCGTATCACCTACACGGCGGGCCGCCCTTCACTCGAAGTATGGGTGATGGAGAACTTTCTCCCGAACGCCGCCGTCTCGGCCCGACCGCGTCCAAAATAGGTTCTCGGCGTGACGTGATAAAGAAGCCCCGCGACGTTGCGGGGCTTTTTTGCGGCGGCACGGCAGCAGAGTTTGATGCATTGACATCAATTGCCTGATGCGTTAGCATCAAGCAATGCGTACCACGGTCGATCTCGACCCGCATCTGCTGAAACGCCTCCGCGCCGAGGCCCACCGGCGCGGCGTACCCTTCAAGGATGTGCTTACCGCCGCGCTGCGCCGGGGACTCGAGCAGCGGCCTGCAGCGAGCGCACGCTACCGCTGCCCTACCTTCGCGATGGGTCGCACTGATCTCAGCCTCGACAAAGCGCTCGCCATTGCCGCCAGCTTCGAGGACGAAGAGATCGCCCGCAAGCTGGCGCTGCGGAAGTAACCGCCGTTGAAGGTCGTTGATCTGAACCTGCTTCTGTACGCAGTCAATCGCGACAGCGTGCACCATGCGCGCGCGCGAGCCTGGCTGGAGCAGACGCTGTCGGGCGATGAGCCGGTTGCGTTGCCCTGGATGGTGCTCCTCGGCTTCCTTCGAATCACTACGACGGCGCGGATTCTTCCCCGCCCGCTCACCGTCGAGCAGGCGCTCGGGGTCGTTGATTCATGGATCGCGCAACCGGTGGTCGTGCCCCTGGCGCCTGGCGCGGAGCATTGGCAGATCCTCCGCTCACTGTTGGAGGAAGCCGGCGCAGCCGGCAACCTGACCACCGACGCGCACCTCGCGACCCTGGCCATCGAGAGCGGGAGTGAGCTGTGTTCAAGCGACGCCGATTTCGCCCGGTTTCCCAGGCTGCACTGGACCAACCCGCTCGCCTAGTCAGGCTCGCGCCGCGGCGGCCACTGCGCAGGCGGTTAGGGCGGCGTGGAATCGAAACCGCCGGGTTTTCAACGGAGTCACTAGCTTTGAACGCATGGCGGACGCTGTACGAACAATCGCGATCCTCACCGGCGGCGGTGACGTCCCCGGCCTCAATCCCGCCATCCGCGCGATCACGATCCGCGCGCTGCGCGAAGGCCACCGCGTGATCGGCGTTCGCCGCGGGTGGGCGGGACTGGTGGACTATGACCGAACCGAGGGCGCCGACAACTCCGCCAATGTGCAGGAACTGTCCGAAGCGATCGTTAATCGCGCTGGCCGGACCGGCGGAACGTTCCTCCACACGTCGCGGACGCGACCAAGTCACCTCCCGCGCGAGCGCGTGCCAGCACACCTCACCGGCTACGACGCGCCGGTCAACGACGTCACCAAGGACGTCCTCCGCAACCTCGAGCACATCGGCGTGGACGTGCTCATTCCGATCGGCGGCGACGACACGCTCAGCTACGCGAAGCGGCTGCACGACGAGGGCGTGCACGTCGTCGCCATTCCGAAGACGATGGACAACGACGTGTACGGCACCGACT
>CALMKE010000175.1 GCA_937867645.1 uncultured Gemmatimonadota bacterium | reverse complement strand
ATGGGGGAATGAGTACGCGTTTCCGTCACGCTCTCCAGGAACACCCCGAGCGCGACTGCGAAATAGCCGTAACTGGCGATCCAGGCGAGTACTGAAGGAGCGATTATGCCCTGCCTGGAGCTACGTCAGCGCTCCCCAGAACCCGAGGCCACCTGGGGAGGAGCAATCGAGGCATGGATTTTAGCGTTTGAATACCGCCTCCAGGAGATCCACTTCATCGAGAATCGGCTTGGCGAGACGCTGGTACTGCGCGGGAGTCTTCGCCTTCGAGACATCCGCCACCAGGCTGTCGAAGCGGGCAACTTCCGCTGTGCCGCCGCGTGAGGCCACCTCTCCGCGAATTCCTTCCCACGTCGAGCGTATCGCGGCGCCTGTCTCGCGGAGCTTGGCGTCGTCTCTGGCAGCCGCCCAAATCTCGATCTCGCGGCCGTAGTAATCGAGCAGCGTGACCGCCTCAGGGACCACCGGGTTGAACGCCTTCGCGACGCGCGCTCCAAGGGACGTCAGCCTGTTCGACTCACGAAGCGCGACCGTCCTGGACCGGCTCGCTATCGCACCCTTCAGCTTGTCGAGCGATTCGCGAAATTCGTCGGGAAGCTCCGCGATACGGGTGCTGTCGATTGCGACGACAAATGTCGCCAGTGAATCGACCGATGCGCGCGCGGCTGCCCAGTCGGACAGTTTGACTTTATCGTACGCATTTTCGGAGTGGTGGCCCAGCGCTTCGATCGCCGGGGGGAGTTGTGGAGTCGCGGGCGCAGCCGCGCTGGTACCCGCCGGAACCGCGCTGACTGCGGCAGTGTCGGCAGGGCTCGCCGCCTTTTTCTCGCACCCGCTCGCGGCGGTCATCGCAACCGCGAGCACGCCCGTCATGATCCTGATCGATCCAAAGCTGTTCGCCACCATGTTCCGCCTCTCTCGTTTGGATTTGGTAAGACGGCGTTGGAGCCGCAAATCACGGTCCAGCGCCGTCCCTTTTTTACCGTCTTGTCGGGCCGTGGAGCGCTACTACCGCTCCTGATCGTCCTTCTCGACGTGCAGCACACGAGCGTTTCCGGCATCTACCTTGACGTCCCGCTCGCCCGCCGTTGTCGCAATTTCCACCGAATACACGAGATTTCCGTCCTCGTTATCCAGCTCGACGGTGCGAACGGTACCCGGAACCTGCGCGACCGCGGCGGCGCGCGCCTGATCTGCGGTTACGCGGGCGAGTGACTGGAATCGGGCAGCTTCGCCAGCTTCGGCGGCTCCGCCCTCACCCTCGTCCTGCGCGTTCTCCTGAGCTTCGTTCTGCTCGTTCTCGTTCTGCTCGTTCTCGTTCTCCCCAGCTTCGTTTTCTTCCGCTTCGTCGGCCTCGTCGTTCGCCACCTGGATGCTGGAACGGTACGGGGCACGGGTGGTATCCGACTGTTGATCGGTCTTGCTTTGCGTGCCCGCGCGCTGCGCGCGCGCCAATCCGCCGACGCCCAGCGCAAGCGCCGCCAGGAGTGCGAAGCCGAGGATTCCCGTTCTGCGAATGTGCCACATTGATCCCTCCCTTGTTGCTGCTAGTCCGTCGGGCAGCTTCCACGTTCGAGCCGGTCTGCCATTCGGCGAGAGCCGGGCGTCGAGACGGTGCTTCGTCTCGACTGCCCGAACACTAGCGGGAGGTTGTTAACTCCAGCCTCAAACGGCTCGCGGCCATTTCGGGCTGGTCCCACGACCCTGGGAGGTACCACCCGCCTCCCCGGACATCGCGACAGATCCACACCGTTGGCCCTTCCCTGGTAACGGAGCGGAAATGGAGCTGGCTACTGGAAATTGGAGAGGGAATCCAGGAAATGAGATCCGGAAAAGGAGAAGCCAGACGGCCGGGATGTCTGGACATCTGGCTAGCTGGCTTCTGGCCTCTCCACATCCTGGATTCCCCGTCCGACACCCGGGAGGTGGCTCTACCCGGGAAGCTTCCCCAACACCTCTTCCGCGGCCTTGGGCGGCAGCAGCGCCGAGATCCTCCTGAGCAGGCGCCGAATTCCCGCGGCCGTATCGGCGTCGCCGGCAAAGGCCCGGTGCTCGTAGAACCGCGCCATCTCCTCGAGCAGCGCTTCGTCGTCGTGCGTGAAGCCGAATGGTTGATTGTGCAGGGCGATCGCCGCCACAGCGTGCCGCTTGTCCTCCAGCGTGAACCGCCGGGCCGGTCCGAATGGGCGCTTGTCCGCGGCCCAGTCCGCCATGATCTGAAGATCATCGCCGTATTGAATCCATTCTTCGGGACTGAGCGCCGGGTGCGGATCGTCTCGCATCGTTTCTAACATTACACGCGCTCCATCACCTCGAAAGCTAGATTCGTCGGATGCTCGATCTTTCCAAAGCGCGCGTGCTCGTAACGGGCGGCGCGGGCTTCATCGGCAGCGGCCTCGTGTGGGCCCTCAACCAGCGCGGCTGCGACTCGATCGTAGTCGTGGACTTCCTCGGCGGCACCGACAAGTGGCGCCACTTGCGCCCGCTCCATTTCGAGGACTACGTCGAGGCCGACCAGCTCGCCGACCAGCTGTGCAACGACCGGCTCGGCAAGTTCGACCTGGTGCTGCACATGGGCGCCTGCTCCTCCACGACGGAAACCGACGCGGCGTACCTGATCCGCAACAACTACCAGTACACGAAGGACCTCGCGGAGTATTCCCTGAAGAACGGCGTCCGCTTCGTGTACGCGTCGTCGGCCGCCACGTACGGCGACGGGTCCGCGGGAATGAGCGATTCAGCCGAACTCGCGTACCTGCACACGCTGCGGCCGCTCAACATGTACGGCTACTCCAAGCACCTGTTCGACGTGCACGCCGCGCACAACGGCTGGCTCGAGAAGATCGCGGGGCTCAAGTACTTCAACGTGTACGGACCCAACGAGGATCATAAGGGCGACATGCGCAGCCTGGTGCACAAGGCGTACGGCCAGGTTGCGGAGACCGGCCGCATCCGCCTGTTCCACAGCCACCGCGCCGATTACGCGCACGGCGAGCAGCAGCGCGACTTCCTGTACGTGAAGGACGCGGTGGACATGACGCTGCACGTCGCTGCCGGCGAGCACAACGGACTGTTCAACATCGGGTCCGGCCGCGCGGCGAGCTGGAACTCGCTCGCTGCCGCCGTCTTTTCCGCTTTAGGCAAAGACCCGAAGATCGAATACTTCGACATGCCAGAGAAGCTGAGGGAGAAGTACCAGTACTTCACTCAGGCGGACATTACGCGACTGCGGAAAACGGGATACACCCGGGATGTGATTTCGCTGGTGGATGCCGTGGGTGATTACGTCCGCAATTACCTGGTGCCGGGGAAACACCTGGGGGAGTAGCACACCGGAGAGCGGTGTGCGTTCACCGTTGAACCGTTGCTCCGTTAGGACGTAAACGGCGGCGGGAAAAACCCATGCGGTTCCCACCGCCGTTTGCGGCCTTACGCAAAACAGCTCAACGGTTAACGCACACCGCTCTCCGTTTTTTAATCCCACCAACCATGCAAATACCCACTCTCCCGACTCGCGAGACCGCGCCGGCAGCTCGTGATCCCGGCGGCTATCGGTCAGCAGGGCGGCTGAGCTACGAAGGAGGCGTTTCTCCCAAAGCTTCCAGATCTCCGAGATCCTTGTGCCGACCAGCCGCACGCTTGCTCTGAATCAACGCGGCGCGGCCCAGAAACGGGATCGAGCTGCCGCGCACCGGATGCTCGATCCGCTCACGCCATGCTGATTCGAAATCCGGCACCCCGCTGAGGGACGTCATGAGGTCTATCCGGTTCGGCGGCAATCCCAGCTGTATGACGGTATCCGGCCTGCGAAGGTCGTCGAGCGTGACGCCAAGGTCATGGAGCGGGGCGCCAAATGCAACCAGGGCCCGCCAGACGCGATCCACGTTGTCGCCGTCCGGCGCGATCCAAACATCAATGTCCTGTGTGCCGCGCGGGACGCCGTGGACCGCCATCGCGTGCGCGCCGACGACCAGATAACGCGCGCCAACCTTCGTCAATTCCTCAAGAAATTCGTTCCAGTCTTCACTCACCGTGGGCGAATCACCCGCCCGGGCATTTCGCGCCGCGTGTAAGTGGGGAACGGCTTCCCTGAGAGCTCCCACATCCTGCGCGTCAGGATGGAGACCATCTCCAGCCGCATGTCGATCGAGGTCGTGTCCGATAAATCCGCACCCGGTTCCTCGCCCAGGGGAAACACTCCGCCCTCTGATAGCCTCGATCCCGCGCTGCGATCCGACATGACGCGAATATATGGCTGGCGGAAAGCGACTGCCACATCCTTGCGCCGCCGGCGGCCGGTCCTCAATCCCACCATCCGTGCAAGTACCAGCTCCCATCCCGGACGTCGCGGTATATCCACACCATCGTTCCCTCCCGCGTGACGCAGCGGAAATATTCGCGGGCAAAATTATCCGCTTCCCACCCGCCCCCGGACACGCGCTCCGGACCAAGCGCTGACAGAATCGCCAGCCACTCGCCCGACTCGCGGTACCTCGCCGGCAGCTCGTGATCCCGCCGGTGCTCCGTCAGCACCATGATCCTCTTCGGCTCGGGCAGCATCTGCAAAGTGAGCTCGGGCGCCGGTTCGATCTCCGCCGACCGGAACGCCAGCCGCGGCCGCGCCGCCTCCCCCGGCTCCTGCGGCACCCACCGTGTCCGCCGCTCCAGCAGCGGATGCGCCGAATTGCTCGGCACCACGATGATAGCTCCCTGATCGTCCAGCAGCTGCGCGATCGTCTCCTCCGTCGCGCGCGCGGTCGCGAAGCCGCGGTCGAACAGATCCCCCTGCCGCTCGGCGTGCGCGACCACGGCTTCCACGCGCAGCGAGATTCCCGTGACCGAATCGGCCAGCCGGAT